>CAZNHF010000241.1:0-3325 GCA_964572375.1 uncultured bacterium | reverse complement strand
CCCCACGATGTCGCGGAGCATCCCGATGTAGTGAAGGACGTCGACCTGGCCGACGTCGTCCTCCGCGAGATAGCTCTCGATGTTCTCCCGAGCGTCGGTGTCGGCCCTGAGGAAGAGATTGGCCTTCTCGCGCTTCTCGGGGTCGTCCCGCATGACCTTGTTCGCGCGCTTGAGCACGTTGTAGCAGAACGAGCAGAGCGTCACGACCTTGTCGCCAAGCCTTGAGGCGTAGGCGAGATTCCTCACACCGGCGAGGATATCCATCACCGAGTCGGTCGTGAGCGGGAAGACGGCACCGCAGCACGTCCAGATCTCGAGCTCCTCGAGTTCGATGTCGAGCGCCCGGGCACACTCCCTCGATGCCTTGTCGAAGTCGAGGGCGCGCTCGTGAAGCGTGCAGCCGGGGTAGTAAGGTATCTTCATCTGTGCCTCCGACTCCCTATCCGTTGAGCTTTCTCAGGGCACCGACCACACCCATCTGCGGCGCGTCCGACACCATCGTCATGGTGACCTCATCTGCGTCGACGACCGAGCCGCTGAGACGCTTGCGGAGCACGATCGCTCTGAGCGCATCGCAGATGCTCGAGAACTCCACGCCACGGGGACAGCGCGAGGCGCACTGGAGACACGACGCGCATATCCAGATCGTCTCCGACTCGAGCGCCGGCTCGATCTGGCCGAGCTGCAAGAGGCGGATGACCTCGCTCGGCACGATGTCCATCTCCTCAACGACCGGGCAGCCGGCCGTGCACCTTCCGCACTGATAGCACGCGGACAGGTTCTGACCGGAAAGCTCTGCAACCCTCCCGACGAGGTCTCCCTTGATGACGTCTGCGCTCAGCTTGAGCCTCATCCACACCTCCGATAATTCTTCGGGCACGTGTGCGTGCCCCCACCCGTGTCAACCCGTGATCTTCGGTTCGTATCGGCGGCCCTTGTCCGCGCCGCCGGCTGCGCTCAACATGGAACGATAGGCAAGCGCTGACGCCCACCTACCGAACTCGAAAACACCCGGCCAAGCACATCGTCGTGGTTGCCCGACACAGAATCACCGCGGCGCGGTTGCGTGCAGGCCGCGGTGACATCGACCTTGGAGTCTACTACCGCCGCCGCTGAGTGTCAACCCACCAGAGCCCTGTGACACGCGCAGAAAGGGATATCCCCCGCCGCGTCCGGGCCGGCCGCACGACTCGCGCGAGACCGGACGCAAGCAGGCACGTCGATGACGGACTCGTTCCTGCTTGTCGGACGCGGCGGGCTGCCGTAGCCTTGCCGGAACCGACCGAGCTGGCGCTTCAGACCGCGTGTAGAGGAGTTGATGAGATGCTGCCCTCCCCGACAGAGACACCTCCGACCCGACCCGCCAGGCCCGGGACGAGTGCCGCTCGCCAGCCGCGCGGACCGGGTCTCCCCAGAAACGTCTGGATCGTCACGGTCACGAGCTTCCTCACCGACATCTCGAGCGAGATGATCGTCAACCTCGTCCCGCTCTTCCTCATGAACGTGCTCGGCGTCCGGACAGCGCTCATCGGCGCCATCGAGGGAACGGCGGAGACGACCGCCAGCATCCTCAAACTCTTCTCCGGCTGGTTCTCCGACCGGATGGGCACGCGGAAGTGGCTGGCCGTGCTCGGCTACGGGATCTCGGCCGTCGCCAAGCCATTCCTCTACTTCGCCGGATCGTGGGGAACGGTACTCGGCGTCAGATTTGTGGACCGCGTCGGCAAGGGAGTGCGGACGGCGCCGCGCGATGCGCTCATCGCCGACAGCGTCGACGAACGACGGCGCGGCATCGCGTTCGGACTGCACCGGGCGGGAGACACGGCCGGGGCGGTCATCGGGATCGGGGTCGCGCTCGCGGTCCTTCTGATCGTGCAGCGCAACACCGAAATCCTCACGCGGGCGACCTTCCAGATCGTCGTTCTTGCAAGCATGATCCCGGCGGTACTCGCGGTCATCGTGCTCGCCGCGGGAGCGAGAGAGACGCGCATCCCGCGCGAGAAACGGACGACGCCGAGCCTCTCGCTCGCGGGATTCGACGACCGGTTCCGGCGCTTCCTTCTCATCATGGTGATCTTCACGCTCGGCAATTCGTCGGACGCTTTCCTCATACTGAGAGCGCAGAACGCGGGGCTCTCGGTCGCCGGCGTGCTCGGCATGCTCATCACGTTCAACATCGTCTACGCCGTGGTCTCGAGCCCGGCCGGTGCACTCTCGGACCGGTTCGGAAGAAGACGGTTTCTCGTCATCGGGTGGATCCTCTACGCGCTCGTCTATGCCGGCTTCGCAGCGGCGACGGAGGGCTGGCACACCTGGACGCTCATGAGTGTGTACGGCGTCTACTACGGGCTGACTCACGGTACGGCCAAGGCGTACGTCGCCGACCTCGTTCCGGCAGAGCGGCGCGGGACCGCCTACGGCATCTACAACGCTGCGATCGGTGTCATGGCGTTCCCCGCGAGTCTCATTGCGGGGCTTCTCTGGCAGGGTGCCGGGGGCTGGGGCGGTCTCGGGCCATCGGCGCCGTTCGTGTTCGGCGCGGCGCTCGCGCTCGCGGCGACGCTCCTGCTCGTACTCTCACCGTCGCAAGGCAACGGCGACCAATGACGCGGCAGCCGGCGGTGCGCCGGCGATCGATGCGCGCACGACCACAGTGGGAACGCACAAGGAGGACGGACATGAGGACCCAGAACACAGGCGGCCGGGTGAGCCTGGCTGTGACGGCTCTTCTTCTCGCGGTCGCGATCGCTGCCGTGACGCTGATCGGACTGCCCGGCACGGCCACGGCATCGAACCCCGTGGCGACGTTCTCCGTCGTCGGGTACGACCCCGCGACAGGCGAGCTCGGGGTCGCGGTGCAGTCGAAGTTCTTCGCGGTTGGCGCGGTCGTCCCGTGGGCGCAGGCAGACGTCGGCGCGATCGCCTCACAGGCCTACGGGAACACGGCGTTCGGTCCCCGCGGACTCGCCATGCTCGAAGCGGGGCTTTCGGTCGAGGAGGTCATGAAGGGCCTTCTGGTCGACGACGAGGACCGTGAGCAGCGGCAGGTCGGTATCGTCGACGCGAACGGTCGTTCGCACGCGTATACGGGCAGCGAGTGCATGAACTGGGCAGGCCACCACGTCGGCGAGAACTACACCGTGCAGGGCAACATCCTCGTGAGTGAGGAGACCGTGCTCGCGATGGCCGGCGCGTTCGAGAACACGGACGGGATTCTCGGCGAGCGGCTGATGCGCGCCATCGAGGCCGGGCAGGCCGCCGGTGGCGACTCGCGCGGGATGCAGTCGGCCGCCATCCTCATCGTGAAGGCCGGCGCCGGCTACGG
>CAZNHF010000240.1:0-3359 GCA_964572375.1 uncultured bacterium | reverse complement strand
ACCTGACCGAGTACCATCTCAAGCCGGAGCGCCACACGCGCACGCTCGTCGGCGGAGGGATGCTGATACAGGATCTGGATGTCGACATCTTCGAGCAGTCGAACCTCAAACCGGTGACAGAACGGCACCCGACGCCCGAGGAGATGCAAACGCTGATTTTCGCCTGGCGGGTCGTCAAGCACGTGCGCTCGAACGCGATCGTGCTGGCGAAGGACTCTGAGACGATCGGCATCGGCGCGGGGCAGATGAGCCGGGTGGACGCCAGCGTCCTGGCCGTCTGGAAGGCGGGCGACCGCGTGAAGGGAAGCGTCATGGCGTCTGACGCCTTCTTCCCGATGCGTGACGCCGTCGATGCGGCCGCGGAGGCAGGTGTGACCGCCATCATTCAGCCGGGCGGTTCGAAAGGCGACAAAGAGGTCATCGCGGCGGCCAACGAGCGGAATATCGCCATGGTCATGACGGGCCAGCGGCACTTCAAGCACTAGGAGCCAAGCATGAAGGAACGAAACCCCAGAGTCGTGGTCATCATGGGGAGCGACAGCGATCTCCCGACGATGAGCGAGACAATGAACATTCTCGACAGGCTCGGCATCGAGTACTCGGCGAGGATCTCATCGGCGCACCGCGCACCCCACATGACGGCCCGCCTCGCCGAGGGGCTCGAGGAAGCAGGATTCGAGGTCGCGATCGTCGGCGCGGGACTGGCGGCTCACCTCCCAGGCGTGATCGCGAGCTTCACGATGCTGCCGGTGATCGGCGTCCCGATGGAGAGCGGAAGCCTCAGGGGGCTCGACGCGCTCTACTCCATCGTCCAGATGCCGGCGGGCGTCCCTGTCGCGACCGTCTCGATAGGCAAGCACGGCGCGAAGAACGCCGCGATCCTCGCTGCGCAGATCCTGGCTCTCAAGGACACGGATGTGCGCGAACGGCTGCGCGCCCTGAGGGACGAGCAGACACGCGCGGTGGAGGAGAAGGACCGGGCACTGACAGCGGCGAAGGCATGATGCGAACTCACACGACGGATCGAGGTACCAGATGAGCAATGTCGTGATCGTCGGCACGCAGTGGGGTGACGAGGGCAAAGGAAAGATCACCAACGCCCTCGCAGCGAACGCCGACTTCGTTGTCAGATTCCAGGGCGGCGCAAACGCGGGGCACACCGTCACCGTGAACGGGAGGCCGATCGTATTCCACCTGCTCCCGTCGGGGATCTCGGTGCCGGGCGTCAGTTGTATCATCGGTCCAGGCGTCGTCGTCGACCCGCTGGGTCTCGTCGAGGAGATCGACCGGGTTCGCGATGCCGGCATCTCGGTCGGCGACAACCTCCTCGTCGACGTCGGCGCGCACATGGTGCTCCCGTACCACAAGGCCATCGAGGCCGCGGAGGAAGAGCGCCTGGCCGGTTCGGCGATAGGGACGACGCTCCGGGGCATCGGCCCCGCGTATGCCGACCGAACGTCGCGCACGGGTCTGCCCATCGGGCTCATGGCCTCGTTCGACGACTTCAGGACGGCATTCGAAGTCGCCGCAGAGCGGAAGAACGAGATCCTGACACGTCTCTACGGACGGGACCCGCTTGACGTGGGGGAGATGCTCGAGCAGCTCAGACCGGTGGCGGAACGGCTCAGACCACACCTGGCGGACACACCGGACATCCTTCGCGAGGCGATCGCCCGGGGGCGCAACATTCTCTTCGAGGGCGCCCAGGGAACACTTCTCGACATCAGTTTCGGAACGTATCCCTATGTCACGTCCTCGTTCACAAGCGCGGCCGGTGTGTCGGCGGGTACCGGCGTTCCGCCGCGGATGGTCGGCGACATCGTCGGCATAGCCAAGGCCTATGTGACGCGCGTGGGCGCCGGTCCTTTCCCGACGGAGCTCTTCGACGCCGATGCGGAGGTCCTCCGCGGCCGGGGAGCGGAACGCGGTTCGACGACCGGCCGTCCCAGGCGGTGCGGCTGGCTCGACATGGTGGCGCTCAGGTACGCCGTGGCGGTCAACGGCATCCAACGGTTGATCGTGACGAAGCTCGACGTTCTCGACACGTTTGAAACAATCCCTGTCTGCGTCGCCTACGAGATCGACGGCAGGCGCACCGGGACGTTTCCGCGAACCGTCAAGGAGCTGACGAGGGCGAAGCCGATCTTCGAGAGATTCCCGGGCTGGACTGCGGACACATCGGGCGCGAGGACGGAGGAGGATCTACCGGACAACGCGATGGCGTACCTTCGAATGATCGCCGAAATGGCCGATGTTGAGATCGCCGCCGTTTCCGTCGGTGCGGCCGCTCACGCCGTCGTGGAGTTCGTCCGGATCCTGTAAGCAGCGAGGGCCTCGTGCTTCGCGGGGCCGCCAGGGCCTCTCGTTCCGAGGGACCGCCAGGCGGGCGCCGCTGTCCTGACAACCCCGCCGGCTTGACAGCCGTCGTCGTCCCCCGTACCATGGTCACATGTCATCACTCCAGGATATGACCGACGACAGAGGGATCGCCCTCGACCGCGTCGGCGTCACCGGGCTGGTCCGGGCGGTGACCGTCGACACACCCGACGGCGCCGTGACAGTGCTGGGCGAGTTCGATCTGTCCGTCACGCTGCCGGGCGATGCTCGCGGCGTCCACCTCAGCAGGTTCGGACGCGTCCTCGCCGAGCAGTCCGTCCACGCATCGCCCGCCGGACTCCGGAAGCTTCTCGAACGCCTCATGTCGGAGCTTGACGCCCCCGCCGCGTTCGCCGAGGTCGCATACGTCGAGGCCGTGCCGAAGACGGCGCCGATGTCGGGACTTGAAGCGACGATGTCGTGTTCGGTACGCGCGGCCGCCGCGCTGCATCCCAACTACACGTACACGCTCACGGTCGCCATCCCGGTGATGACGGTGTGCCCGTGCTCGCAGGAAGCGACCGACGGGATCGGCCACAGCCAGAGAACACAGGTTGAGATCACTGTCGGCTTTGAGGGCCGTGTGCTCGCGCGTGAGCTGGTCGAACTCGCGGAGTCTTGCGCGAGTTCACCCGTCTTCCCGCTCCTCACGGGGGACGACGAGCGTGCCGTCATCGAGAGCGCCAACACCAGACCGGTCTTCGTCGAGGACCTCGTGCGTTGCATCGCCGAGCGGCTCGAGTCGGACGTGCGTGTCTACTGGTACCGCGTCGAGGCGGAGAGCCTCGAGAGCGTGAGCCCACACAACGCCTATGCGGCTGTCGAGAGGGAGATCCCATGACCGGCTCGCAGACGGACGGCGCGTGCTCGCTCCTCGTGGCGGCTCAGATCTGTGACCCCAGCGGCGTCCGCAGGGCCGACCCGCACGCACTGAAACTTCTTCACTCTGCCGCGACACAGCTGGTCGACCAGCGCGCGGCGCT
>CAZNHF010000239.1:0-3400 GCA_964572375.1 uncultured bacterium | reverse complement strand
CGGTAGTCGCCAAGCCCGCCGATCTCCATGTCCTGTATCCGGACGATGACGTCACCCGCCACTATCCCGGCATCCGCCGCTTCGCTGCCGCGTTCGACGCCAACGACGAGGACGCCGCTTCGCGCCTGAACGTCCCACTCCTCTGCGAGCGGATCGTCGACCGACGAAACCTCGAGACCCAGCCACACTTCCTCCACGACCGGTGTCTCTTCGACCGCCTCTTCAGCAACCGGGCGCTCGACGAGCATCGCCGTAACCGTCCTCGTGTCGCCCGCGCGCACGATCTTCATTCTCGCGCGCTCACCGGGGTCGACCTCCGCGACGACCCGGCGGAAATGCGCCGCGTCATCGATCTCGACCCCGTTGACCTCCAGCACGACGTCACCGGCCTGCAGGCCCGCGTCCGCCGCAGGTGTATCGCCCTCAACGCTCGCGATCAGCACGCCGCTTGTGCTCGTCAGACCGGTCGCCTCTGCGAGGTCTCGCGTCATGTCCTGCGGCACGACGCCCAGATACCCGCGGACCACGCGGCCGTCAGCCATGAGAGCCTGGGCCACGTCGCGCGCGAGGTTGATCGGAATGGCGAACCCGATGCCCTCGGCCGACACGTTCGTCGCCGCGTTCACGCCGATGACCTCACCCCTGATGTTGCAGAGCGGGCCACCGCTGTTGCCGAAGTTGATCGACGCGTCCGTCTGGATGAAGTCCTGGTAGACGGGTGCGCCGCCGGCGATATTCAGGTTCGCACGACCGAGCGCGCTCACCACGCCGACCGTAACGGTTCCCTCCAGCGAAAGCGGATTGCCGATGGCGATCGCCCAGCTTCCGACCTTCATGCGCGCCGAATCGCCGAGTCTCACGGACGGGAGATTCTCTCCCTGGATCCGGATGACGGCGATGTCGGTGCTCGGATCCTGCCCGACCACCTCGGCGATGAACTCGCGTCCATCGGCCAACGTGACCTCGATCTCGTCGGCTCCGCGAACGACGTGGTTATTCGTCATAATGTACCCGTCGGAATCGAAGATGAACCCCGAGGCCGAACCCGGCACCTCGTACTCCTCGTACTGGGGACTCCGCTGCTGCTGACCCGGCGCCTCCCCGAAGAACTGGCGCCACATCTCCGCCATCGGGTCAGAACTCCGTCGGATCGTCCGCTTCGTATCGACGCTGACGACCGCGGGCATGACCTCTTCCACGACCGCAACGAACGGGCTCTCCCCGAACGCAGTCACTGGGCGTCCGATGACCTCGACCGCACTGCCGCCGATCTGTTGCGCCATCGATACCGGCGCCAGATTCGAGGTGGCCGTGATAATGACGCCAACCACAACTCCAAGAAGGATCAGCACGATGCCGCCAAACAGCCAGCCAAGTGAGTTCCTCATTTGCCAAACCCCCCTGATCTCAGACGGTTCACTGTCGGTCCATCACCCGTGCTGTTCCGGCCCGAGTGCCTTCGGGCACTTTCCAAGTGCCCGCGGACACTCCCCCTCACCGACTGCACACGCGCACCGCTTAGCACGGCCACACGTATCCGTCGTGGTGTTCCCCGACGAGCGACTACTCTGTTCCCAGGCAAAGGTGCGACTCGGAGGGCACTTCGTCTCTGTGGCGGTTCTACTCGGACGGGGCCACCGACTGCGAATCACCGCGCTCGGCTTTCACACGCTCGATATCTTCCTCAAGCCTGCTGATCTCTCTGCGCAGCGAACGAATCTCCTCGACGGCTCCCACGACATCAGCGTCCTCGGCCATCGAGGACTCCTGCTCCTCTTCAAACAGAAGGAAGACGCGGTCGCCGATGCGCGTCATCGCCTGGGCGATCTTGCGGTTCGCCTTGACGACATCCACTCGGGACTTGCCGATCGCCGTCAACTCCTCTGCCTTGTCCGAGGCATACACGTAGCCGTCGACGATAGCGTTCTTGACATCATCCCAAAGTGTCGACATCTTATCTCTCCTCGAGCCGGCCTATCACGTCGGCCCGCTTTCGCTTGCAGCATCCAGCACCTGAGGGTATATTCCCGCTCAGGACCATCGCGACAGCCTCACCGGGCGGCGCTTGTTCGGCGCGCCCACACACACAGTACTAAGTGAGATGCAATCTTATAGAAATGGTTGCCTCTGGTCAAGCGATTTGGGGTTCATTTGTGACGATTTCGAGTCTCTGGACGCTTACTCGCGGTCCCAGGACACTGATTTCGCCACCCCGGGGCCCCTCTGTGGGGTCCTCGGTAGCTCGAATCGCCGGTTTTCGGTAGCCCGAATCACCGACTTGACGGAAATCCGGCATCATCGGATCATCAGGGGCGGTTGGCTCGCTCTGCGAGACGTTGGACCTCGTGGCGTAGCAGTGTAATAGCAACATGCACGCCACATATCAAGAAAAGGCTCCCCGTGGCACATTCTACGGACTCCACGTCTCCCTCGAATTCGGCGCTCACCCGATGTGCGGCCGGTGATCAAACGGTCTACTTCGTCGCCGACGCACATCTCGGTGGACTTGACGGTCCCTCCGCCACCGCGAACGAACGCGAACTCGAGGCGCTCTTCATCTCGCTTGCCGGAAGCGCCGGCCACGTCTATCTGGTCGGCGATATCTTCGACTTCTGGTTCGAGTATCGTGTTCCATCGAATCGTGGATACGAAGGCGTCCTCAACGCCCTCGCCAGGCTCTCCGCATCAGGGACCCGGGTGACCTTCCTCGGGGGCAACCACGATTACTGGGCCGGTTCCGAATTCATGGCTCTGACCGGCGCCGCTGTGCACCGCGAACCGCTCATTGTGACGCACTTCGATCGTCGCGTGTTCATCGCCCATGGTGACGGGCTGCCGGTTGGCGATTGGGGCTATCGTGTCCTCAAGTCGATCCTCAGAAATCCGTTCGCGATTGCGCTCTTCCGGCTGCTCTCCCCCGCCCTCGGCGGCCGCATCGCGGTCCACGTCTCGGATCTCTCGGGCATCACCGAGGACCGGGTCCAACGCGCCATACCGCCGATGCGCGAATTCCTCATGTCGAAGCTCGACGGAGACGTCGACGCCGTCGTCGGCCACGTGCACGCCCCCAGGCTCTGGGAGCGCGGCGGCCGCACTGCGATCATCGTCGGCGATTGGATGACCCATCGCTCCGTCGCAGCTCTCGACGCGTCAGGGTTCCGGATGCTTCGCTGGGAGAACAACTCGCTCGTGCCCGCCGGCGTGGCGCGGGACGACGCGATCGGCGGATAGCACCAGGCCGGAACATCGGTGGCAGGTCGGCAGGCGCCCTCCAGTCATACACAAGGGGTCCCCTCACGGGGACCCCTTGATCATTTATCAGTTCGTGTCTGCCGGACCGGGCTGCGACTGGCTCGCTGCAGAGCAGCTGCCGAGGTGCACCGGACAGCGTCCGCGCTGC
>CAZNHF010000238.1:0-3402 GCA_964572375.1 uncultured bacterium | reverse complement strand
AAAGCGATCATGCCCGTTCACCTGTACGGTCAGTGCGCGGACATGGACCCGATCAACGAGGTCGCGAAGAAGCACGGTCTTGTCGTCATCGAGGACGCCGCGCAGGCGATCGGTGCCGAGTACAAGGGCCGACGCGCGGGATCGCTCGGGGACATCGGGTGCTTCAGCTTCTTCCCGAGCAAGAACCTCGGCGGCTATGGCGATGGCGGGATGATCACGACGCAGAGCGACGAGGTCGCCGACCTGCTCATCAGTCTGAGGGAGCACGGCCAGACGGAGATGTACCACCACTGGACCATTGGTATGAACAGCCGGCTCGACGCGATCCAGGCGGCCGTTCTGATCGTGAAGCTCCGCCACCTCGATGCCTGGAGCGACGGCCGCTCCGCGAACGCCGACTACTACAGCGGCCGGTTCGAGGGGACGACCATCGGTTCGCCGTACCGCATGCCGAACTGCCGTCACATCTACAACCAGTACATGATCCGTGTCTCCAACAGGGACGCACTCCGGGGGCATCTCAAGGAGAAGGGCATCGGCAACGCGCTCTACTACCCCAAGCCGCTCCACCTTCAGGAGTGCTTCAAGGACCTCGGGTACAAGATCGGCGATTGTCCCGAGTCGGAGCGCGCATCGATGGAGACGCTCTCCATCCCGGTCTTCTCGCTGCTGACGGACGAGGAGAAGGACTACGTCGCCTCATCGGTGCTCGAGTTCGCGTCGGTGTAGGACATATCACCTGGCGCGAGGGAGCAGTGTGGTTGAGCGAGACGGTCGAGTGACACATCGCGACGCGGAACCGCGGACTGTTGTCTCGGGGCCCGCGCGCTCGGGGCGCCACATGGATGAGGCGTCTCCGCGCGGCTACGTCCTCGACTACTCGGATCTCGTCGACGCGATAGGTCCCGACGATGAGCGCGGCCTCCCTCTTGTGAGCATGCCCGGCGGGCCTCGCCACTCACCGGCGCTCCTGGCGAAGTACGGGCTCGGCAGTCTCGAACTCTATCTCAGAACAGGAAATCCAAAGCGGCGCGCGGCGGTCGAGACCGTCGCGCGCTGGCTTGTGGAGAACAACGAGGAGATCCCGTGCGGCTATCTCAGCTGGCCGATGCCACGGGTGCCGAGGGCGTACAGTCGTGAGCTATCGGAGCACTGGTTCTCCGGAGAGGCTCACGCGGAGTGCATATCGCTGCTGTGCCGTGCGGCTGCTCTCCTTGGATTCGATCAAGCGCGTGACTGCGTCCGGCGCGCCGTCGGGGGACTCTGGACCCCGGTCGAGGACGGCGGATTCGCGCGCGAGCTTGGCGAGGGAGGGGCGGAAGGCGGGCTCGAGAGTCCCATCTTCGTCGAGCAGTTCCCGATGGCTGACCGGCCTTCGCTCGTGCTCGGAACCCACCTCAGAGCGATCACCGCGCTCCGGGACTCCGCAGTTCATCGGCCCGGAGAACCCGATGAGGGAACTCGGGCGACGCTTCGGAGGATGGAATCAGGGCTGGAAAGAGTGCTGGATCGCTACGATACCGGTTCCTGGAGCCTCTTCGACCTCGACGAGCGCTGGAGCGGTAGTCCGGTGGCGTCACCGCTGAGGCACGGCGAGCACGTACTACAGCTGGAGCAGCTCGCCCGGCACGGCGGCAGTGAGCTGGTCGCCACAACTGCTGCACGCTGGGGCGCCTACGCCGCCAGCGGCCGTGCGAGAAGACGCGCCTGGTGCGGGCGCTTCGCCTTCGCGCTCGCGAATCGCGGGCTCCATCCGTCGGAGGAGTGACCGCTGGTCAGCGATTTCCCTGCGACATTTGCCCTCACCAGGCCTTCCGTCTTTACACGCCCTCCAACCGTGCTATCTTGAGTGACCAAGAGGACGAAGCTGTCGCGGCATGTCCGCGGCGGCTCCACGAATGAGAGGAACCGTGTCGACCACCGTCTGCGCACTCCTGGCAGTCATTGTCGCCGGGGGACTGGCGTGGTTGCTCACGCCGCCCAGCGCCAAGTTAGGGCTCAAGCTCGGGCTTGCCGACCTTCCGAGTTCCCGGCGTGTTCGCGCACGCGCGGTCCCGACCACGGGAGGCATCGTCGTCTTCATGGCGTTCGCGGCGTCCATGGTGGTGGCCGTCCGTCTCTGCACGGATGCGCCGCCTGAACTCGGGGGGAAGCTGCGGGCGCTCCTAATCGGCGCCACGGCCGTCGTCATTCTCGGGATGGCGGACGACCGGATGAACCTCAAGCCGAGGTTCAAGCTCCTCGTGCAGACGCTCATCGCGGTGGCGATGGTCATCGCGGGCGTGGGGATCGATCACATGCGCTTCGTGCTCGGCCCGACGATCGACCTTGGCTGGTTCGGCTATCCGCTCACGGTGCTCTGGTTCCTCGCGTTCATGAATGCGCTCAACATGATCGACGGTCTCGACGGGCTCGCCGGCGGGATCGCCGCGGTCACGGCCGGCGGTCTCTTCGCGGTCAGCGTTCTCGACCCCAACCCCATCCTGTTCCTGATGGGGGCGGGGCTCTTCGGCGCGACGACCGGTTTCCTCTTCCACAACTTCGGGCGCGGCAATGTCTACCTGGGCGACGCGGGGAGCATGACGCTCGGATTCCTGCTGGCCGGTGGAGCCATCATCGGCGCCAAGCAGGACGCAGCGAGCACGACACTGCTTGTGGCCGCGGCGTGTATGGCGGTCCCGGCTTTCGATGTGACAACGTCGATGTATCGACGGTGGCGCAAGGGACAGCACATCATGACGGCGGACCGGGCGCACGTTCATCATCGCCTTATCAGATTCGGGCTGAGCCCCCGGCACGCGGTCCTCGTCCTCTGGGCCGTCAGCGTATTTTTCGGCGGTCAGATGCTTGCTCTCGTGACATCGCACGGACTCATCTACGTCCTCGCGAGCTACGTGGCGCTCGGAGTCGTCGGGCGCATCCTCCTCCACCAGAGGAGGAAGAACCTCCGGACGACGGACCGCGACATGCGTGACGACTTCTTCTACCTCATCGGGGCGAAGGACTCGGTCGGTGACGAGAAGGAGGGGGAGGACGAGCCCGGTCTGAGAGACATGATCGTCGAGCAGATTCGCAGAGAGGCTCTCTTCCGACGGCTCGAGCGGAACGAGCGCGACGATGGGAAGAGACGGTTCTCCCTGCCGAACGATGTTGATGGTGCCGGCCCGCGGAAGGCGCGGAGCGGCAGCGAACCCGAGTCTGGAGAGGACGCTGACCCGGACGCCGAATCGGGCGCCGAGTCGGAGCCGGTTCTTGGGGAGAAGCGTGATTGACGCCCATCCACTGAACGTCCCGGTCGTCGGGCCCGCTCGCTCATCCCG
Source organism: uncultured bacterium (assembly GCA_964572375.1). Taxonomy (GTDB): domain Bacteria; phylum Joyebacterota; class Joyebacteria; order Joyebacterales; family Joyebacteraceae; genus JAPEKQ01. The sequence goes on along the minus strand of CAZNHF010000238.1, from coordinate 82 downwards.
TTTTTACTGATCTTGCCACGATGACATTGTTTAAGCAACGAGATTCTGTCCCCCTAACTGCAACGGGACTTTGTCCCCTATG
>CAZNHF010000237.1:0-3414 GCA_964572375.1 uncultured bacterium | reverse complement strand
CGTCCCCGCGGTGATATCCACCGTGCTCACGAGCGTATCATCGAGCACGATGACGATGGCGGGCGAGACAATGGCGCAGTGGACGCGGATCGGCTCCTCGCTGATCCTCGTGAACCCGCGCATCGGAGCGCCCATCCGCTCGGGGCCGTAGTCCGGGAAGCCCTGGCTGTACTTCCCCTCCATCGCGGCAGCAGCCGCCAACAGCAGCGACGCGGTCTTCGCGCCCTGCCCGCCTCTGGCGTGCCACCGAATCTCCATCATCTTGGACATCCGGAATCCTCCTTCACACGGTTCGTTCCGTAAGTTCTGTTCGGATGCAAATCAGCTTGTGACGGTAGCACCTCGGTCACACGTGGTCAAGCGCAAAGCCCCTTGCGATGGGGTATGCGGAACATGCGGAAGCTCTTGGAGAGGGGACCGCGCGTTGGAACGCGGCGGGGAGGCCGAAGCCACGCGGCACCAGGGGGCGCGGTCGCGTCAGAGAAAGGGCCGCCTTCCGAGGCTAGAAACTGCGGCGCTCCTCGATGGCGGTGCCCAGCGTGAGCTCGTCGGCGAGATCGAGGTCGCCGCCCACCGGCAGCCCGCTGGCCAGCTTGGTCACGGTCACGGCGCGCGCGCTGAGGAGTCTGGCGACGTACAGAGCGGTCGCCCCCCCCTCGGCGGTTGGATTGAGGGCGAGAATGACCTCCGTGACGCCACGCGACGTCACACGCGCGAGCAGCGAATCGATCCGGAGATTCTCCGGTCCGATCCCGTCGAGCGGCGACAGAACGCCGCCGAGCACATGGTAGCGGCCGCGGAATCGACCCGTGCGCTCAAGGGCAAGCACGTCGCTGGCGCGCTCCACAACGCAGATAATCTGTGGATCGCGGCGCGCATCGGTGCAGATGCTGCAGGGATCGTCCTCCGTGAACGAGCCGCACTCCGAGCAGCTGACCGTCCGGGCCTTCGCATCGATGATCGAGTCCGCGAGCTCACGAGACTCCGCCTCCGATGAGGAGACGAGTTTGAGCGCGATGCGAGTGGCCGACTTGCGGCCGATGCCCGGCAGACGGTTGAGCGTCTGCACGAGGCGGTCCAGCGCCGGTGGGAACCCTGCCATCGATCTCTCCTCGCGGGGTGCAGCCCCGATCCTACATCCCCGGCATGATCCCGCCGGTCACCTTCCCCATCTCCGCAGCCGCCAGTTCATCGCAGCGATTCTTCGCGTCCCGGAGCGCGCTGAGGAGCAGGTCCTCAAGCATGTCCGGGTCGGCGCCGTCGAGCGCGTCAGGTGTGATGCGCACCGCGAGAACGTCACGCTGCCCGTTCATAGTCACCGTCACCGCGCCTCCCCCCGATGTTCCCTCGACGCGTCGCGCCGCCAGATCATCGCGCACTTCCGCGAACTTCTTCTCGAGCTTCTGTGCTTCCTTGAGCATCTTCGAAAGCTGCTTGGACATACACACTCTCCGATCAGCGCGCTTCGTCGATTTCACCGTCGAACATCTCGAGGACGCGACCGACCACGTCCCCGTCACCACCCGCCGCGTCACGCCTCGCCGCTCCGCCGGTGGGCCCGGCGACGATGCCGCTCGCGCCCGAATGCTCAACCGCGGTCTCAGTCTGCGCCGCCGCCACGAAGTCGAACTCCAGTCGCACCGGCGCTCCGTAGACGGACGCTGCTTCACGTTCCATGACGGTCATGTTGCCGCGGTCACCAAGCTGGTCCCTGTGAAAGCTCGACCCGTTCGGGACGGCCAGCAAGAGCGTCCCCGCAGTGAAATCCTGTGGCACAGCCTCGCAGAGGAAAGCGCCGATGGCGGGTTTGGCACCGCGGATCTGTTCGAGGACCTCGGGCCAGAGTTCCGCGCCTCCGCGGTAGTCGGCCGCGCCTCCGCGGCAATCGGCCGCGCCTCCGCGGCAATCGGCCGCGCCTCCGCGGTAGTCGGCCGGGGATGCGTCCTGCGTCACGCGCGCGACTGGTGCCGTCGTCCCGACCTCACTCTTCCTCGCGGCGCCGCCCGCCTTCCCGCTCCCGGTCGCCTTCCCGCTCCCGGTCCCCTTCTCGCTCCCGGAGACCGCTCCTCCAGCAGAGCTCGCCGATCCACCGCTTCCGCCTCGAGTTCCACCGCCCTCGGCGAGCGCGCGGACCACCTCGTCGATCGCGACCGATCTGTCGAGCCGGGCCATCCGCACGACGGCCAGTTCCACGAGAAGAGCCGCCTGTGTACTCCACCGAACGGCCGCCTGCGCATCGAGTGCGATCCGCGCCATCCGGACAAGGTCGCTCTCCGCGAGATCGTCCGACGCCCCGTCACGTGCCGTGTATTCCGACGCGCGTCCCACCAACTTCTCCGGATTGGGAGCCGCCTTCATCATCAGAAGATTCGAGATGTGTTCGACGAGCCCGTCCATCAAGTCCCGCGGATCGAAACCGGACGCAAGCGCATCCGCGAGCGCCGCAAGCGCAGCGCCCGGATCCGACTTCGCCGACGCATCCGAGATCGCGAAGTAGATATCCACGTCGGGAATGCCAAGCACGCGCCCAACGTCGTCAACGTTGACGGCGTCCGTCCCCAGAGATAGCAGCTGGTCGAGAAGGCTCTCCGCGTCACGCATGCTCCCATCCGCACGCGTGGCGATAAGCCTGAGCGCGCCGTCCTCGGCCTTGATCCTCTCAGCCTTCGCGATCGTCGTCAGACGTTCCTCGATCTCACTCTCGGAGATCCGATGAAAGTCGAAACGCTGACAGCGCGATGTGATGGTCTCGGGTATCTTGCCAGGCTCGGTCGTGGCGAGCACGAAAACGACGTGCTCGGGCGGCTCCTCGAGGGTCTTCAGGAGCGCGTTGAAGGCCTCACGCGTCAGCATGTGGGCCTCATCGATAATGTAGACCTTCCGGCGCCCCGAGAGCGGCGCGTACTGGACCGTCTCGCGAATGCCCCGGACGTCCTCGATACGGCGGTTCGAGGCGCCGTCGATCTCGATGACGTCGAGACTCCTCCCCGCGGCGATCTCAGTGCACGAATTGCACGTTCCACACGGCTCATCCGTCGGTCCCTCACCGCAGTTGAGAGCGCGAGCGAGGATCCGCGCGATGGTCGTCTTCCCGACGCCCCGCGGCCCAGAGAAGAGATAGGCATGCGCGATCCGTCCGGACCGGACCGCCGCTGAGAGCGTCGTCACGACGTGCTTCTGCCCGACTACGTCAGCAAACGATCCCGGACGCCACTTCCGAGCAAGCACGACATATGACATGTGATCCTCCGGCAAGTCAGGCTGGGCGTCTGTGCAATCGGGGCGCATGCGGCGACCCGGGCGCTCCGCCCTGGCACGCATCCACTTCGACCCCTGTTACAGAGGCGTACACGAGCAGTTGGCTCCAGTCAAGCTTCCCCGCGGCACATCGAGCGATCGGCTTACGGCTGCTGC
>CAZNHF010000236.1:0-3437 GCA_964572375.1 uncultured bacterium | reverse complement strand
CGCCGCACTCGGAGCAGTGCTCGACGCCCTTCGACGCAGCGCAGGACTTGAAGTCGCAGTCACGGCAGAACGCCGCGAGGACATCACTCTTGCAGCCGCGGCAGACGAGCCCCTCTGGATCTCTCCCCCATTCCTTCGCCAGGGCATCGATGGAGCCGTCCTCGTTGCACTGCACGACACGACAGGCGCCGCAGTACAGTCCGCAGACAGCGTCGTATCTGTATGTCACGCCATCCTCCCTGTTCGTCGCTCTTCTCCCGCGCGTAGTTGCAGCCTCTACCATCTGTAGACGATCGCCAGTCGACGACTGTCACCATACACTGATGTTTCGACGGTGACCCTCTCGCTCGGACTCACGAACACCATGCTGCAGACGACTCCGATCATCGCACCCGCGACCACATCCCGGGCGTGGTGGCGCTCCGACTCGACGCGGCTGTATCCGACGAAACACGCAGCCGCGTACATGGGCACACCCAGCTTCCACCCGTAGCGCCCACGCACGAACTCCGCGGAGCAGAACGCGATCGTCGCATGACCCGAGGGGAACGAGTGGTCTCCCCCGTCCGGACGTTCCGAATCAATGACGGACTTGAGACCCCGGGTCGCGCCGAGTGAGACCGCCGCGGAGAGCGCGAACTGCCTGAGTCCGTCACGGTCGCCGTCAGCGAGTGCCCCGCCCGCCGAGAGGACGGGCATGGCGATCTGCAGCACGTCTCCAGCCCTTTCGATCGTGTCGGTCGCCGTGCACGTCGAAGGTGTCCCCAAACACCCGGCCAGCACAACGAGGACACCGGCACAACCGAGGGTTCTCCTGCTCATACTCTGTGCTCTCTCCAGACACGTGTGGGCGATGCGTTCCGCCGCGGCTTACCGGCTCTCCTTCTGAAGACGGATCGCCTCCGCGAGTTCCGGATGCATCTTCCATGTTCCGTCACTCAGAATCTCACGATCCCATGGGAACACGACGAGCGCGTCGGTGACCATGCCCGCGACATCGGGCGCCGGATCCGCCCAGCTGTGAGCGACGAGTGCCGCAGTCACGACCTTCTCAGCCCCCAGCGACAGCGCCTCCCGCGCCACAAGAGCCAGCGTCTCTCCGGTGTCGGCCATTTCATCGATGACGGCCACGCGCCTGCCGCGAACCTCCGGGGAGACCCCTACCTTCCAGATTGGATGCTCGTGAACGACGGTGTCATTGACCCGTCGCGTGACCCGGACGGGATACATCTCGCATCGAAGACTGCACGCGACTGCGGTCGCCGGAAGCAGACCCGCGCGGGCTATGCCGACGACCGTATCGATGCCGAGACCTGCCAACTGCTCGGCGAGGCCTCTGGACAGCGAGACGAACGCGTCCCAGTTGATCTCTTCGACATCGGAGCGATTCGCGTAGTCGTAGCTCTTCATCCTCGGACTCCCGATTCCCGGCCGCGACGACTTCGTGCGCGCGTCAGGCCGAGCGCCGCACAGGACGTCCCCCCGGAGGATGCCACCACAGCAGCAGAATAGCAGAGATTGCAAGAAGAGAAAGGGAGAATGGGCCACGCTTCCTTGTCAGGGAGGCTCAACCGAGCGGCAGCGGGGACGTGGGACGAACATGGGGGCTCGGCACCTGTACTCCGAGTATGCCGCGCCGAGACGACGTTCAAGCTCCGGTTCTTCCACGAGCCTCAGCTCGACGAAGTTGGCCACGATGAACAACGGGGCCATCATTCTGGACAGTGACAGGCTCTAAGCACGTACCCACTATTGACCGCCGCTCATCCACTTTGTTAGAATGTAACTTGCTCACTTGGAACTCTTCGAGCTCTCCTCCTCTCGCCCGAGCACCCACAACCACAGGAGGCTGCTATGCACGCAAGTCGCCTCACCCTGTTCACGACCGCGGCACTATTCGTCGCGGTCATGCTACTCATTGGCACGACGACCGCGCAGGCGGTCATCGATGACGCCGACAATCTCTACGTCGGCTCTGGCGAGGTGTATACGCTCGGCGGCGTTCACAGCTACAACGTCGCCGTGGAGATCGCGGCGACGGGGACGCTCTACATCCCCGCGTACGACGGCTCCGCGAACACGGGCTACCTCGAGGTCTCCGCCCCCATCATCAACATCGATGGCAAGATCGATGGTGAGGGTCGTGGCTACCGCGGCAGCCCGCCACCGCTCGGAGGTGATGGCGAAGGTCCCGGCGGAGGCAGCAACCCCGGTGGCGGCGGTGGCTATGGCGGCGCTGGAGGGGCCAGCGGTTGGGGCAACCCGGGCGGCCCGGTCTATGGGACCGACTTCGGCACTGACATCCAGATGGGCTCCGGCGGCGCGCATCAGAGCGGTGGCGACGGCGGCAATGGCGGAGCCATGTTCAAGTGCACCGGCAACTACGTTTCGATCACCGGCGTCATCAATTGCGATGGCGAGGACGGTGAGGATGTCGCCAGCATGGATGGCGGCGGCGCCGGTTCCGGAGGCGGCGTCTACATCCAGGCTCCCGAGATCTACTTGTCCGGAGTCGTGTATGCACGAGGAGGAGACGGTGGTGACTGTCTCACGCGCCGGGGCGGTGGCGGTGGCGGCGGCGGGCGCATCAAGTTCTTCTCCTGTTACATGACCCTGAGTGGCGGCAACTACGTTTCCCTGAATGGTGTCGGCGGTATCGGCAGTCAGATCGCGTACAACGGACAGCCGGGTACCGACGGCGTGAGCTACAGCGGGACGATCAACGAACCATCCGTCACAGCGGCTGCCGACGTCACCAACGACCAGGGGCGCCAGGTCAGGCTCAGTTGGAGCAGGTCGTGTCTGGATGATGCGAGCGAACCGGATCCTGTCACACACTACACCATCTGGCGACGGATCGACGATCTTCGCGCGACCGGTGATGCGAGAGCCACCGAGCGACTCTCCTATCCACCCGGGGATTGGGACTTCGTTCTCGACCTCCCCGCGCGCGGCGAGGACAGCTACAACGCCATCGTCCCGACGCTCGCGGACTCCAACGCCACGGGTATGCACTGGAGCGTGTTCTTCGTGTCAGGCGTCACCGACAACCCGTTCGTCTACTACGACTCCGCGCCCGACTCGGGCTACTCGGTCGATAATCTCTCCCCCGCAGCGCCCGGAGGATTCGTCCTCGCGCGTGTGGATGATACGAATGAGATGGATTGGGATGAGAGTCTTGAGGAGGACTTCGCGTACTACAGCCTGCATCGAGGCGAGTCAGAGACATTCATCCCTGATGCCGGCAATCTGGTCATCACGCTCACCGGTACCGACTACGATGACGCCGCGCCGATCCTGAGCTTCTACAAGCTCGCAGCCGTCGACTTCAATGGCAACGTCAGCATTTACTCGCTCGCGCCGCCGGATGTGACGGGCGTGCCCGAAGACGAACTGGCGCTCGCGCTCCGTGTCATCTCGCCTGTCAGTGACGAGGT
>CAZNHF010000235.1:0-3456 GCA_964572375.1 uncultured bacterium | reverse complement strand
GTGAGCGTTCATCTGTCACGGACTGACCTCCCAGCTTCGCCTCACGCTAGAAGCAAAAGAAGAGCGGGGGTCTGATCTCTGGCCAGAGACCTCACGAATCGCGTTTCAGTTGCGGGCGTCAGACTGGCGCGGCGAGCGCTGCCGGCGAAGCCGCGTCAGCAGGCGCCGTGACAGGCAAGCCCGGCGGCTGCAAACGCTAGTCAGACGTCGCGCTACTCTCTTCCGAGTCCGATGCCGCCAAGTAGCGCGAGAAGAGGAAGATCGACACCGTTCCCTCAGTCCTGAGATCCGGCCCGGGGCTCCGCTGCAATCCCCACTCAGGGTTGCGGGCATTGAGCTCTTTGCACAGAATCCAACCGACCTCACCCTCAGTCCACTTGTGGTATCGAATCTCACTCGACTTGGGAGCACCAGCTTGATCCAGCAATCCCGGCCCCGCCGGAACAAGGATGACCTCTCTAACAAGCTTGGCATGCAGGAGTGTGTCCGCGATAGCCGTCGCTACGGATACGTCCGGCTGATAGTAACGGTCGTAGTAGATGTCGACCTTGAAACCGCGGAGTCGCTCCAGCGCCCTCTCTTCATTGAACACCAGCGGAGCCCGGAACACCGTCCACAACCCTGCTCTGTGGGCGATCACACCACCTCCCGAAACGAGGAAGATCGCTGTCAGCACGACGACAGCCCGGCGACTCCTTAGAAGCGCAGCCGCTCGGGAGCGACGGTTTCCCATGTCCCGGCTTGCCGTTTCAGGTGGTTCCGAGATCTCGATCTCACCCCCATCGCTGATCTCGGATTCCCCCACCGAACCCGCATACGCCTCGCTCTCGGCAGCAGGTGCACCTACCACCCGCACCACACCTCCAATCAGTCTCTCTGCTTGCGGATGATCTGCCTGCCCATTCCACCCGACCAATACAGCTGCCTGTATCCGCCGGAATCCCAGCGGAATGACAACATCTTCGACCATCGCGGGCACCAGGATTCCTCTCGCACGCCCCTCCTCCGCCTCCTCCAGCACCCAATCCGACTCGACGGAGTTCCTGGACCACAGGACGACAATGCAGCTCGCAGATCCGACCACCTCCTGAATCACCCTGTCGAAGCGACGTCCCGGAGGAATGTCCAGGTCCCACCACACCGTATACCCAAGCCCTTCGAGCAATCGAGCAACTTGCTCTGCGAACTTCGCATCCTCGTGCGCATATGCGATGAAGACTTGGTTCGGTCGTAGCATTAGCTCCTCACTGTCCAGCTACGTATTGCGTCGTCTAACGAATCGCGTTTCAGCTGTGGGCACCGGGCTGGCGCGCCGGGCGCGAATGCAGCCGGCGTGACAGGCAAGCCCGACAGCTGAAAGCGCCTGTTAGCTGGCCACATGCTACTAATCCCTGGTTGCTCTCATCATCGATGCCAGCCCAGACGATACAATGGCGCGAAGTTCACCGAGGCTGTCGTACAACCTCACCTGCAACGGAGCGATATTGAAGTGCAAGTCCGCTCCGCGCCGTGCTATGAGCAGTATCTCCATTGATAGATTGCCAACACCATGTGCGTAGCCGAGTTCGTAGTACACATTTGGCCGACTGTAGGAGAGATCGAATACCAAGAACTCCGCACGTTCGATTAGGTCTGTCGTATGCTTCAAGACGAAGCCGGATCCCGGAACCTGGTCCACACGACTCGCGACAAGTCCGAGCTTTTCGCACTCCTCCTGCATGATGGAGTAGGCCTCTGACATCTTATCTCCCGTGAATGGCATGCACACGAAGACCAAGTCACGTTCGTAAGAACCGCCGCCACCCCTTATCCCGCGGAACTGCTCGTCAGCGAAATTCGTGTCGCTTCCCATGAAATCTCCTACCCGGTGGTCCAGCTGACTCCATGTCGACGACCCAACAGAGCGACAAACACGCTCTCCAGCGATTCGTTCCCGCGAGCCGAGCACTTTCGCTGCGGCAGCTACCACCGCAAGTTCACCACACGCGCTTCGACACCTGGGCCTGCCTGAGCATCTCGTCTGCGTACTTTGCCGGTAGCGCCTCTTCGGGCGGGTCCTTCCACAGATCGAGCGTCGTTCCGCGCTCCGCGTGATCCAGCATGAGCTTGACGCGCACATCGCCCTGGTGACGCTCTCTCGCGTCCGAGACCACGCGCTGTTTCACACGCGGGGTCAGAAACTCCATGGCGAGTCCGGCGCGGAAGAACGGCCGCCGCTCGGTTCCGGCGATGGCATCGAGAAGAACGGCCACCGCCTCATCGTTATCACTGTTTCGCTGCGCCCAGTAGACAAGATCGTCGCCGTAGTGGACCGCCACACGAAGAACGAAGGCGAGAGAGGATGGTCCCAGCGTCTCGCACATCTCATCACCGTAGAGATTGAATTCCTGATACGAGTCGAACGTTGGCCATGCGTTGTTTGAGCGGGTCCACAGCTTCTGTGCCCGCTTGAGAGTGTCCTGCGCACGCAGCACTCCTGAGTCCGCCGTGCCGAACTCGCCCTTCATCACGCCTCCGATCGCCGCCTTGAGTCCTTCCTCCAGCCGCGCCAGGCCTTCTTCTGATGTGTCGTATTCGATGTACCGGAGGTCCTTGAGGTCAAACGGTACGTCTTTGCTGGACTGAGTGATCAGGATGGCGTCCTTCTGGAGCGTGTGCGTGATGCCCACCTCATAGGCGACGTTCGCGTTCTGCCCTGTGAGATCGGCGACGATGACGCGCGCGCAGTTGATGAGCTCCCACACATCCATTATCACCGGATGCGGCGCGTAGACGGCATCGGCCCGCAGACATCTAAGCCCGAGACCCTCTTCCACGGCATGCTCAATGTGCTCGAAGACGACGTTGAACGACTTCTTGAACGGCATCAGTATGAAGACAAGGCGCGGATCAACCTCGAAGTCCTCGTTCTCGAATCTCGGTCTCGTGAGCACGATGTCCCCCCGAACGACGATGTCACTGTGGGCGCACTAGTGAACGTTCCGCGTACTGATGGTCGGAAAAGGACGCACGGCGCGGCGCAGAGGAGTGGGTTGGAGAGGCGAAGCACGCCAGTCAGTGCAGTATACGTTGGAACAGGGTGCCAGTCAATAATCCCACCGATGGGCATGAACTCGAGGGGGGTGTCGGGGGGTCACTCCGCGACCGCGTCCCGGACGTCGTCCATACTGAAGCCGTACGTCTTCCTCAGCCGCCCCAGCGTTTCGTCGAGCGGGACATCCGCAGGCAGGCCCAGCGCTGCGACGATCCGGCTCGCCGGAACGCCCGTCGACTCCTCGACGTCACGGAGCGTCATCGACCCCGTGATCGTCTCCTCGCCGGCGTGCCCTTCCGCGGCCTCATACGCCGGCTCCAGGTGAGTCGGCTCCCCGCCACGGCCCGATCCCCCGCGCTCCTCGTGGTCCGGCCGCCCCGAGACCACCTGTACCGGAGTCACGAGCGCCGCGACTCCCAGAG
>CAZNHF010000234.1:0-3471 GCA_964572375.1 uncultured bacterium | reverse complement strand
TGGGCGAGCCGTTCGAGGGCGGCGTCCCGAAGGTCCGCGGCGAGAAGCTCAAGCCGAACGCGATGTAGCTGTCGCGGCGGCACGACCGGCGCGCGGAAAGCTGTTCGCAAGAACGCATCGCCGCGCCGGCGGTGACCATCACCGCGAGGAAACCCGATGATCGTCTACCTCCGCTCAGGCGGGAAGCTCCGCGAACTGCTCAGACCCGACGTGGACCAGTACACACGCAGGGTCGATGTCGCCGCGGGGCTTTCGATCGAGTCCATCCTCGCCGAGCTTGGCATCCCTCTTGTTATGATCGCTTTCGCTTTCGCCGACGGCAAGGTCAGGAAGCTCAACCACATCCCCTCGGATGGTGAGACCATCACGCTCCAGTCGCCGGTCGCCGGAGGATAGCGAGGTCTGCGCGATGTCCACTCCCGATGAACACATCACCCCCGACGCACACGGCATCTCCGATGGGCATCTCACCCAAAACGAGTGCGAGCGGTTCTCCCGTCAGCTGGATCTCTCCGGCTGGGGTGAAGCCGCGCAGGAGCGCCTGCGGGATGCGAGCGTGTTCATCGCCGGAGCCGGCGGGCTCGGCTCCGCGGTCGCGCTCTATCTCACCGCTGCCGGAATTGGGCACATCACTCTCTGCGACCCCGACGTCGTCGAGCTCTCCAATCTTAATCGTCAGATCCTCTACACGACACGCGACGTCGGCCGCGACACGGTCGGCGCCGCGACCGAGCGCCTCAACTCACTCGATCCATCCGCAGCTATCACGCCGCTCCGCGAGCGCATCGACGAGAGCTCCGCGCGGAATCTCGTGACCGGACACGACATCGCCATTGACTGCCTCGATACGCTCGAGGCCCGGTTCGTGCTGAACCGGGCCTCGCTGGAACTCGGTATTCCCATGGTCTACGGTGCTGTCACCGGGTTCACGGGGCACGTGAGCCTGCTCGCTCCCCCGGCCACACCCTGCCTCGAGTGCTTCGTGCCTCGCAAGGAGCCACCGCCCGCATCCGTCCTCGGATGCACCGCCGGACTCATCGGCACGCTCCAGGCGACCGAGGCGGTCAAGCATCTTGTCGGCATCGGCGAGACGCTGGCCGGCAAGCTCCTCGTGGTCGACACGCTCGCGCTCCGCTTTGACGTCCTCGACGTCGAGCGCGATCCGTCCTGCCCCGCCTGCTCCAGACGCTGACCCGCGAACCGACCAGACGCATTCTCGTTTCCGAGGCTACTGGAGCAGCGTCACCTTCTTCGTAGCCTGGAAGTCGCCCGCCTGCATCCGGGCAAAATAGACGCCCGTCGCCACGGCCCCACCCGCAGCGCGTCTTCAAACCAGGAAGCGGGGGCCTCATGGCCCCCGCTTCGGTTTGGTCTGTTCAGGCGCCGGGGCAAACCCACGACCAGCGGCGTCACTGTCTGTCCTGTCTAGCTCTTCACCTGCCGTACGCTGTCGATGACGGTGCCGTCGACCCACTTGATCGCCGCGACGACCTTCTCCTCGAACTGCGCGGGCTTCGGCGCCCCGCCGCAGAGGTCATCGACCTCCGCCTTCATCTCCTGGATCGTGCGAATCGGCAGACCCTTGCCGTGAACGGCCGCCATGAGGTCCTCACGCAGCGGGTTGATGGCGATACCGCGCTCCGTGACGATCACGTCGATGAGTTCGCCGGGTCCAACCAGCGTCGTCACGTCGTCCACGATGACAGGGATGCGGTCGCGGAACGCCGGAATCGGTAGGATCGTGCACTTCGAGAAGAGGCAGTTCTGCCACCCCCCGATGCCGTGCAGGAGCTTGCCGTCCGAGTGCGTCACGACGTTCGCGTTGAAGTTCACGTCGACCTCGGTCGCGCCGAGCACGACGCAGTCGAGCATCGAAGCGAAGTTCCCCTTCCCGTGCCAGTTGTAGCTGGTGAACGGGCTCGTGTTGACGTGGTTCGGATTCTCGCGCATGGAACGCACGCCGTCGAGGTCGAACGTCTGACCGTCGAGGATGTAGTCGGTGAGCCCCTCCTCAAGCATGTCGGTCAGGTACTTGTTGCTCCCGCCACGCACGAACCGGGCCTTCACGTTGGCCTCGCGCATCATCTCCATCAGATAGATGGCGAACGAGAGCGACGTTCCACCGGCGCCGGCCTGGAACGAGAAACCGTTCTTCATGATGCCGGCGTCTCTGACGAACCTGGCCGTCATCTCGGCGATGTGCTGTCTGTCCGGACTCTTGGTGATCTGAGTCGTCCCCGAGATGATCTTCGAGGAGTCGCCTATTGCGTCCATCGTCGTGACGAAGTCGACGTGGTTGCCCTGGATCTGCCACGGGATACACGGGAACTCGATCAGGTTGTCGGTGACGACGATCACGCGGTCGGCGTACTGCGAATCCGCGAGCGCGAACCCGAGCAGCCCGCACGCCGCCGGACCGGTGACGCCGTTCGCGTTCCCGAACGGGTCGGCCGTGGGCGCTGCGATGACGGCGATATCAATGTGCACGTCACCGTCCTGCACCGCCTGGTATCGACCGCCGTGTGAACGCAGCACACCCATCCCCCGCATCTTGCCGGACGAGCAGTACGCACCGAGCGGCCCGTTCATGCTGCCCTCGATGTGGTGGATGATGCCGTTCTCCATGTGCTCGATCATGCCCTTGTGACACGGGAAGCACGCGGACGGGAACCACATGAGATCCTTCACGCCGAGTTCAGCGGCCGCCTGGAAGACCGCGTTCGCGACGTAGTCGCCGTTGCGGAGGTGGTGGTGCGATGAGATGGTCATCCCGTCGCGGATCCCGGCCTCCTTGAGTGCTGTCTTGATGTCAGGGACGAGCTTGTTGCCGCTCATCGGGTAGTCGCTGCACGTCGCGATCGGCGGAGCTGCCTTGTTGCCGGACGGACGGTACTTCCCGACGCCCTGGAACGGGACGGCTTCCTTGCCGTTGATCTCAAGCGGCACCATTCGGCCGGCCGCGTTCTTCTTCATCTCGGGGTTAGGCATTCTCGCCACCTCCTTCGCGCCAATCCTCATGGAGGAGGCCGGACCTCAGGGCGAGGTCGACAGTGTGAAGGGCCCGTTTCACAACGGGCGGGTCGATCATCTTGCTCCCGAGCGAGACGACGCCGAGGCCCTGGGCCTCGGCCTGCTCGAACGCGACCACGATCCTCTTCGCCTTCTCGATCTCCGATTCGGACGGTGCGAAGCCCCTGTGAATGACCTCGATCTGCCGCGGGTGGATGCATCCCTTCCCGTCGAATCCCATCCCTTTCGCCTCGAGAACGCTCGCCATGAGTCCGTCCATGTCCGTCACGTCGGAGAACACCGTATCGATCGGCTGCACCCTCGCGGCGCGCGCGCCGTTGACGACCTGCGAACGGGCCCAGAAGCTCTCCCGCCCCTCGTTCGTCCGCTGCGTTCCGATGTCGGCTGTGTAGTCCTCAAGCCCGATCGTCAGCGCGACAACGCTCGGCGCGGCCGCCGCGA
>CAZNHF010000233.1:0-3494 GCA_964572375.1 uncultured bacterium | reverse complement strand
GTCTTCTCGGCGCCCGAGATCCGCAACTGCAGGATCGAGCACTGCACGGCCGCACAGGCCGGAGGCGCCATCAGATACTCGGAGACGCCGGACGCCACCATCGAGAACTGCGACTTCTACTACAACTCGGCCGACCGAGGAGGAGCTCTCAGCACTCTCGACACGACAATCGAACTCACGGACTGCACTGCATTCTACAACTCCGCAAGGTCCGGCGGAGCGGTGCACCTGCACCACGGGACAACGTCACTTCGGGACTGCGCACTACGCTACAACAGCGCGGATGAGAGTGGCGGTGCTGTTTACGCGAACGCCTCTGTTCTCCTGGAGGCGTATGGTTCGCTGTTCACGCATGGGTCCGCTGGAGAGACCGGAGGAGGAATATACACGGACAGCGCTACGATCCGGATGGACAACTGCGAAGTGGGCTACAACTCCGCAGACGGCACCTCCGGAGGCGGCGGGCTGTTCATCAAGTCCGGCAGTTGGGAACTCACGAACTGTCTGATCGGCGGCAACAGCGCCAGTTGCGCGGGTGGAATGCGAACTCTCGCGTACAACGACGCGGAGACGGGCAGCATCGTCGGATGCACGTTCATCAACAACAACGGGACGAACGGTGGCTCCGCCGCCTCGCTCTACAACTCGGAAGTGGTGGGCTGCGTGTTCCACGGAAACTGGGCGGCGAGAGGAACGTGTGGAATCAGCGAGTATCACTGCAACATCCGCAACTGCACGTTCACTCTGAATGCAAGTGCGAACAACGGAGCCAACATCAGCGGCCATCGCGGGACGATCGAACGCTGCATTATCGCCTTCACCCAGGTGGGCTGTGTGTTCAGCTTCCCCAGTTGGGAGATGCCGGTGGTACAGCAATGCCTCATGTATCACGTCGCAAACGGCGTCGGTACCTCGTTCCCGGACATCGCGACGTTCGATCCCAAGTTCTGCGACGTCTACGGAGCAGATGTCTCCCTGTGCGGGAATTCGCCGTGCCTGCCCGACGCTCCGATGAACCCCTACGACGTACTCATAGGAGCCCTGGCCGAAGGCTGTGGCGACTGCACGTCCCCCGTCGAACCCATGACCTGGGGCGCGATCAAGGCGCTCTACAGATGATCGGCAACGAACTCATGACCGTAGGCCGCACCTGACCGCTGGTGTTCGAGGAGTGATACATGCGCTGGATCCCCACACTGCTCATCTTCGCCCTGTCCGTTACACCGTCACACTCGGCGACCATCGACGTCGACGTCGGCGGCACGGGCGATCACGACGCCATCGGTGATGCCATTGCCGTCGCGGCCGACGGGGACACCATCCTCGTCCAGCCCGGAACATACAACGGCTACCGCAACCGGCTTCTCGACTTCGAGGGCAAGCGCATCGAACTTCGCTCGACCGACGGCCCTGACGACACGATCGTCGACGGCGAGGGCGTCGTCCGGCTGTTCTTCTTCCGGAGCGGCGAGGACACAACGTCGGTCGTGGAGGGATTCCACTTTATGAGCGGCTACGCTGACTCCGGCGGTATCGCGCTCATCTCGAACGACTCCTCCCCCAAGTTCCGCGACTGCATCTTCTCCGATTGCTCTTACCGAATCACAAAGATGGGCGGAGCCGTCTGCTCCACGGGCGGCTCACCCGTCTTCGAGGACTGCCGATTCCTGGACAACGTCTGCCAAGGAGGCAATGCTCGCGGGGGCGCGGTGTGCTCGAACGCAGGTTCCCCCGTCTTCAGAAGATGCATGTTCGTCGGCAACATCTGCCAGACGTACGACGCTCGCGGCGGAGCGGTCCACGCAAGCGGCGGCTCACCCATGTTCAGGGAGTGTACGTTCAGCAACAACGTCTGCCCCGACAGTGGAGGTCGCGGCGGAGCGCTGGCGCTGTACGGCGTGCTTCTGCCAGAAGCACACGACTGCACTTTCGAAGGAAACAGCGCCGAGCGTGGAGGAGGGATCTACAGCTACAACTCGTGCACTCTCCTCTACGGCTGTACGTTCCGGGACAACCACTCGGATGACCTCGGGAACGGCGTTGCGTGCGTGGGATCCGCGCCCCTCATTGACACGTGTGTGTTCGACTCGGACGCGGCGACCGGAGACAGTATCGTCGTCTCTGTCTCCGCATCCTCTCCGCTCATCCGGCAGTGCACGTTCGTCGGGGGACGGGGACCCTCGCTCAAGTGTTTCTCCGGCTCACCGAGTGTCGAGCGGTGCATCTTTGCTTTCGGCGAGAGACCGGCCACAAACCTATACGGCTCGCCGACGTTCACGCACTGCGTGACCTTCGGGCACTCGGTCAGCGACAGTCTCCCCGGGGATGCACACGACAACGCGTTCATCGACCCGGTCTTCTGCGGACTTCCGGCGCGCGACCTCACGCTCTGCGCGGATTCGCCCTGTCTGGCGGCAAACAACACATGGGGAGAAGACGTCGGCGCGCTCGGACAGGGGTGTGGCGAGTGCGGAAGCGCAGTCGAGACGACATCGTGGGGCCGCATCAAGGCAATGTACAGGGATCCGCGATGACATGGCATGTCTCATCAGAAGCCAGACTGCGAGCCCGGGCGGCGGTCCTGCTTTCTGTCGTTCTGCTGCTCCCGGCGGTCCGCGCGGCGGCGGAGACTCACATCGTCCACAACGGCGGCGGGGGCATGTACGACACCATTCAGGAAGGCGTCAATGCTGCGACCGACGGGGACATCGTCCTCGTGCTGCCGGGCACATATGAAGGCGCCGGCAATGAGCACATCATCCTCTTCGGGAAGAACATCACGGTCACGTCGTTCGGCGGTCCCGATGTGACTGTCATCGCCAACGCGAACATCACATCGAACGGCGGGATCTTCTTCGTCTCGACGGGGACTGCGTACAGCGTCGTCATCGAAGGGTTCACGTTCCGGAACGCCACGGCAGTGCGACACGACGGCGGTGCCATCTACTCCGAGAACTCGGTCATCACCGTGCGCAACTGCGTGTTCGAGAACTGCGTCGCGACTCAGGGCTACGAGAACGAACGAGGCAACGGCGGTGCCATCAGTCTCAATGGCCATCAAGCGGGATGCTCGACGATCGAGGACTGCGTGTTCGTGGAGTGCGAAGCGCAGGGAAGCGCGGGCGGAGCCATCTACGCGTTCGAGCAGGCGGTCACGATCACGCGATGCACCTTCACCGGGTGCTCCTGTGAGGCGTCCGGGAGCACTGTCGCGATCCTTCATGCCGCCGCCTATGGCGACATGCACTCCGACGTGACGGACTGCACGTTCTGGGGCAACACGGCGATCAATGATCAACCCAGTGGCATACTCTACATCAACAACGGGGCATCCCTCACCGACGCCTTCGTGAGCAACTGCACGTTCGTGGCGAACACCACCCCCAGGTCGGTACTCTACATCTACAAGGGCTCGACGATCGAGCGCTGTATCATCGCCTTCAATGCCGGCGGCTCCACTCCATACAGCGTCATCGGCTCGTCCTTCCCTTACA
>CAZNHF010000232.1:2332-3548 GCA_964572375.1 uncultured bacterium | reverse complement strand
CGGCCGTCGCGATGGGTGAAGTCGTGCAGATCGAGGTCCCGCTCGACGATTTCGGCCGCAACGCGATCCAGGCGGCGAAGCAGATCGTCGTTCAGAGGGTGCGCGAGGCCGAGCGCGAGCAGATCTACGAGGAGTTCCAGGACCGTATCGGAGAGATCATCACCGGCGACGTTCAGCAGATCGAGCGAGGCGGCATGGTCGTCAACCTCGGCAGAACGGAGGCGCTCCTGCCTCCGCGCGAGCAGATCCGCCGCGAGCGATACCGGCAGGGTGACCGGATCCGTGCCTACCTTGTCTCCGTTGAGAAGACCACGAAGGGGCCGCAGATCATTCTGTCGCGCACGCACCCGAACTTTCTCAAGAAGCTCTTCCGGATGGAAGTTCCGGAAATCTACGACTCGGTCGTGGAGATCATGGCGATCGCTCGCGAGGCGGGAGGCCGCTCGAAGGTCGCTGTCGTCTCGCATGATGAGCGTGTCGATCCGGTCGGGGCTTGCGTAGGCGTGAAGGGGTCGCGTATTCAGACGATCGTCCGGGAACTTGCAGGCGAGAAGATAGACATCGTGCCGTTCAGCTCGGACCCGTCGCAATTCGTGAGCCGCGCGCTCAACCCGGCGAAGGTTTCGAGGGCCATCGTGAACGATTCCGAGCATTCGGTGAAGGCGATCGTTCCAGATGATCAGCTCTCGCTCGCTATCGGGCGAGGTGGACAGAACGCGAGACTCGCCGCGAAGCTCACGGGGTGGAAAATCGATATCGTGGGTGAGACGGAGCACACGCGTGAGCTCGAGGTCAGCCTGGCACAGCGCGTGGACATCAGCGAGCTGCCGGGCGTTGGACCGAAGCTTGCCGAAGCGCTCGTGGCCGCCGGCTATCGCCACGTCCAGAACCTTGAGGGCATGGCCACAGAAGACCTGCTTAGGGTCGATGGCATCGGTGAGAAGACCGCCGAGAAGATCTCGATCGCTGTCGCTGCTGTGCTCGAGGTTCTCGAGGAGCAGAAGCAGACGATGCTCCGTGAGTTGGAGGAGCGCGCGCGTGCCGCGGCCATGGCCAAGCAGGCAGAAGCTGATCGCGTGGTCTACGAAGAGGCCTACGAGGACGATGACGTCGAGGGCGTTGAGCCCTCCGGGGATGGGGAAGAGGGTGAAGACGTCGAGAGCGTTGAGCCCTCCGGGGATGGGGAAGAGGGTGAAGACGTCGAGAGCGTTGAGCC
>CAZNHF010000232.1:0-2232 GCA_964572375.1 uncultured bacterium | reverse complement strand
CTCCGAGGATGGGGAAGAGGGTGAAGACCTCGAGAGCGATGAGCCCTCCGAGGATACCGAGGAAGAGGTCGCTGACGACGCGCCATCTGACGAGGACATAGAGACCATGTGATATCTCATTCGAACCGGGGGGAAAGCGAGTGCCGAAGAAGAGGGTCTATCAGGTTGCTAAGGAGTTTCGCATATCCAGCGAAGCTCTGATTGGCATGCTCACGAAGCTCGGCGTTGACGTCAAAACGCACATGAACTCGATCGAGGACGACGTGATCGACAAGGTGCGTATTGAGTTCGAGAAGGAGAAGGACGCCGTCAAGCTGGAGTATGCGAAGAAGGTCAAGAAGGCGGCGGCCGATCGGGCGAAGGCGGCGCCGACGCCGAAGGTCGAGCAGCCGAAGGCAGAACAGCCGAAGACCGATACGCCGACGAAGACGGGTGGTGAACAGGCGAAGGGTCGGACGGAGGCGCAGGGCACAACACCCGCACAGGCCGCGCGGAAGCCAGCTCCTGGACGGGGCAGGAAGAAGCGCCGTCCCCGGGTCGACCAGAAGAGCGTGGAAGATGCGGTGCGGCGTACTCTCGCTGGCAGTGGCGACCGAAAGGTGAAGCACCGCCGCAAACGCGACCGTGCTCCCGGAGAAGTTGCCGGCGTCGATGAGAAGCTCATGCTACCCGAGTTCGCCTCGGTGGCGGAGTTCGCGGAGCAGCTCGAGGTACCGCCGAACGAGGTCATCAAGAAATGTCTCGACCTCGGTCTCATGGTCACGATCAATCAGCGGCTGGACGTGGATACGATCCTGCTTCTCGCAGAAGAGTTCGGCGAGGAGGTCGAGTTCCTCAAGGAGTACGGTGACGATATCCTCGAAGAGGAGCAGACCAGGGCGGCGGGTGACTCGAATGAGACGTCGCGCCCGCCGGTGGTGGTCGTTATGGGTCACGTCGACCACGGCAAGACGCTCCTTCTGGATTACATAAGAAAAACGAACGTTATCGCCGGCGAGGCGGGTGGCATCACGCAGCACATCGGTGCGTACGAGGTCGTCGTTCAGGGCAGGGCCATCACGTTCCTGGACACGCCGGGTCACGAGGCCTTCACGGCCATGCGTGCCCGCGGGGCTCAGATCACCGATGTCGTGGTGCTTGTCGTGGCCGCGGACGACGGTGTGATGCCTCAGACTATCGAGGCGATCGACCACGCGAAGGCCGCAGGTGTCCCGATCATCGTAGCCGTCAACAAGTCTGATCTTCCGGTTGCGAATCCCGACAAGGTGCGCAGCGAGCTCGCGGGGCGCGGTCTGGTCGTCGAGGAGTGGGGCGGTGAAGTTGTGGCCGTCAACACATCAGCGAAGACCGGCGAGGGAATCGACAAGCTGCTCGAGATGATTATCATCCAGTCGGACGTTCTTGAACTCACCGCGGTCGAGGATGCCCCTGCGCGGGGCGTCGTTGTCGAGGTGGAGAAGGAGCGCGGACGCGGTATCGTCGCGACCGTGCTGGTCCAGTCCGGAACGCTCGGCATCAGCGACAGCTTCGTCGTCGGACAGGCGGATGGCAAGGTGCGGGCGCTCTTCGACGAGCGAGGCCGCAACATGGACACCGCTGGACCATCGACCCCTGTCGTCGTGTCCGGTCTGACGGGGATTCCACAGGCGGGCGATGTGTTCGCCGTGGTCTCCGATGACAGACTGGCTCGCGACATCAGCGCCAAGCGCCGCCAGCAGCAGTGGGAGCGGCAGACCCGCTTCCAGAATCGGGTGACGCTGGAGGATCTCCACCAGCAGATAACCCAGGGCGGCGTCAAGGAACTCAGACTCATCATCAAAGGCGACGTGGACGGTTCCGTAGGTGCCCTGGCGGATTCGCTCGAGCGGCTCACGACGGCCGAGGTCAAGGTCGAGGTCATCAGGAAGGGTGTCGGCGCCGTGACGGAGACCGACGTTCTGCTCGCGGCGGCATCGAATGCGGTCATCGTTGGATTCCACATCGGGGCTTCGGTGCGGGTGCGCGATCTGTCGAGACGAGAGCACGTTGAGATCCGCCTGTATCGGATCATCTACGAGGCGGTTGAAGAACTTCGCGCGGCGATGGAGGGCATGCTCGAGCCGGAGCAGCGCGAGATTGTCGTCGGGACCGCCGAGGTCCGGGAGGTCTTCCGGATCCCGAACAAGGGTACCATCGCTGGGTCGTATGTGCTGTCGGGCGTCGTTCGCAGGAACGCGCGTGCGCGGCTCGTCC
>CAZNHF010000231.1:1668-3574 GCA_964572375.1 uncultured bacterium | reverse complement strand
CTCGTGTCCGTAGCGCTCGTTCTGGTCCTGGCATTCGCCGGGGCCGCGTTCGCACAGACACTCGAGGAGAAGGTGCAGGAGTTCACGCTCGACAACGGTATGCACTTCATCGTCGTCGAGCGGCACGAGGCACCTGTTGCCTTCGGCGCCGTCGCCTTCAAGGTCGGGAGCATCTACGAGCGTCCCGGCATCACAGGTATCTCGCATCTTCTTGAGCACATGCTCTTCAAGGGGACCGAGACGGTCGGGACGAAGGACTACAAGAAGGAGCTCCCGTATCTCGAACGTGAGGACGAACTGGCTGAGGCCGCTCGTGACCTCCGTCACGAACTCGAGTCATGGCGTCTGGAGTTCTTCGACGAGTACTCCGCCGCGTTGATCTCTGACTTCTCCGAGGAGGACCGTGAGATCACCGGGACCGACCGTGCGCTCGAACTCGAGCTCCTCATCGAGAAGATGGCCGAGTCCGGTCCGACCGCGCAGATGCTCGACGTCTACTCGCTTATCGAGTTCGAGGGCGTCAATTACTACCAGCGCTATCTCGACCTCAAGGGTCTCGAGATGGAGCTCTACGACACGATGATCGAGCACCGCGAACTCATCATCTCCAATGAGTTCTGGGAGACCTACGTCAACAACGGTTCGCGCATGCTCAACGCCGGGACATCAAACGATGCCACGTTCTACTTCGCGTATCTCCCGGCGAACCGCCTCGAGCTGTGGATGCTGCTCGAGTCCGACCGCATGCTCAACTCGACCTTCCGTGAGTTCTACTCCGAGAAGGACGTGGTCATGGAGGAGCGGCGGATGAGCGAGAACGAGCCGGAGCAGGTGCTCGACGAGGCGTTCATGGCGACCGCATACACCGCCTGCATGTACGGAAGCCCCGTTCTCGGTTGGATGACCGACCTCGAGAACATCACGCGTCAGGACCTCAAGGACTACTTCAACGCCAACTACTGCGCACGGAACGCCACTGGCGTCATCGTGGGCGACGTCGACTTCGACGAGGTGAAGAAGATGGCCGAGAAGTACTTCGGCAAGGTCCCCGAGGGTGACCCGCTTCCCGACATCACGGATGTCGAGCCCGTCCAGCAGGGCGAGCGCCGTCTCGTCGTCCGGCTGGACGCGAAGCCGACCCTGACCATCGGATACCACATCCCGAAGGCGCCGCATCCGGATTCCTACGCACTCGAGATCCTTTCGTCGATCCTCTCCGATGGTCGTACGAGCAGATTCTACAAGAGCGTCTACGAGGAGCAGGGACTCACGCGCCGCGCGCCGAGTTCCTACATCGGTCCGGGCAACCGTCTGGATCCGCTCTTCCAGTTCTACGCCGACCCGAAGGAGCCGCACACGCTCGAGGAGGTCGAGGCAGCCATCTACGCCGAGCTTGACCGCATCAAGGTCGAGGGCGTGACCGAGCGCGAGCTCCAGCGTGTCTGGAACCAGAGCGACGCCGAGCTCGTTCGCGCAGTCGGGTCCAACATGGGCCTGGCGTTCCGCGTCGGATTCTACGCCGCGCTCCGCGGTGACTGGCGCGAGCTTCTCAGGGATGTCGACCGCTCGAAGGCGGTCACGCCGGAAGATGTGAAGCGTGTGGCCGAGAAGTACTTCACCGAAGCGAACCGCACGGTCGGCTGGCTTGTTGAGACGGCGTCCGAGGACGGCGACGGCGACGCAGGGTTCGATATGCGCGAGCTCATGGGTTGGGTCATGACGAACCTCTCCGAGGCTGAGCAGCAGAGCCTGATGATGCAGTTCCAGACTGCGACCGAACCGGAGCAGCAGGCGATCGCGCAGGGGCTCTGGGAGCGGATGAAGGCCTCGCAGGGTGAGCCGGTGGGTGAAGAAGAAGCGCACGGTGACGACGCGCCCCAGAAGAGCTAGCCAGTGACCGCGAACC
>CAZNHF010000231.1:0-1568 GCA_964572375.1 uncultured bacterium | reverse complement strand
GGCGGACCTGCCGGCTTGGCCGGCAGGCGCACACCAAGGAGATCACAATGAGAAGAACACTCATGATAGCCCTGGTCCTGGTAGCGGCCGCGCTCTTCGCATGCCCGGCCACGGCAGGACAGGTCAAGCACCCGAGCGAGCTCAGGTTCCCCGAGCTCACGATCGAGCCGCTCCCGTACGAGGAGCTCACGTTCGAGAACGGGATGACCGGCTTCTTCGTGGAGGACCACGAGATCCCGATCGTCTCCATCTACATGCTCATCCCCGTGTCGGCTCCGCCGAAGGAGAAGACCGGACTGGCGGGACTGACCTCGTGGGCCGTCCGCAACGGCGGAAGCGAGAACTGGCCGGCTGAGCGGATCAACGAGGAGCTGGAGTTTGTCGCCGCTTCCGTCGAGTTCGGTGGCGGCGGCGGTGGCATGTTCAGTCGGGGAGGTGGCGTCAGCGCGAGCCGCGCCGTCACCGTTCGCGTCAACTGCCTCAAGAAGGACCTCGACCTCTGTCTCGAGATCCTCGGCGACCTGCTCGCGCACCCTGTGTTCCCCGAGGAGCAGGTCGAGCTTCGGAAGAGCACGGTGCTCGAGGACATCCGGCGTGAGAACGACGAGCCGCGCGGCATCGCCAACCGCGAATTCAGCAAGATCCTTTACGGCGACCACCCGATGGCCTGGCGTTCGACGACCGAGAGCGTGGAGGGCCTCACGCGCGACGACGCCGTGTGGTTCTACGGGCAGTACTATCACCCGAACACGGCCATCGTTGGTGTCTCGGGCGATGTGACGCGCGACGAGATCACTGCGGCGCTCGATGCGGCGCTCGCCGACTGGCAGCCCGCGAACGTCGCCTTCCAGCCGGAGCCGGAGATCACGCCGGTCTACGAGCCCGGCGTCTACTACGTCGAGAAGGACCTCAACCAGGGCGTCATCCTGATCGGTCACCTGGGGATGAACTCGCTCGACGAGAATCGCATCCCGGTCACGATCATGAACTTCGTGCTCGGCGGCGGCAGCTTCACGTCGAGGATCACGCAGAAGGTTCGAACCGATGAGGGGTTGGCGTACGCGGCCTACTCGCAGTACGGACACGACGCGGTCGGGTATGGTCTCTTCAGGGCCTCTTCTCAGACGAAGGCCGAAGCGACCGGCCGGGCGACGACACTCATCCTCGACCTCATCCGACAGATGCAGGAAGAGGGACCGACGCAGGATGAGTTCGAGCGGGCCGTCGACAGCTACATCAACAACTCCGTCTTCGACTACGATTCGAAGTCGGCCGTTGTCAGCCGCCTGGTGAACCTCAAGTGGCAGGGTCGGCCGCTCGATACGCCTGAGCGTGACCTTGAGACGCTCGCGAACCTCACGCTTGAGGACGTCAAGGCCGCGGCGGCGGAGTATCTGCACCCGGACGGTCTGACGATCCTGGTCGTCGGGAACGAAGAGCTCTTCGACCAGCCGATGTCGCACTTCGGCGAGGTGCACGTGATCGAGCTGGAGTAGGGGTTCTGAAGCGGAAGCAGCGAAGGTGATCGAACGGGCTCGCCCCCAGGGGCGGGTCCGTTCTTGGTTGAC
>CAZNHF010000230.1:0-3577 GCA_964572375.1 uncultured bacterium | reverse complement strand
CCGAGCAGACAAGCAGCAAGGGCGCCATCGAGTCGATGCGGGAGGGAGCGTATGACTACCTTCCGCGCGAGACTCTGCCCGGGGGACTCGAGGACGCCGTGCGGCGTGCTCTGTCAGGTGAGGGCGGTCTCATCCAGACAATCGGCTCCCCGGGGCCCGGCGACGTCGAGGAACTGGGCGCCATCGTTGGACGTACGCCCGAGATGGTCGAGATCCACAAACTCATTGGCCAGGTCGCGGCGACCGGTGTCGCGGTTCTGATTCAGGGTGAGCCGGGCACCGGCAAGGAACTGATAGCCCGTGCGCTCCACTACAACAGTGACCGCCGCGGGGGACCGTTCGTGGCCGTCAACTGTGCCGCTGTGACCCCTGCATCACTCGAGCGGGACCTGTTCGGCGGCGACGGAGACACCTCCGACGGAGAGCGGCCGGGATCGAGAGCGTCCTCGGACCCGGGACGCATGGAGATGGCCGACGAGGGCACGGTCTTCTTCGACGAGATCGACGCGATGAGTCTGGAGACGCAGGCCCGCGTACTCTCGATCCTCGAGGACGGCTCCTTTGAGCGTCCGGGGACGCGGAGGAA
The DNA here is from genome assembly GCA_964572375.1 of uncultured bacterium. Classification (GTDB taxonomy): domain Bacteria; phylum Joyebacterota; class Joyebacteria; order Joyebacterales; family Joyebacteraceae; genus JAPEKQ01. The sequence continues at coordinate 2,991 of CAZNHF010000230.1, read as the reverse complement.
GACGAAAGTCGATGTGCGGGTCCTCGCGGCGACGAGCCGGAGCCTTGTGTCGCTCATGAAAGAGGGTCACTTCCGCGTCGATCTGTTCTACCGTCTCAAGGTCGTCTCGGTGTTCATGCCGCCTCTTCGCGACCGGTGCGAGGACATCCCCTATCTGGCCGAGCATTTCATGCGGCGCGCGGCGGCCAAGATGCATCGTGAGATCGACGGCATATCGCCGGCGGCCATCGAACTCCTCAAACAGTATCCGTGGCCGTGGAACGTGCGTGAGCTCGAGCAGTCAATGCAGGGGGCCGTGGCCTTCAACAGGACCGGCGTCCTTCTGCCCGAGGACTTCGACGTGCTCCGGGCAGGCCGCGAAACCTGGCCGGCGACCGGGAGCTCGTGCAGCGATCTGGCGGCGGCCGTCCGGTCCGACTTCGATCGGCGCATGGGCGTGGGGGAGGACTCGATCGCCAAGTCCGTGACCGCCGTGGTCGAAGAGGAACTCGTGCGCGCCGCGCTCGACGAGTGTGACGACAATCAGGTCCGCGCCGCGAAGCTCCTGGGCATCAGCAGGAACACGCTCAGGAAGCGGATGACGGGGGAGGTGGAATGACGAGAACTGTGACGGTTGTCTTCTGTGCTCCTCTGCTGCTCATACTCGCGCTCGCTGCGGGATGCTCGCACTACGGGTTCTCCGCGGCCGCAAAGACGCATATCTCAACGATCGCGATACCAATTCTCGAGAACGAGACGCTTCAGTATGGAGCCGAGATCGGGATCACGGACGCGCTGATCGAGCAGTTCACCACGGACAATACGCTGCGCATCGTCGGTGAGGACGAGGCCGACTCGATCCTCAGGGGAGCGGTCGTGCTCTATGAGCGCCCCGTGATGTCGTACGATGCGGGTGGCAATCCCCTCGAGTACAAGGTACGCGTGGTTGCGAGACTCGTCTACGAGGACGTGACGCGCGCCAGCACAGTGTGGGAGGATGAGGTGGAGGGGTGGGCCGTCTATTCGGTGAGCGGAGGGACCAGCGAGCTGACGACCGAGGAGCAGGCGCTCGAACGCGCGTTCGAGAAGCTCTCTGAGGACGTGCTCGCGAAGACCGTTCAGGGTTGGTAGCGCGGCGCGCCGCCTCACGACCCAGGACCGTTGTTCGGGCGCCGGCTGGAGATGAACCGTGACATTTGCCGAATTCCAGAGTTCGTTGGCCGCGGGGAAGATCCCGCCCGTGCTCCTGTTCCACGGTGAGGAGCCCTACCTTGCTCGTTCGGGTGTCCGTCTGCTCAAGCGCGCGGTCCTCGCCCCCGGCAGCGATGCGTTCGACTTCGTAAGCCTCAGCGGCAGTGAAACGACTGCCGAGGCCATCGTCTCTCAGGCGGGTACGGTCCCGATGCTCTCCGAGCGTCGGCTGACGGTCGTCTACGAGTTCGAGCGTCTGAGCGCTTCCCAGCGCACGAAGCTTCTCGACTACGTACGGGAGCCCTACGACACCTCCTGTCTGGCGCTGGTCAGCTTCAGCGCTCTGACAAACAAGAACAAGTTCGAGCAGGGTCTTCTGACGAGCGCGACCGTTGTGGAGTGCGGGAGCCTGGGCAACGACTCCCTGATCGCGCTCGCCGCGCGCATGGCGGGCGAGCGCGGCCTCGCGGTCGAGGACGACGCCATGGCCGTGCTCCTCGACTGGACGAGTGGTGACCTGAGCCGCGTGGACAACGAATTCGGAAAGCTCGAATCGTACTGCTCCTCAGGTACCGTAACCGTCATCGACATCGAGACGGTCGTTGGTGCGAAGGCCTCAAGTCTCGGTGACCTCGCCGCGGCGGTAGCGGAGCGGCGCACGGGCGATGCCCTGGCGCGGCTCGCCGAACTCGTGGACGGAGGGGTCGAGCCGGCGCAGCTCGTCTCACAGCTCTTCGGGTGCTGGACCTCGCTCTGGCTCATCCGGGCCGAGGGAGGAGGTCGGTTTCCGGCGGGCAGCCAGGCCCGGGGGATGCTCTCGGGGATTCCGAACCTTCGTGAGGCGGCCATGCGCCGGACCTCGCGCGAGTACGCCAGAGGGATCGAGCTCTTCTACCGCGCTGACGTCGACATCCGCCAGGGCGTCCCCGCCGGGACGACGGTGGGTCTGCTCGTCCACGCTCTGACGAGCGGCTCGTGGAGTGGCTCAGCGTGAACGGGGATGCCGGTCGACCGTCGGCCTCCTCGGCACGTCGGACTCTCGTGGCCGTGACCAACGCGCTTGAGCGCCGCTACAGCAGTCCTCACCACTCTCCGCACGGCGACGTGATCTCGAGTCTCGTCGCGACCATCCTCTCGCAGAATACGAGCGATGTGAACTCGAGTCGGGCGTTCGAAAGCCTGCGCGAGCGATTCCCGACGTGGCCCCAGGTCGCCGGAGCGCGCAGGGTCTCGATCGAGTCGGCAATCCGCTCGGGAGGCCTGGCGAGGACCAAGTCCGCGACGATCCGCGATATACTCAGGACGATCGAGGACCAGACAGGCGGACTAGACCTCTCGTTCCTCGCGGACAGGTCCACCACGGATGTGATAGAATATCTCATGGCGTTCGATGGAGTGGGCCGGAAGACGGCGGCCTGCGTGGCCCTGTTCGAACTCGGGCGGGGCGTCGTTCCGGTGGACACGCATGTTCACAGGGCCGTCTCGAGACTCGGCGTCGTCGGGACCCCGAAGACTCCTGAGGAGACGTTCGACCGGCTGCGCGACGTCGCGCCTGCCGACCGGGCGCTTTCGCTCCACGTCAATCTGATCAGACTTGGCCGCGAGCTCTGCAGACCACGGTCGTCTCGCTGCAGCGAGTGCCCCCTCAGGGGGCGCTGCACGCACGCAGCTTGGGGTCGCACGCCCGCAGCTTAGCGTCGCACACGCGCAGCTTGGGGTCGCACGCCCGCAGCCTCGGGCTGCACCCCCGCAGTTGGGAGGGTAGATGGTACGAGTGCCGGGGCGTCGTTTCTGGGTCGCGCTTGTGATCGTCGCGATCGC
>CAZNHF010000229.1:0-3627 GCA_964572375.1 uncultured bacterium | reverse complement strand
GTCTGACAGCCGAGGAGATACCTGCTGTATCCGTCGACGACGGTGAGTGGGTAGCAGTAGATACCGTCTCGGGTTCTGAACTGACCTTTGAAGTCGATGGTCCAGATCTCGTTGGGTTGTGTCATGGGCGTGTCGGGTCTTCCTGCGTGTCCAGGCTTCCTTCTTCTCCTTCGGGAGGTGACGAGGCCGTTGCGTGCGAGGATACCGGCGGCCGTACTCTGAGCCGGCCACGGCCAGTCCGGGTGCTTCTTTGAAAGCATGGCAACGAGCTTCTTCGGACCCCAGTGCGGGTGACGCTTCCGCGCCTCGAGGAGCAGCTCGACGACATGGTCCGGCGTCTTGTGCGGGCAGGAGAGGGGCGCTCTCGATCGGTCGAGGAGACCGGGTTGACCTTCCTCGATGAAGCGACCGAGCCATTTGTATCCGGTCTTCCTGCTGATGTCGTAGTGTTGGCAGAGCTCGGTCATGGACCACTCGGTGGCCAGGCAATCGATGGCGAAGCGGGAGCGTTCAGACATGGGTGACACTTCCTTCCAGGGCATCTGGCACCTCCTTGCAGGGATGTGCTCAGAGTAGCCCACTTGGACTGGAGTGTTACCCATGTACCCGGAACAAAGTGTTACCTATGTACCCGGATTGTACCGCCTGGGAGCCTAACTGACGCTCGCACCCGCCGCACGGGGCTTGACGCCCGCGGCTGAAACGCGTTTCATGAGCCGGAGCGGAAACAGGGCGGAAAACAATCCACGGCTCTCGTCGGAGGGTTCAGACCATGATCGACCGGATCAGACAAGGCGTTCTCGCCGCCCTCGTGGTTTGCGCGTCGCTCGTGGTTGGAGCGTGCGCCACCGTGGGGCGGGACTTTCCGGTGGACAGGGTGATCGACATCCAGGTCGAGGAGACGACGCAGGCACAGATCCGCGAGACGTTCGGGCCTCCATGGCGGGTAGGCATAGAGGATGGGCGAACCACCTGGACCTATGGCAAGTACCGCTACCGTCTCTTCGGCGAGCCCAGCACCACGGATCTGGTCGTCAAGTTCGATTCGACGGGGCATGTCGCATCCTACTCTTTCAGCACGACGGAGCATGAAGGAGAGGAGCAATGACCAAGGGCTTGCAGGAGATCGCCAACAGGCTGCTCCATGTCGATGCGGACAAGCTGACCGACAGGGAGCGTCGTGTCATTGAGCACTTCACCGAGCGCGACCGAATCAGCCGCAACACCAACAGGGAGTTCACTGCACAGCTCACTCGCGGGCAGCGGGTGGCGGATCGCGTGGCAGCGTTCGGTGGGTCCTGGTTGTTCATTGGGCTGTTCGGGCTCATTCTCGTATCATGGATAGTGCTCAACGCACTCGTCCTCGCCCGGCGAGACGCAGCGTTCGATCCCTATCCGTTCATCCTGCTGAATCTCTTCCTTTCGATGCTCGCGGCAGTCCAGGCCCCGGTCATACTCATGTCTCAGAACCGACAGGTGGCGAAGGACAGGATCGATGCTGCGCATGACTACGAGGTCAACCTGAAGGCGGAGCTGGAGATCCTGACCCTTCACGAGAAACTGGACGGCCTGCGCGAACAGCAGTGGGGCGAACTCATTGCTCTTCAGGAACGACAGATCGACTTGCTTCGCAAGCTCCTTGCAGCGAGTGGAATCGATGCGGACGGGAGCGTGCCAACCGAGGGCACGGCCTAGCCAGCGCGCAGCCTCCTGGGGCACTGACGGGGACGACCCGCAGGGCTCCCTGGACGCCGTCCAGCTGTGGGAGAGTCTCGTGGGCGTATGGGAAGCCCACGGCGAGATCGTCGGTGTGGCCACGATCGAGCACCCCGTGACGTGGCATCCCGGGTACGGTGACATCTTCGTGCAGCGACTCCCCGAGCACGTCTCGCCGCTGCTGGAAGCGGTGCAGCGCCGCGGATACGTTCGGAACGAGGAGCGGAGCAGCAGCCACCTGGAGTATGCCATCGGAGAACTTCCCGCGCCGGAACTGCCGCCGGGGTTCTCCGTCCGGACCATGACACAGGAACGCGACGTCGACAGGCGGCGCGAGATCTTCGGGCGGTCGTTCAACCATGAGGATCCGCGGGAATGGCCTTCGGCGTTCGCCTATCGGGGCTCATGAAGGCTCCCGACTACGATCCCGAGCACGACCTGGTCGTCGTGGCGCCGGACGGAACGTACGCCGCCTGCTGCATCGTCTGATTCTACGAGTCCTTCGGATTCCGGAAGCTCAGAACCGGATATGCATGGGAGAAGCAGTCGGCGTAGGCGCCCGGATGCCGGTCCAGTGGAGATCGCGCAGACCGAACAGGCACCCGTCCACCCGAGGGGAGGTTCGGCGAATGAAATGCATCAGAGTTGCTTTGGGGTCGAACGACGGTGCCACTATTGTCGATACCCACATGGGTGATACGTTGAGTTTCCGCATCTACGATCTCTTTGAAGACTCCAGCGCAGAGTTCGTGGAGAAGAGAGACAACCCGACGGTGGGCGGAGAGCACGGGAAGGCCGAGAAGATGCAAGCGATCGCAGCCATGCTCAAGGATGTGGACGTCCTCGTGGCCAGGCGAATCAGTCCGAACTTCCGACGGATCGCTGAGACGATGAAGCACCAACCCGTGGTCGTCGGAGCCGAAACAATAGAAGATGCACTTTCTCGTCTGCACATGGACTTCGACACGATCTGCGAACTGACGGAGAGACGGAGAAGGGGAGAGCGCTTCGGCACAATACCGGAGCTGTAATTTCGGAACACGCGCGTGAGCACTACTCACGGACGTGTCGCCGACACAACGGAGGTGACGCGATGATGCCGGTGGGCGGAGGACACAGCATGGGCTCGGGCGGACTCTGCATCTGTCCGAAGTGCGGAGCAGAGGCTCCACACCAGGCAGGGACGCCCTGTCAGGAGATGACGTGCCCGAAGTGCGGTGCGAAGATGCTGCGCAAGGGCTGAGAACACCACGAGATGCTCAAGCGCAAGAAGAAGTGACGCTGAGGTGTCTTGTCTGCATTTCACGCCGGCGGCACGCGACGGCTTCCGGAACTTCGCTGAACATCAACCAGTGCTCTCGCAGAAACCCCGAATAATTCATGGCCCCACTCTCACTATTGAGTTAGATTGATCTGTTGGATTGCTCCTAATTGGGTCCCGATAGGGACCCTTTCACAGTCCCAATCATAGGCTCAATCGTGAGGTGCACCATGAAGTCCACAGACGTACTGGTCGTCGGCAGCAGCGCGGCCGGTCTGGTCGCGGCCGTGACCGCGAAGACCGTCAACCCGGACAAGACCGTCACGGTCGTCAGACCGGAAGAGGCGACGCTTGTTCCGTGCGGCATTCCCTACGTGTTCTCCACCGTGGAGACGACGGACAACAACATCATGCCGTCGGAGAAGATGTTCGAGAAAGCCGGCGTCGAACTGGTCATCGGCACGGTCACGGCAATCAACCGGATGCAGAAGCTCTGCACGCTCGCTAGCGGAGATGAAATCGTCTACAACAGACTCGTGCTGGCGACGGGATCGTCACCGGTCGTGCCAGGCTGGCTCAAGGGCGCGGAACTCGACAACGTCTTCACCGTGCCGAAGAACAAGGTCTACCTCGACGCGATGCAGGCGAAG
>CAZNHF010000228.1:0-3647 GCA_964572375.1 uncultured bacterium | reverse complement strand
GGTCATGAACGTTCTCATCTCACCGTGCTGGAGCCGCGCAGCGCTCAAGCCCTCTGCGACGGCCGCGCGGAGCTGCTCAATGGCCGGCGGGACGTACGACGCCGGTATCTCCTCGGCTCCGATCTCGAAGAGCAGTTCCTTACTCATCACGCACCCCCTCCGCGAGCAGGCGGGCCCGCTCGTCCTCGGGCAGCAGCGGATACCCAAGCTCCTTGCGCTGATTGACGCAGAGTATCGCCGCCTTCCGCGCGAGCTTCCGGACACGGGCGATGTACCCGGTCCTCTCCGACACGCTGATGGCGCCGCGCGCGTCGAGCACGTTGAAGGTGTGCGAGCACTTGAGCACGTAGTCGTACCCGGGCGCGAGGAGTCCGGCGACGAGGAGGCGTTCCGCTTCGATCTCGAACTTGTCGAAGAGCTCCCGGTGGAGCGGGATGCTCGCTTCCTCAAAATTGAACTTCGAGAACTCGATCTCGTACTGCTTCGTCAGTTCGCCGAACATCACGTCGGGCGCCCACTTCATATCGAAGAAACTGTCGACGCCCTGAAGGAACGTGGCGATACGACCGAGGCCGTAAGTGATCTCGGAGGATATGGGATCGAGCTCGATGCCGCCCGCCTGCTGGAAGTAGGTGAACTGCGTGATCTCCATCCCGTCGATCCACACCTCCCAACCCAGTCCGGCGGCGCCGAGCGTGGGCGATTCCCAATCGTCCTCGACAAGACGGAAATCGTGCTTCCTCCGGTCGATGCCGAGCGCCTCGAGGCTCCGGAAATAGAGATCGAGGACGTCGTCGGGAGCGGGCTTGAGGAGCACCTGATACTGGAGGAACTGCTGCATGCGGATCGGGTTCTCGCCGTAACGCCCGTCCTTCGGGCGCCTCGACGGCTCGACGTAGGCCACACGCCAGGGCTCCGGCCCGAGACATCTGAGGAAGGTAGCGGGATTGAACGTCCCGGCTCCTACCTCCGAATTGTAGGGCTGCACGATCACGCAGCCGTAGTCCGCCCAGAATCCCTGCAGTTGCAGGATGATGTCCTGGAATGTGAGCGTCTTCGCATCAGCCATGATTCTCGTCTGTCCCCTGTTCGTTTGCCGTCCGTTGCTGTGCTGTCGGTTCCTCAAGCCTCCTGACCTGCGCCAGGAAGTCGAGCGATTTGAGTCTCATGGAACGTCCCGCGTGCTGCTCCAGGAAGAGTCCGAGCGCGCGCGTGATGTCGTCTCGCGCCGCTGGAGTCAGCGATCGTCCCGCGACCGCGGGAGCGTCCGCATCGCCCCCGGCGAGCGCGACCAGGATCTCCGCCTCCGGTCCCACCGGCAGCGGCACAGGAAGCTCTCCGCCTGAAGCGCAGCGCCTGCAGATCAGACCGCCCAGCTCCGGGCTGAAGCCGGCCCACCCCGCACCACCGGGTCCGCCTGCGCCCGCAGCGCGGCCTTCAGCTACGCAGTCATCGGTCCGGCAGGACACACAACGCGAAAGCTCCGGTTGATATCCGAGCCTGCTCGCGACGTTGAGGATGAACCTCCAGAGCACGGCGTCGAGCGCCGGAAGAGCCTGCTCCGACATGTCCTCGAGCGCAGTTTCGGTCAGCTCGTACAGGTCGCGGTCGGACTCGTGATTCGGCAGCAGCCGTTCAAGGAGTTCGACCACGGCGCCGCCGAGCGCCATCCGGACGACGTCGCGCCGGAGCGCCGGAAACTCGCGCTCGATCGACGCCTGCGAAACCAGGGAGAGGTCACGCCCCTCCCTCAGATAGAAGACCACACCGGAGACCATGAGCGGCTCCAGAGCAGCCCCGAAACGGCTTCCACCCTTCCGCACACCCTTCGCCACGAGCCGCACTTTGCCATAGTCCTGAGTATAGCACACGACGATCTTGCTGGTCTCACCGAGCCGGTAGTCCCTCAGGACTATCGCCCTGGATGTGACGAGCGCCATCTCTGCCTGTCCATTCCCGGGTCAGCTGAGCGACGAGAGGAACACCGACGCCACCCCGAGGTAGACGAGAAGTCCCAGGATGTCGTTGAGCGTCGTGACGAACGGACCCTGCGCGACGGCCGGGTCGATGCCGATGCCGCGGAGCGCGAACGGGATGAGCGCACCGAGCGTCGCCGCGACCAGGATGACGGCCGCAAGCGAGGCGCTGACGATCGTAGCAAGCTGCCACGACCCGAGCCAGAACCTGACGATGGCCCACATGGCCACGCCGAGCACGATCGAGTTCATCAGCGCGACACGCCACTCCTTGGTCAGCCTCTCCCCCACGGCGTCGCTGAGTCCCCGCTCCGAGTGCATGCTTCGCACGATGATGGTCGAGGTCTGGAGCCCGACGTTCCCGCCCATCGCCGTGATGACCGGGACGAAGAACGCGAGAGACAGCACGCGCTCGAGCGAAAGGCTGAAGTGCCGCATCACGAGCGCCGAGCAGAGACCGCCGGCCGCGCCGATGATGAGCCACGGGAGACGGATGCGCGAGATCCGCATCGCGGACTCCTCCCGGATCTCGTCCTCGCGGGTACCGGCCATGAGACTGATGTCCTCGTCGGCCTCCTCGTGGATAACGTCGATGATGTCATCGACGGTAATCCGCCCGACGAGCACGCCGGACGGGTCCACTACAGGGATGGCAACGAGATCGTACTTGCTGAAGACGTGTGCTACGTCCTCCCGGTCCATGTCGGTCGATACCGACACCACGTCGGGCTCCATGATATCGCCGAGACGCGCAGTCGGCTGCGCCAGCACGAGACTCCGGAGCGGAAACGCGCCGACGAGTCTGCGCGCTGCGTCGGTGACGTATACGTTGTGGATCTCGTCGATCTCGTCGGCCGCCACGCGAATGAGCTCGATCGCGTCGCCGACGGTCTTCTCATGATTGATATAGACGAGTTCCGAGGCCATAATGCCACCGGCCGACTCGTCGGTGTACTGCAGAAGATGCTCGACCTGTCGACGCTCAGCATCCTCGAGCTGCGAGAGCACCTCGTCCCGCCGACCGCCTTCAAGCATACCGACGATGTCGGCCGCGTCGTCCGAGTCCATCTCCTGTGCGATGCCAGCGATTTCCGGACTCTTGAGTTCGGCAAGGACCTCCTCGAGCGCGTGTTCGTCAAGGTGGACAAGGACGTCGGCGCTTGTCTCGGTGTCGAGCTGAGCGAGCACGGCCCGCAGGAGTTCGCCGTCGAGACGCTCAAGGGCCGCGGCGATATCCGCGGGGTGAAGCCCCTGGAGCTTCTCGGCGATGGAACTCGCGCTGGTCTGAGGATTCAGGACCAGACTGTCATCATTGAGACGGTCAGGCATCGGAACAATCCGTGTTGTCGCGCGAAAGAACGCCCGCCGAGACCACGAGCTTGAGGCCCTCATCGATGGGCATATCGAGCGAGACGACATCTTCCTCGGGAATGATCAAGAAGAACCCGGACGTCGGGTTCGGGGTTGTCGGGAGGAACACGGTCACGACCTTTCGACCGAGGTCCTCTGACAGCCTGCCGCCGGTCTCCGAGGTGACGAAGGCCAGGCTCCAGGAACCCTTGTGCGGGTACTGCACGAGGACGACCCGCCGGAAGCTCGTTGACCGCTCCTGAAGGATGGTCGCGAACATCTGCTTCGTCGTGCGGTAGATCCACCGGATGATGGGGATGC
>CAZNHF010000227.1:0-3657 GCA_964572375.1 uncultured bacterium | reverse complement strand
TACAGGAACGAAGGCCGACTTGCCGGAGGCGCGGGCGAGCTCGTGGGGATCGTGGAAGGCCCGCAGTTCCGCGACGGCGCGGGTTCGAGAGTTGGTGTGACCTACAGCGTGGCGCCGATCGACGAATTGCTTTGCGAGGGGTCTCCGTCGGTTCCCGTTTCGGCGTCGATGGAGTCGCCGTGCGGCATGACGGAGGCTGAGATGGCCGACCTTCCGGGCGGGCGGGTCGCGGCCTCCGATATGAGAGACGCTGTCGTCTACGCGGAGCGTTCGTCCGACGGCGCGATCGAGTTGCCGGCCGGTCTGGAAGAGCGTCTGGTTCTCCACGGGTGTGCGCCGAACCCCGCCGCGAGCGAAGCACAGATCAGCTTCACTCTGGGCGACGACGAGCGCTGGGGCGGGGAGAGGCCGACCTCTATCACGATCTTCGACGTGCGAGGACGCGTGGTGCGAAGTCTGATTCATGAGCGTCTCCCTGCGGGGCGCCACGAGGCTCGCTGGGACCTTCGCGAGGACTCCGGTACGAAAGTGGCCGCGGGATGCTACCTGTACGCGCTGTCCGCCGGGGACGAACTCGTCCACGGCAAGCTGCTCGTCGTGAACTGATCGGCGTCGCAGCCCCCCATCCACCCATCCGACACCTTTCTTGACTGCGGCGCGCGGCGGTGCTAGCGTCACGCCAACGGGCCGCCAGGGCCCCTGACCGCACCGGGGAGGGATCATGAACGGTGTCGACCTGATCATCGTGATCATACTGGTCGTCGGCTTCGTGTCAGGCCTCGCGCGTGGCCTCGTCAGGACGCTGTTCGGCCTCGCGGCTCTCGTGCTCGGCATCGTGGCTGCAGCCGGGAGCTTCGTTCGCGTCGCGTCGAGCATCTTCGGCTTCGTGCCGGAGGAGCGCGTGGCTGAGATCATCGCATTCATTCTCGTGTTCCTCGTCGTGTTCTTCGTCGTCGCACTCATCGGGCGGCTGGTTGCCAAGGCGCTCAAGCTGGCGGCCCTCGGTTGGGTCGACCGGCTCGCCGGCGGTGTCCTGGGAATCGTCCTTGCGTCGATCTTGACGGGGGCGCTGCTCCTGCTCACCGTCATGGGTGGATTTCACAAGAGTCCGACGCTGGCGCTCTCCACGCTCGCGCCGAAGGTGCTGAGCGTGACGGACGCGATCGTCCCCCTTATCCCCGAGAACGTCCGTGAGGGATTCCACGAGGAGTACCGGTCGCTCCGCGGCGAATGGGAGCAGGCTCGTCTTCGTGCGAGGACGCGGCTTGTCTGATGGGTCGGGCGCGATGGCGGCCGATGGACTCGTGTGACGAACCGGACGGTTCAGCGAACCGCGTGGTGTGCGTGGATCGGATGACACGAAAGGGACGCGATGGTAGATGACGCGAGAGCGGAGACCCCCGAGCCGGCGGCGGAGACCCCGGAGAAGGGGTCGGCACTGAGTGCCGCGCTGGCGGAGGGCGCGGAGGATCAGGACGCCGTCGGCGGAGTGGACGTCCTCGGGCAGATCGGCGTGGACCTCACGGCGATGGTCAAGGCGGAGGGCGCCTCACAGCCCGATCTCTGGCAGACTCAAACGCGCCGCGTCATGGAGGTCCTGGGGAAACGTGAGCGGCACGCGGCCGTGCTCGTCGGTCCGCAGGGCGTGGGGAAGCGAGGCCTCGTCTTTGCGCTTGCCGGCAGGCTCCTCGATGGGAGCGCGCCCCCGCAGCTCCGTGCGCGGAAGCTCATAGAACTCCCGTTCCACCGCGTGCTCGCGGGCGTGCGGGAGCCGGGCGACTTCGAGCGCATCGTGTTTGTCGCCATGCGGCAGGCGGCAGCGCGTGATGACATCGTACTCTTCCTCGACCACTTCACGAGTTTCCTTGGTGTGACGGGGAGCGGTCAGGCGCTTCTCGACGCGTCGTACGCCGTCGAGACCGCCCTGCACCAGCCGGGGCTCTATCTTCTGGGAAGCAGCACGCCGGACCTCTACCGGGCGGCCGCGATGCGGCTGGCATGGCTCGAGCATGGAATGACGGCCGTCGAGGTGCCGGAGCCTTCGCGAGACGTCACCATCGAACTCCTCGCGCGCGCGGCGGTAGGTCTCAGCGAGTACCACGGGGTAAGCGTGGGCCGGAACGTTCTGGAGGCTGCCGTCGACCTGTCGGGATACTTCGTGAAGGAGCGTGTTCTGCCGGGTAAGGCGATGGAGCTCCTCGACGAAGCCGCCAGCAAGGCCGTCATGCGCGGCGCAGGGGCCGGCGGCTCCGTTGAGGTCTCGGATGTCACCGGAGCGCTCTCCCAGTGGGTCGGGATCCCGCCGGAGAAGCTGGCCGGCGCGGTCAACAGCGAGCTGCTCGAACTCGAGTCCGTGCTCGAACGCCGCGTCAAGGGCCAGTCGCGGTGCATCAAGAAGGTGGCCGACGTCATCCGTGTGTCGCGGCTCGGGCTGGACGCCCGGCCGCAGCGTCCGGACGGCGTCTTTCTGTTCGTGGGACCGCCCGGCGTCGGTAAGAGCGAACTGGCCCGAGCGCTGGCCGACGAACTCTACGGTGGGTCGTCGCGGCTGTTCGAGTTCAACATGACACGGTACTCGGAAGACGACGGGGTTGCGCGGCTCTTCGGCCTCTCGCTCGGTGACGTCGAACACGAGGGAGATCTGACGCATGTCGTGGACCGATGGCCGCATTCGGTCATCGTCTTCGAGCAGGTCGAGCGCACGCACCGTGACGTTGCCGTCACTCTCATGCAGATCTTTCGTGAGGGTTACGTCGTCGATGGACAGGGGAGACCCGTGGAGTTCGCGGACACGGTCGTCATCATGACATCGAACGCCGGGAACCTCCTCCCTTCAGGCGAGGAGAACGGTGCGGTCGGATTCAGCCAGGCGTCACGTGACCGCGACGACCGGTATCTGCGCGAGATCCGAGTCGCGGTCGAAAAATTCTTCCCGCCGGAGTTCCTCGAAGGCATCGACGAGGTGCTCTTGTTCGAGCCGTTGGGAGAGCCGGCGCTCCACGAGATCGTGCGGCTTCATCTGGACGACGTGCGGGAGCGGCTCGCAGAGCGCAACGTCGCGCTCGACGTCAGCGATGAGGCGATCGCGAAAATGGCAGAGAAGGGGGCGAGCCGTGAGTACGGCGCGCGCCACCTCGGTCGCACTGTGGAGGGGCTTGTGCTCAAACCGATCGCGCGGTTCCTTCTGGCGAACCCGGACGCCTCGACGGTGCGGGTTCACGTCGTCGAAGGCGATATCGAGGTGAGCGAGGCGCCCGAGAACGGAGGACCGTAGCGTGCGGATGCTCATAGCCGGCGAGCCCGCTGCCGGAGACCGTGAATTCGAGGTGACGAACCCGTACGACGGTTCCGTGATCGATACGGTCCCGCACGCCGGGGCCGGCGACGTCGCCCGGGCACTCGGTGCGGCCGAGCGCGGCGCTGTAGTGATGGAGTCGCTGCCGCGCGTCGAACGGGCCGCCGTCCTTCGCCGGACGGCGAGCGCTCTTGAGGCACGCTCCGGCGAACTCGCGACGCTTCTCTGTCGTGAGGTGGGCAAGACCATCCGGGAGGCCAGGGGCGAGGTGGCCCGGGCCGTGCAGACCTTCCTGCTCTCTGCCGAGGAGGCGCGCCGGCTGGCCGGCGAGGTCGTGCCGTTCGATGGAGCGCCCACCGGGA
>CAZNHF010000226.1:0-3667 GCA_964572375.1 uncultured bacterium | reverse complement strand
CGTTCGCGCTCGAGACCGACGGCGAGGTCGTGCACGCGCGGCGCGCCGAGTTCACGGTGCTGCCCGGGAGGATCAGGTGCTGCCGATGAGCGGGATGAGCGACATACTGGAAAACGTCGCGGTCGACTGCTGGGCGAAGATCCTCTCGCGATCACCCGCGCGCGCCAATGCTCCGCACGAGTCGGACGCTGAACTCGTCGAAGTTCCCGGCCTGCCCGAGCACTACCTCGCCATCACGATCGACACGGTTTCAGAGGAGATCCTCGCCGGACTCTACCGGGAGCCCTTCACTATGGGGTGGGTCACGGTCATGGCATCCCTGTCCGATCTCGCGGCGGTCGGCGCGGATGCTCTGGGGCTCGTGGTCTCGGCATCCGTCCCGCACGCACGCGACGCCGCTTTCGTCGGGCAGGCAGCTCGCGGAATGGAAGACGCATGCCGTTCGCTGGACGTGTTCGTCCTCGGTGGCGATACCAACGCGGCGCCGTCCGTTTCGCTCACGGGGTGCGCCGTCGGCCTCGTGCGGCGAAGCGAGGTCCTCACGCGGCGCGGCATCAAACCCGGGGACACTCTCTTTCTGACCGGGCGCGCCGGTGCCGGGAATGCGCTCGCGTTCGCGAGACTCGCCGGGCTTGCCGACGACCTCTACCCCGAGGAGCGCTACAGGCCCTCGGCAAGGCTGGCGGGAGGCAAGGTCCTCCGTGGCCGCGCCCGCGCGTCAATGGATACGAGCGACGGCGTGCTCGCGACCCTCGACCAGCTCATGCGCCTGAACGGTTGCGGGTTCGAGGTTGAGTGCGATTGGGACAGGGTGCTTTCGGAGGACGTGCTCGCTTTCTGCGAGCGCACGGGTACGCCGCCGTGGACGATGCTGGCCGGCCCGCACGGCGAATTCGAGCTGGTCTTCTCGACGAGCGAGGCTGACGCGGAGACGATCGCAGCGGATCTCAGGGACGCGGGACTCGCTCCCGTTCGCCTGGCCACGGCACGGGAGCGCGGTGCGATCACGCTCGCCCTTCCGGGCGGCCGGCGCGCCGACATCGACATGGCTCCGCTCCGCAATCTCCTCGAGACCACCGGCGGAGACATGCGGGACTACCTCGGTCGCTTCCGGGACATGGGAAGGTCGTGGGGCCTTGAATAGCAACGCGGAAACGATTCACGGTTCGGTGTTCGCTGCGGCGCTGTCGCATCCAGATAGGACCGCCCTGATGCGCAGGCGCGGTGGGCAGTACATCGGCATCTCCTACGCGGAGCTCGTGCAGGCCGTCGGGCGGGCGGCCGGGAGGCTCAGGGCGCTCGGGCTTGAGCGCGGCGACGTCGTGGGCATCCTGTCTCCCAATCGGCCGGAGTGGATCATCGCCGACCTCGCGATCCTGTCTCTCGGCGGCATCGTCGTTCCTATCTACCACACACTTCCCCATGATCAGCTCAGTTACATCGTTCGTGACTCCGGCATGCGGATGCTCCTCGTCGGCGAAGCCGGCCTTCGGATCAAGGCCGACGCTGTGCAGCAGGAGATCGGATGTCTCGATCAGGTAATCTCGCTCGACGAGCCGGAGTTCCGACCAAGCGGTGCTTCGAGCGACACTGCGGGCGATGCCGCGAGCGGTGCCGCGGGGGACACTGCGGGCCGTGCTTCGAGCGACACTGCGGGCGGTGCCGCGGGGGAGGATGGGCCGACGGGGATCGGCGTGGCATCGTCGGATGCCGCCACAATCGTCTACACGTCGGGGACTACCGGTGAACCGAAGGGCGTCGTTCTCACACACGGCAACATCGTCTCGAACGCGCGCGCCCTCATCCGCCGATACGAGATCACGCCGGACGACTCGGCGCTTTCGTACCTCCCGCTCGCGCACATGTTCGAGCGCACGTGCGGTCACTACGTCTTTCTGTTCGCGGGCGGAGCCGTCGCCTACGCGCAGGGACTCGCCACGGTCGCGGATGACGTGGCCGTCGTTCGCCCGACCGTGCTGATCGCTGTCCCGCGCGTCCTTGAGAGAGCGTACGAGGCTGCCGTCGCCAGGATCGAGAGAGGGCCGTGGCTCGGACGCGGCGTCGTCCGCAGCGCCTTCGTCCTGCTCAACGAGTGCGCCAACCGTCGGTACCGCGGCGAGAGAGTCCCCGTCTGGCTCAGTCTGCGCTGCCGCATGTACAACGCGCTCATCGCATCCCGGTTCCGACGTGTGGGAGGCGGGAGGCTTCGTATCATCGTGTCGGGAGGGGCCCCGCTCGACCGGCGGATCGGGAAGATCCTGCGCGTGCTCGGCTTCGGCATCGTCGAGGGCTACGGGCTCACCGAGACCTCACCTGTCGTGTGCTGCGGGAGCGTTGCGGACCACAGGCTCGGGACCGTCGGGCGGCCGCTCGACGGCGTCGACGTCAGGATCGCGAGCGACGGGGAGATCCAGGTACGGGGACCGAACGTGATGAAGGGCTATCTCAATAAACCGGACGAGACGGCAAGGGTTCTCGATGCAGACGGCTGGCTCCACACCGGCGACCTGGGCGAACTCGACGGCGATGGCAATCTCGTCGTGACGGGGAGAAGCAAGGAGGTCATCATCACCTCCTACGGGAAGAACGTCGCACCGGGACCCGTCGAAGAGCGGATCGCGCGGAGCCCGTACGTCAGTCAGGTCGTTGTGTTCGGGGATAACAGGAAGAGCATTGTCGCGCTCATCGTTCCGAACAGGGCGGCACTCGAGCGGTACGCGAGGGAGCGTGGTGTGGCGAGCGGCGCCTATGACGCGCTTCTTGAACAGAGCGCGATCCGGGAGCTCCTGGGCGACGAGATCAAGAAAGCGAACTCCGAGGCCGCCCCGTACGAGCGCGTCACCGCGTTCGAACTCATCGCGGAGCCCTTCAGCGAGGAGACGGGCACGCTCACTCCCACACTCAAGATCCGACGACAGAAGATCGCGGAGACATGCACGGATCTCATTGAGGCTCTCTACGACAAGCTGGAGGGACGACGTGCGCATTAAGGGAAAGCACGTGATCGTGACCGGCGCGTCTTCAGGCATCGGACGCGCGCTCGCCCTCTCTCTTGCGAAGCGAGGGGCCCGCGTCACTCTCGCGGCACGCCGCAAGGAGAGGCTCGACGCAGTTGTGCGTGAGATCGTGGAGCGATTCCCGGCCGCGCCGGCTCCGTCGGCAGTCCGGTGCGACGTCTCCAATCCGGATGACGTATCCGCGCTTGTCGGCGGCGCCGTTGAGCAGTTCGGCGACATCGACGTGCTCGTGAACAACGCCGGGATTAGTGTGTTCGGGGAAGCGACGCGCACCTCGCCCCAGGACTACCGCGATGTGATGGCGGTGAACTACTTCGGAGCGCTCCACTGCATGCGCGAGGTGCTCCCGTTCATGCTGCGGCGCGAGTCTGGGCTCATCGTCAACGTCGCGACGGTCGCGGCGCTCCACGGCGTTCCGTATCTCGCCGCGTACGGAGCGAGTAAGGCGGCGCTCGTGTCACTCAGCGAGAGCCTCCGCGTCGAGCTCGCCGGGACCGGCGTGAGCGTGATGGTTGTCTATCCCGGCTACACCCGGACGGAGATCTTCGACGTGGAGAAGAACGTCGGAGGCGCGCGCCGGCCTCCGGGGCGGTACGCGCCGGCGGAGAGCGTGGCAGAAGCGATAGCGCGGGGCATCGAGGCCGGCAGGC
>CAZNHF010000225.1:0-3669 GCA_964572375.1 uncultured bacterium | reverse complement strand
GTAGCTCACCCCTCCGATCCCCTCACCCGGATTCTCGAAGTTCCCGTACCACTGGCCATCATCGTGGCGGTCGCTGTAGCCAAGCGACAGGCCGTGACTCATGCGCGAGTTCTGAGCCAAGCCAAGCCCGACACTGGCGTTGTAACCGCGACCGTCCACGGCGTCACCGGTCCAGTTGAAGTTGACGTTGGCCTCGAGATCCTCGCGATAGTCGGTACTGAACCCCACCCACGCACGGTAGTTGGCGGGATTTGCGAACAGCGGGCCCCGCTCTCCACTCACGGGGTCCCGGCGGGTGGCGTAGATGTCGGTCGTCTCGGGTGAGAGGTCGGCGCCGCCCCAGAAGGACCAGCAGGTCCTGGTGCCGGCCCAGCCCTCCACGTGGAGACTCTTCAACTGGTCGTGACCGCTCTCGTAGGACCAGAGCGCCTGTGACGGGTTCTCCGGATCCATGAACGTACGGTCGGCGTAGATCCAGCTCTGGTAGTACCGCACGTGCACGCCGCCCTCGTTGAAGAGGCGCTCCTCATCATCGCTGTTGAAATCACGCTGAACCCAGCCCTGGACCGCGTAGTGGTCCGGGTTGTTGATGTAGCCCATGTCGTTGAGGTCAAGCTTGTCGCTCTGATGCCTGGTCGTGAGAGCGGCCGTCCAGTCACCGGCCGCCTTCTTCACCTCGAACCGTGTGCCTGTGCCATAGATCGGCGAGGGATCGACCACCGAATCACCGCTGCCGCTCGGCCGTCCGTCGATCGTGCTTCCGACGAAGGAACCGGTGACCTGGTACATGCGGTCCTTGAACAGCAGCTTGAAGTCCGCGCCAGAGACGTAGCCGTTCCGCGTGGGCTCGTCCCAGGTCGTCTCGTCCCGGAATACTCCGGTCTGCATGACGTTGAAGCTGTAGTTCCCGTCATTGAACTCCTTGCCGAAGCGCCCGATCGCGTAGATGGCCTGCTGGTCCCCCGTCTTGAACGGATTGTGAGCCTGACCGTCCTCCGTCTCGTCGGTCGCGGCAACCAGCACGGCCGTGGATATGTCGCCCGCAACCTTGCCCGTCAGCTTCCCTGCGAAACGGATCCGCGAGTTTCTGCTGCCGGTACCGATGCGACGTGAGTAGAACACCGTATTGTCGGGATGCCAGAAGAACTGTGCGCCCTCCACGAAGAAGGGTCGCTTCTCGTCATAGTATGTTTCGAAAGGCGACAGATTGAGCTCCGAGGGGTCCGCCTCCACCTGCCCGAAATCCGGCTGGACGGTCGCATTGAGCGTGAGGTCTGCCGTGACGCCGTACTTGATATCCGCGCCGAAGTTGCCTGAAAACTCACGATCCTCCTCCGAACCGCTCGCGCTCTCGTCCGCGGGATCGGTCACGCCTGCCACGACGTAGGGCACGATCTCGAGCTGCCTCGGAGCGCCGATCCCCTCGATGCCTGTGACCGTTCCGCTCCGGCTCATGAACCCACTCTGATCGCGGTCCCAGTTGGACCAGCCCGTCCTCTGTCCCTGGCTGTGCGTGTACCGGAAGACGTTGAAACCCCAGGTCATGGACTCTGCCTCCCGGTAGCGGATCGATGAGAAGGGAATCCGCATCTCGGCGTACCAGCCGTCCTCATCGATAGAGGTCTCGGCCTCCCAGACGGCGTTCCATGAGATGTCGTGGTACAGGTCACCGTAGTTGTAGTAGTCCTCCTTCACGCCATCGGGATTGATACGGAAGTGGTAGCCCGTCATCAGGTCGTGATACGGGTCGATGTAGACCCGGATTCGGTCCGCGTTGGTGATGTTGTCGCGGCGTGAGAGACAGGTCGTGATCGGCGCACCGTTCAGATGATAGCAGGCGACGCCGACGTAGAACGCGTCGTCGTCGTATACGACCTTGATCACGGTCTCCTCGCACGGCTCGCCAAGCCGGTTGGGCGAGAACTGCGTGAACCCGGTGCCCGCCTGTGCGGCGACCCAGTCGGCCTCGTCCAGATGGCCATCGATCTCGATCGGACCTGCTGTCACACGGTGGGCTTGAAGAGAGGGCTTGGGGCCGCTGCGTCCGCTGGCGCTCTCCGGGTAGCCCTGCCCTGTGCCGAATGGGTCGAAACCGTCAAGAACGGCCTGGCCGGGTGTCGGAAACAGAGTGAGCAGAAGAAATGTCACAGTGAGGATCGTTAGCGACTTCGTCACGGTTCGCACCTCCCAGGTGTGCAGTGAATCCCGGCAGACACCATCGGACGTTCGCTGCCCACAACAGGGGCACGCACCGGGGGGACGTCTCGCTCGATTCGACAAGAACAGTGTGGAAAGCGTTGAACGGCTCGTACCACGCCCGCGGTCACGTGTCGGGGAACTTCGGACTCCGAGGATCTGATGGCTCGACTACAGCACTTTGGTTGGGCCGGTCGGACGCGGCACCTTGATCACCAGGAACCTCAACACGCCACTGCTCTCGTTGTACCAGCAATGCGGGATCTTTGCGGGGCTGTCGACCAGCGTGTCCGGGCCAACCTCCGTCTTCTCTTCTCCGACCTCGACGATTCCCGTGCCCTCGAGAACGTAGAACACCACGTCAACTGGCGTGATGTGCCGCTTGAGCGCCTCTCCGGGCTGAAGCGTGATGTGGGAAACAAGCGCGTGCTCACTGTTGTGGAGAGCTCTCGCGTCCACACCGTGTGGGTTCTCGCGGGACTCCGCGTCCTTCACCTTGATGATATTCATTAGCACTTCCCCTTCCATCAGAAGCTGTACTTCAGTTTCGCGTACACCGAGTCGTTCGCGTCGTACGTACCGAACATGCCCTCGTCACCCATGAACAGGTCCGCCCCAATCACGATCTCGAATCCGTCTGCCATATCGTAGCTGATCTTCGGTCGCAGGAGCGCATCGCTGTCGCTCAGACCCACGTACGAGAAGAACTCCAGATGCAGCGTCTCATTCAGGAAGCTCTCGCTCGCGAGGAACGTCACCACATCCGAGCGGTCGTCGGCTGCCAGCGCATCATCGTATTCCAGAATCACCTCCTCGACGAACTGGGCACTCATATTGACACCAAAGAGGACCCAGTCGACACCGAGCAGGTAGTGAACATAGTCGCGCTCGAGCACGCCGTCCCCTGTCAACGGGCTCTCGGTGGCAAGCTGCTTCCCCCAGTAGTAGGCACCCTCCCCGCGCACAACGATTCCCCCGACAGCCGTGCTGAAGCTCCCGCCCGCGAGGGCCAGGCGGTGGTGCTCGGGCGCGACGGCCAGTGAGACGATCTCATGGGTATCCGGATCCTGTTCCACAGACAGGTGCAGCGCGGGCTCATCGTCCCAGGTGTATCCGGCCATCATCTCCAGATCGAACGCGGACGACAGAAGCGAGTACTTCGCAAACACCTCGCTGTTCTCGAGGGATGCGTCCACGCCCTGCGATGACGTGTCAAAGCTCGGTTGCACCGGGAGGTCCATGGGTCTCGCCCAGACAGATCCATCGTCCGGGGCGAGCGCGGGAACGAACACGGGGATCCAGACGGCCTCCATTGTCACGCTGCCCCTGTAGTAGTCGAGCTTCACCGCGTCGACTCCGATTCGTATCTCCTCGAAGTCCGGCAGAAGAAAACGGCTGAGGTCCTTTGGCGACACGATATCGGTGATGAACACACCGTCGCCCTTGCCCCATACGACCTGCTGTCTGCCGATG
>CAZNHF010000224.1:0-3678 GCA_964572375.1 uncultured bacterium | reverse complement strand
CGTGAGATTCGTCACGCTGAACCCGCCACCGGCGCCGAGCGCCGTCATGCTGACACTGACGTCGGCGACCTGGGCGTCGTTGCCGCTGCCGTCCTTGAGCCGCCCGGTCACGACCGTCCCGCTGTCGCCGGCGGTGATGGCGTACTCCTCGGCGGTGAGCGCCAGCAGCGTCGGTCGCGCCGCGCCGATGCCGACCTCGAGCACACCCGAGCTGCGCGTCGGCGTGCTGGCGAGAAGCCTCAGAACCTCGATCTCGTCGTCTGCGACTCGGATGCCCGCCCGTCCGTCCACGAACATGTCGGCGGTGAGGGTCCAGCCCGGAATCAAGACGGAGTTCGTATCCGCGATGACGACCACGCCGTCGGCCGGGTAGGCCGGGTCGAGCTTGGTCACCGAGAGCACCACCCCATCCTGCGCGTCGTCGTCCCAATAGGCGACGCGGTCGGCCGCATCGCGCGGCTCGACCCACGCGTCGGCGTAGTAGAAGATGCTGTCGGCGGGCAGACTAACCGTCGTGCCGACGCCGTATACCGTGACTCCCAGCGAATCGACGAACGAGTACTTCGTCGCCACAACCGCGGGGGATGAAAGCAGTCCTATGTCGACGGTGTCGCCGTCGGCGATCGTCGTCGTCTCGGAGACCGCGGCAACGTATCCTTTGGCCTCGGTCCTCACGAGCCAGTCGCCGTCGAGCACGGTCCCGATCGAAAAGGACCCGGTCCCGCCGGTCACGACATGGGAACCGTCACCACCCGGCGCACCCGTCGCGAGATTGTACGCGGTGACCGTCACATCCTGAGGAGGGCCGCCGGTGAGCGCCACCTGGCCGTCGATCCGGCCGGTGACCTTCATCAGCGAGAAGTCGATGTTCTCGAGCTCGGGCTCGCCGCTGAGCACCACGTCCTCGATGGTCTCTGAGAGATAGGACGCCGCGGTCGCCACGACATCGTACGTGCCGTCCGGCACGAGGTAGATCGTGTAGTCACCGCCGCCGGGACCTGTCTGCCCGCTCTTGACGGCCGTCGCGCCGTCGTACGCGGTAAGCGTCACGACGGTCGCATCGTCAAGCGGATCGTCGAGCGTCACGGTACCGGAGATGGAGCCGCCTGGAGGGAAACCCATATCGGGAACACCGTCGCCGTTGGCGTCGACCGGAACCTCGTAGTAGTTGTCGAGATCCGTGATGGCATTCCACGCCGTCGCGCCGTTCGATTCGATGCCGGTCGATGAGGTGGGCATCGCGTCGTACGCGCCCGAGCCGTCGCCGCCGACGATGGCGCCGATGAATCTCATGGTCGTGCCCGGGGGCACGACACCGTCGCCGAGACCGAAGAACCCGTCCCACGAGAATCGCGCCTCGAAGTGTTTCCAGCCCGGATTGCCCTGCGAGTAGACACCGACGAAGTCCGTCGTTGCCGTCGGGTCGGAGCAGTGCTTCACATCGAAGACACCCGGCAGATTCCAGCCTCCCATCACGACATCCGCGCCCATCGTGCTGAATGTGATCTGCCTCTGATAGAAATTGGCGCCCGTGAAGTCGGTCGCGCCCGTGATCCCGTTCTGGGCGTCCGTGTCGATGAACAGGAGGTATCCGTTGCCGTAGCTGCTCGGACCGTTCACGGTCGTCACGCCGATGTAGAGGCTGTCGGCGTCCCATGTGACGTAGAGGTCGACCATGTCCGCGTCGCTGGGGCCCCAACGGTTGTCGTTGTTCGGGTCCACCACACCCAGCTCGTCCGGCTCCCAGTCGTTCTCGCCCAGGTCGTCGGTGACATACCCATTGATGTACGGGCTGTTGTAGGTCTTGGCGAACGCCCCGCTGCTGGCGAGGACGGCGGCCAGGACAAGAACCGCAATGAACAGGTTTCTTCGCATTCCAGACTCCTCAGACAGGCCACCATATGCGGCGGCGATGCGTCGAAACCGGAGTCAGAGCGTCATCTCGGGTCACCCCACGGGGGGATGTGATGGCCTTCCTCCGGTCCTGCCGTCTCGGTTGTCATGTTGGTGGGAAGAGGCTAGCAGATACGGCCTGCGCGGTCAATGATGACACACGCAACCCGCCTGTATGTGGGCTCTTACGCGAGGTACTCAGGCCGCCTGGGACTCAGCGTGGACGGTCGCACGGACGCCCGCGAGCGCCGACACGAGCGACGGGAGAATGTCTCCCGCCCTGCCGATGAGTGTCGTGTCGATGAGGACGGAGATCGCCGTGTACTCGGTGTTGACCTCTACGACGAACGCGCCACCGTGCTTGGCGACGAGCGGCAGCGACGACGCCGGTCTCACGAGCGCCGACGTTCCAACAACAAGCATCGCGTCGCAGCTGCTGGCCGCGTCATAGGACGCGTCGTACGCCTCCGGCGGCAACGGCTCGCCAAACCAGACGACATCCGGCCGAACGAGCGCTCCGCAGCTCGCGCATCGGGGTGGAAGCTCGGGCAGTGGCGTGTCCGGGAGGTCGATGAGGGTCTGCTCTCTCGTGCATCTCCCCCGCCAGATGTTGCCGTGAAGCTCGATCGGGTTCGTACTCCCCGCGCGGGAGTGAAGTCCGTCGACGTTCTGCGTAACGAGCATGAAGTTGTTACAGATCTTCTCGAGGTCGGCGATCGCTTTGTGTGCGGGGTTGGGGGCGGTATCGGCGATCATCTGCCGGCGGTACTCATACCAGCGCCAGACGAGTTCGGGGTCGCTCTGGAAGGCCTCCCACGTCGCGAGGTCCTCTGCTTCGTAACTCTCCCAGAGCCCGTCCCTGCCACGGAATGTCGGAACACCGCTCTCGCTTGATACGCCGGCGCCAGTGAGGACGACGAGACGGTCCGCTCGACTCAGGCGCTCCACCAACTCCTGGGTGACGCCGCTCGGCGAGTCCATCGCCTCCTCCTTCCGGACGCGGTGCGTCCTTCGCAGGTATCTACATCACAACCGGCTCGGATGGCTCCTCGATGACCCTGGGCACACCGAAATCCTGCTCTCGCTTGAAGCGGAAGCTCCACTCGGGCGAGCCGTAACTCGTGCACTCCATGCATCTGATGCAATCGACACTGCCGATCTGCTCGGGAACCTTGAGGTCCATCGGGCAGTGGTTCGAGCAGTGTTGGCACGTCGCGCAGTTGGTGAAGTCCGACCCCTTCGCGTACGCGATGGCGCAGCTGTCGAGGTTGACGTTCATCTGCAGCAGACTGATCTTGTTCGTAAGCCCGAACAGAGCGCCCAGCGGGCAGACGAACCGGCAGAACGGACGCTTCATCATCCCCATGAGCGCCACCAACCCGACCAGGATGATGATCTTGACCGTGAACATCGTGGTCGTGAAGTCCATCCCGTCCGCCCACTCGGAACCCCGCGACTTGAAGAAGAGCCACGGGAGCCCCGCGCCAAGCGTCCCGGCCGGGCAGATCTTGCAGAACCACGGCTCCATCGTCCACCACGCCACGAACCCCACGAGAACGACGAGCACAACGTACTTCGCGTGCCTGAGCCAGTCCGGGGCCGAGAACTTCGGGAGCCTGAGCTTGTAGACGATGTCCTGGAACCACCCGAACGGGCAGAGCCAGCCGCACGGCCAGCGTCCGATGAAGAGGCCGACGGCGCCAAGCGTGCCCAGGACATAGAACGGAAGCGACTTCACGATCAGGAAATGCTGGAGCGTGCCGATCGGGCAGCTCCCCCACGCCA
>CAZNHF010000223.1:0-3692 GCA_964572375.1 uncultured bacterium | reverse complement strand
CACCCATCAGAATCATCCACATGACGAGCGGGCTGACGAGCGGAGGAGCGGAGTGGATGCTCTACCGTCTGCTCCGGGCGACCGACAGGACGCTCTTCACGCCGCACGTCGTCTCTCTGACGGGACTTGACCAGATCGGACCGCGGATCGAGGATCTTGGCATCTGCGTGACGGCCCTCGGCGTCTCCCGCGCGAACCCCAACCCTCTCAGTATTGTCGACGTCACGAAGGCCATCCGGGTGTTCCGGCCCGAGGTGATCCAGACGTGGATGTACCACGCCGACCTCATGGGCGGCATCGCAGCCAGGTTCAACGACTCGATACCGGTCGCGTGGGGTCTCCATCACACCGACCACGCCCCCGGAAGCACGAGCGCTCGGACTCGCCTCGTCGTCCAATCGTGCGCCCGGCTCTCATCATTCCTCCCGCAACGTATCATCTGCTGCTCGAACGCAACGCTCGCGGTCCACGCCGAGCGCGGCTACGACCGTTCGCGGATGCTCGTCATCCCAAACGGATTCGACATGTCGATCTTCCGGCCGGAGCCGGAAGCACGCGACTCCGTGCGCCGCGAACTGGGGGTTCCTGAGGACGCCCAGCTCGTGGCGATGCTCGGACGCTACCACCCACAGAAGGACCATCGGAACTTCCTCGATGCGGCCCGGGTTCTGGCCGCACGCGCTCCGCGTGCGCAGTTCATCCTCTGCGGCGACGGTGTGGACTGGGACAACGAGGAGCTAGTCGGCCTCGTTACGGAACGCGGGCTTCGCGACCGCGTGCATCTCCTCGGACGTCGGGACGACGTTCCCAGAATCCTCGCGGCGCTCGATGCGGGCTCCACCTCCGCTTCTCACGGCGAGGCGTTCCCACTCGTCATCGGGGAAACGATGGCGTGCGGCGTGCCGTGCGTCGTCACCGACGTCGGCGACTCTGCTCTCATCGTCGGCGACACCGGCATCGTGGTCCCTCCGCAAGCCCCCGACGCCCTGGCATCGGGGTGGCTCAAGCTCCTCGAACTCACACGCGACGAGCACGCCAGACTCGGGGTCGAGGCAAGAAACCGTATCCAGAAGAACTTCGAGATCGGCAAGATCGCCGGACGGTTCGCGGATGTGCATCGAGAGCTCGTGGAGCGGCGTCGAACGCCCGGGTCACGCGCGCCGGTGCCCGCGGTGAGCCACACCCCCGTGCGCCGGACCCCGGTGAGCCACACCCCCGCGAGTCCGATTCCCGTGAGCAGAACCCAGCTGCCCCCGACCCAGGTGCACCGGACCATCGTTCTGGTCGCGAATACCTCATGGTACATCTGCAACTTCCGTGGCGCCATGATCCGGCGACTCGTCTCGGACGGCTGGCGCGTGCATGTTCTGGCGCCCGACGCCGAGCATGAGCAGGCCCTCCTTGAACTCGGCGCCACGTTCGAACTCTGGAGGATCGACCGCCGTTCCATGAACCCGCTCTCGAACCTCTCGGGTCTGGTCCGGATCATCCAGGTGTATCGCCGCGTCCGCCCGGACGTCATCCATCACTTCACGATCAAGCCGGTCCTGCTCGGCGGGATCGCCGCCAGGCTGAGCCGTGTTCCCGGTATCGTCCAGTCGGTGACGGGACTCGGACACGCGTTCGCATCATCCGGTCTGATCCGGGGAGTCGCGGCCATGCTCTATCGGTTCGCGCTCGGCGGGCGGGCCGTCACGATCTTCCAGAACGCAGACGACATGCGACAGATCGTTTCACTCGGGGCGACGGACGAGACGCGGGCAGTGCTCATCCCGGGTTCCGGCGTCGATCTCGAACGGTTCAAGGACGCGCGTGAACCGCTGTCAGGTGATGCGCCGACGTTCCTCATGGCCTGCCGGATGCTCTGGCCGAAGGGCGTCCGCGAGTTCTTCGAGGCGTCGGACATCGTCGTCGCCGCGCACCCGTCCGCGCGCTTCGTCCTTCTCGGCGACTCGGATGCTGGCGCCCCGGATACGGTTCCGCACGAGTGGCTCCGTTCAAACTCGGAGGCGCGGCCCCACGTCGAGTGGCCGGGATTCCAATCCGACGTCGCGCCGCACATCCTCGACGCCGACGTCGTCGTGCTGCCGTCCTACTACAACGAGGGACTGCCGAAGACGCTGCTCGAGGGCGCCGCGGCCGGACGGCCTCTCATAGCCGCCGACAACCGGGGAAGCCGCGACATCGTCATCGACGGCACGACGGGCATGCTTGTCGCACCCAGGAGCTCCGAGGCCCTGGCACGCGCGATGCTCGCGCTCATCGATGATCCGGTCGGCGCCCGCGCGATGGGACAGGCGGCGAGGGAGCTCGTCGAACGGGAGTTCACGCAGCAGCAGGTCATCGACCGGACGTTCGGCGTCTACGACCATGTGCTCGGACGGCGCATCAAGGTCGTCCACATCATCACAGGACTTCTCGTCGGCGGCGCCGAGCACATGCTCGGCCGTTTCCTTGGGAGCGTCGACCGCGACCGCTTCGCTTCTGAGGTCGTCTCGCTCCGCGATGAGGGCGAACTGGGGCCCTGGCTCGAGAGCCTCAACATCCCGGTCCATCACCTCCACATGGCGCCGGAGCGGGTCAATCTTCGGGGATTCCTTCGCCTCGTACGGCTTCTCAGGCGCACGCGCCCGGACGTCGTCCAGACGTGGCTCTATCACGCTGACTTCGTCGGCGGACTCGCCGCGAAGCTGGCCGGATCCCCTCCCGTCGCGTGGAACATCAGGCATTCGTTCCTCGACCCGGCGACGACGAGCAACTCCCTTCTCTGGATCGTGAGGCTTTGCGCGAAGCTTTCCAGAACACTTCCAGCGGCCATCGTGACGAACTCCGAGAAGGCGATGGAGTATCATATTGGGCTCGGATATGACGCGGAACGCATGACGCTCATTCCCAACGGTTTCGACCTCGAGGCGTTCCGCCCCGACCCGGCCGCTCGCGTCCGGCTTCGTGAGGAGCTAGGCATCCCCGCCGACGCCATCGTCATCACTGCCGCAGGCAGATACCATCCGGTCAAGGGCCACGCAGAATTGCTCAAGGCCGCCGGCCTGCTTCTCGAGGGCCTCCCTGACGTGCACTTCGTGCTCTGCGGGCGCGGAGTCAACAGGCAGGAGCCGGCTCTCGTCGGACTGATAGAACAGCACGGCGCGACCGGCAACGTACACCTGCTCGGCGCCCGAACTGACCTTCCGTCGCTGTTCGCCGGAAGCGACATTTTCACGTCGTCTTCACAGGGGGAGTCGTTCCCGCAGGTCCTCGGCGAGGCGATGGCCTGCGGTGTTCCGTGCGTCGTCACTGACGTCGGCGACTCCGCCAGCATCGTCGCCGACACGGGACTCGTTGTCCCGCCCGGAGACGCGGAGGCGCTCGCTCGGGCATGGCGGAAGCTGATCGGTCTTGGAGCCGAGGAGCGTGAGCGACTCGGTGCGGCGGCGCGAGCAAGGGTCGGCGAGCGCTATGACATCTCGAAGGCGGTCGCGAGGTTCGAGGAACTCCATACGCGACTCGCCGCGCGAGAGGAACCCTGCGAGAACTAGAAGCCGCGGGAGCTTCCGGCGGCGAGGACGTCGTTATAGACCTCAAGCGTGTGTTCGAAGAGTCGGCGGGCGGAGTAGTGCTCGAGCACGAAGGCTGAGCCTCTCTCCCCCATCGCCCGAAGCGCTTCGTCATCCATCATCACACATGTCCCCAGC
>CAZNHF010000222.1:0-3698 GCA_964572375.1 uncultured bacterium | reverse complement strand
TGCGAAGCGTCGCGCACTGGTATGTTGCGACGCTCGTGGCCACGTTCGGGACGGTCGTCGTGGCCGGGTACGGCGTGAGTATGCGCATCATGGAACTCGGCATCCTCTTTGCGGTCGGACTGGAGCTCGGTTGCGGCGCGATCGTGGGTCAGAACCTGGGCGCGCATCACAAGGACCGCGCGCACGAGGCCGTGGTCAAGGCGACGCTCCTCGTGCTGGTTCTGACCGGCGTCCTCGGTGTCATCGAGGTGTTCGGGGCCCGGGCCATTCTGGGTGTCTTCGCCGACGACCCGGCCGTGCTTGCCGCGGGCGTTCCGCTGATCAAGCTCATGGCGATCGCTCAGATCATGATCGCGATGCACATCGTCATGTCGTCGGCGTTCTATGGCTCGGGCAACACGTGGCCACCGACCGTCATCGCGGCCATCACCGAGTGGGGTATTCAGATCCCGCTGATCCTGGTCGCCATCCACGTGCTTCATACGTCGGAGCTTGGCGTCTGGTGGTCGATATTCATCGCCGCGAGCATCGAAGTGATGCTCACGTACTTCTGGTTCCGCCGCGGGAAGTGGAAGGACAGGAAGGTCTAATGGAGTTTGGACTCAACATTCCCGAAACCGCGCCGTTCGACGTCGTCGGCTTCGGCCTCAACGCCGTCGACCACCTGTGCATCGTCCCGCGCGAGGCGGAGCGCGGCGAGAAGCTCAAGCTCGTCGGGTTCCAGCGCTCGCCGGGCGGCCAGGCCGCCAGCGCGATGGTCCAGTGCGCGAGGCTCGGTCTTCGAGCGAAGTACGTCGGCAAGGTCGGCGGCGACGCCATCGGCGACTACTCGCTGGAGAGCATTCGCTCCGAGGGCGTGGACGTCAGCGACGTTCCTGCGGTGCCGGGCGCGACGAACCAGCTCGCGATGATCATCGTGGACGAGACCACGGGGGAGAGGACCATCTTCTGGGACCGCCCCGACGGGATCGCCACACAGCCGGATGAGATCACGCCGGAGAAGATAGCCGTCGGCCGCGTTCTGCTCGTCGACGGGCACGATGCCCCGGCGGCGGCGAAAGCGGCGGAGACTGCGCAGGAGCGAGGCATCCCCGTCGTCCTCGACGCGGAGACCGTCAAGGAGGGCACGCACGACCTCGTCGCGCACACCGACCTCCTCGTCGCCTCGTCGCGATTCCCGAGCCAGTACGCGGGGTGCGCGGACGACGAAGAAGCGCTCCGATGCATCCTCGGACAGGGTCCGTCGCTCGCGGTGATGACGCGGGGCGGTCGCGGGGCCATCGCCATCGCGAAGGACGGCACGAAGCTGGAATCGCCGGGGTTCAAGGTGAACGTCGTGGATACGACGGGCGCCGGCGATATCTTCCACGGCGCGTTCGTCTACGGGCTGCTGGCCGGCTGGACGGTCGAGCGGACGCTCGATTTCTCGAACGCGGCGGCCGCGCTCAATTGTACCGCGATCGGCGCGCGGGGCGGCGCGGAGGGGCTTGAGGAGATCGAAGCGCTCATGCACGACCAGGGGCGGCTTTGACCGATGCGCACGACCGGCCTCGGCTATTCTCACGCCGGGACACTCGGAGTCACAGAGCAGTCGGACGACACTCAGACATCGGAGACGACATTGGAGAAGAACACGCGCGCGCTCGACCTCGTCATCCTCGATCTCGACGGCACCATCTACTCGTCGACAGCGACGACGGTCGGGGCGGTCGAGATGGCCGTGCGCGATATCAACGACCGTCACGGTCTCCAGATCCCGCGGCCGACGTCCGAACAGATCATGGGAGGTGTGGGCAACACGCGGGAGCACTACGTGGCGACCGTTCTGCCAACACTGCCCGAGAAACACATCGATGAGATGAGCGACCTCATCTGGCACTGGGAGCACGAACTCATCGCCGGCGGAAAGGGATCGCTCTTCCCGGGAGTTCTCGAGGGGTTGGAGCTGCTGCGTGAGGCCGGCTATCTGCTGGGTATCGCGACGAACGCGGGGACAGGCTACATGCACTTCGTGCTGGACACGTTCGACCTGAGGTCGTACTTCTCAGAGACATGGTGCGCCGGCGAGCGCGGCACGCTCAACAAGGCCGATCTCATCCTCGGGATCCTCACAACGCTCGACGTCTGGCCCAGGCGTGCGGTCATGGTAGGCGACCGAAGCTCCGACATCGCCGCCGCGAAGAGCGCGGGAACCTGGTCGATCGGATGTGACTGGGGGTTCGCAGCGGGCAATGAGTTCGACGGCGCCGAGCGCGTGATCCGTTCGTTTGCGGAGCTCGCGCCGCTGGTGGAGAGCTGGGAGATCGAGTAGATGCACTGGCTCCATGACATCGAGGCTGTCCTGCCCGTCAACAGGGAGCCCGAGACGCGGGACCCCGACGCCATCGATACCGTCGTGCTCCACTGCACGGCGATGCCGGGATGGAACGTATGGGCGACCGCCCGCTATCACACGGGGCCGAACCACATCTGCGACGCCGGGTGTCCGACCATCGCGTACGCCTATTTCATCGAACGCGACGGTCTGATGTATCGATGTCTTCCGCCCGGTATCCGCTCGTGGCACGTCGGTCCCTGGAATGACCGCTCGATCGGAGTCTGCATGGCGTACGAGGCCTGCGAGGAGCCGCCGCCCAGCGAGCAGCTGGGAGCAGCGGCCGAACTCTGCGCCAGGCTTGTCAGAGAGCTGGGACTCACGCCGGACCGTGTCCTCGGCCATCGCGAACTCGAGGGCACAGGGTACGTCATCGAGAATGGCGAGCGCGTGCAGCGCAAGGAGTGTCCGGGGCGCGCGGTCGACATGGACGAGTTCCGTGAAACGGTGGCGATGATACTCAAGCGCGCAGCCGGTCCCGATGTTCGCGAGGCCTGATCGAATGCTCGGGACGCCGGATCGGATGCCCGGGATGCCGGATCGGACGTCCGAAACGCCTGATCGGATGTTCGGGATGTGTGACGCGATGAGAACAGAGGAGAGCATGAGACGCGACACGATCAAGGTCTGGTGGATGAACGTGTGCGCGGCCTGTGCGGTCGCGCTGCTTGTTGCGCTGTGTCCGCTGACCGGGCCGGCGCGCGCCGCGGACGACACGCAAGCGGACAACGGGACCGTGTCGGCGACGTCCGTCGAACGCGCCGCCCCACTCGAGAGCCTCGACTGGGTCGTCGACTCGCTGCTCGCCAAGCCCGACGTGCGCGGAACGAAGATCTCGATCCTGGTGGAATCACTCGACGCCGGTGTCCCTCTCTACGAGAGGAACGCCGACGCCCTCATGATACCCGCATCGAACATGAAGGTGATCACATCCACCGCGGCGCTCGCGGAACTCGGGACGGACTTCCGGTTCGAAACCGTGTTTTCGACGGATGCCGCCGCCATCGCGCCGGTCCTGCGGGGCGATGTGTTCATCAAGGGGAGCGGTGACCCGGCCGTCGTTTCGGAGGAGCTCTGGCAGATCGCCGAGCGCTTCCGGACACTCGGCATTGAGCGGATCGAGGGCGACCTCGTGTTCGACACGTCGTACTTCGACCGCGAGTGGACGACGTCGAAAGACGTTGCCGACGGCGACCGCGCCTACCACGCGCGCACCGGCGCGCTCTCGGCCAACTTCAACACGGTGTGCGTGCACGTGCTCCCAGGCGCCGCGAGCGGGGACGCCGCGAACATCGTCGTCTCGCCGGATGTCGGGTTCGTGGAG
>CAZNHF010000221.1:0-3707 GCA_964572375.1 uncultured bacterium | reverse complement strand
GCGTTGTTCGGAACGAGCAGGACGTCGTGCAGACTATCAAGAAGGAAGTCGACGGTCGCGGTCATCCCGGGAAGCAGCAAGCCCTTGTCGTTCACGGCATCGACAACCACCGTGTAGTTGACGACGTTTGAGATCGTCTCGGGCTGCAGCCACACCTGTCGCACCGTTCCGGTGAATTCCTCATCCATGTAGGCCTCGACCGTGAAACGGGCCGACTGTCCCTCCTCGATCTGCCCGATGTCGCTCTCGTCGACGAGAGCACGGATTTCCATCTGCCGCAGGTCCTCAGCGATCGTGAAGAGCGTCGGTGTCGAGAAGCTCGCCGCCACTGTCTGCCCCCGTTCCACGTTCCGCATGATCACGGTTCCGTCGATCGGAGAGCGGATCACTGCGTACGAGAGATTGGCGAGCTGACGGTCCAGCGAGGCCTGGGCCGCGAGGAGCGAGGCCTCGGCCGACTTGAGTGCCGTGCTGGACTCCTCGATCTCAGCATCGCTCACGAGCCCCTGCTCGAAGAGTTCCATGACCCGGCCGTAGTTCCGATCCGCCTGCTCGGCCTGCGCCTCGGCTTTCATCTGATTGGCCCGGGCGTCGCGGACGGATGCCGACAGCATCGTGGTGTCGAGCACGGCCATGACCTGACCCTTGCGGACCGTTTCGTTGTAGTCCACGAGAGCCTGCGCGATCGTTCCCGACACCTGCGTCCCGACAGCAACCGTGCCGACCGCCGAAAGCGCTCCCGTGGCCGTGATGACGTTCTCGAGATCGCCGCGCGTCACGTCGGCGAATTCGTAGCGGGCGAAGGCCGCCTCGCCCCCGCCCCGAAGGACGAATCCGAAGATCGCGATCGCAGCGATCACGACGGCGGCGATGATGATCCACTTCTTCATGTCAGTCCCCTAGATTTGGAATCGATGCTGCCCCGTGCAACCCGAAGCATCGCAACGATGGTAGCAGACAACGCGCCGCACGGCGAGCATGCTGAGGAAATAAAAGGCCGCCCCAGGTGCGAAGAAACTGCGCACCCGGGACGGCCGTTCGAGTATGCATGCTGTGATTAGCGGAAGAGAATCGTGCTCGCCTGCGCGCTCTCGCCCGCAAGAAGCAGCGCCCTCAGGTCGGGCCACCACTCCGCAAGGATGGTCGTCCGCTCTATCCGGAGGGTCCGCCTGATGAGGAGCCAGTCGCCCTCGCGCTCGACCGTCTGCGAGAATCGTCCAGCCCTGTTCTCGACATCGACGGCGGTGGGAATCATCAAGACGCTGTCCTCGGACAGCTTGACTCGCAGGAGCAGGCTCTCACCGAGCGCCGCAGGCAGCAGTACCGGACTCGTCCGCTGGCCCTCATAGAGGTGCGCGTCTGATGGAATGAGCCTCTCGACCCCGCTGCCGGGAAGGCCGAACGACAGGACGCTCCGGTCCTGTCCATCCGGATCGCCCGGATCCCAGTCGAACGTGAACCCTACGACCGCACGCTCCTGGTCGAGGACCGCAACGTTGGAACTCACAATCTCGGCACCGTCTATGACATCCGAGACGAGCCGGTCACAGAACTGCTCCGTTTCGTCTCCGATTCCGACGATGCTCCGATAGCACGAAAGCGCCCCCATCCCCTCGACCCGACCGTCGCCCATCCACGCACCGTCATCGTCCTGCTCGAGCGTGATGGCGCATGAGAACTGACTGCCGACGGCTCCGCTCCCGCGAATCCGTGCGTTCGGCGCGTTCGGCAGACCGCGTTGCTCCGCGGAGACGTAGAAGCGCGGAGCGTTGCCTCGCACGTTCCAGACGGTCGTGGCGGAGAATTCATCCGGAAGACCCTGGGCGAATGTGCTCGTCGCCGGATCGTAGATCCCCTCAACACCATCACCTTCGACGAACAGCTCCATCGCGCCGAATCGCGCGAGCCCGGGGACATCCATGTCGATCTCGACGGAAGTTGCGCTCCTGAAGATGGGCACAACAGAACTCACCCCGGCAACCTCGCGCAGCAGCGCCGCCGCGAACGCCGCACGGTCGAGCCGGTGACCGTACGCCGTCTCGTAGGTCCGGACCGCGGAGCGCGGCTCGAACGCCCAGTGCGAAGAGTCGTATCCGATCGAGCGGGTGGCGTCCGCCACGAATGCCGCGACCGCCTCGACCCGAGCCGGGATGTGCATTTCGTACTCGGTCATCGCGGCGACGGTATCACGAAGCGCATCCGTGAGCACGGCCGCCGCGTCAACACTCGCCATGAGCGCCGACCCGAGCGCGTCCCAATCCCGCCACGTCGACCAGCAGGCGTAGGGCGCGTGCGACGTCGCATCGGCCACGTGCGGCACGCCGAGCCTCGGCTGATCCCGCATCTCCCAGGCGTACCGCGCACCTCCGCCGTCCCGCGTCACCGTCGGCTCCAGCGCGCCGTTGCCGACCGCGAACGAGAGCGGCACATCGGGCGCGACCGTCACCGAGTAGCTCACACGGATGGCCGGATCGTGACGATGGAACACCCAGAGCCCGTCGGAACCGATCCCCTCCGGGAACCGTCGAGTGACGGTGTATACCGTCTCCATGACGCACGGCAGCTCGACGCCGTCATGAAGCAGCATTGTCTCGCGCATCGTCGTGTAGTCGTCGGCGCTCGCGACACCATACGGCACCGTCTCGACGATAGCGGTCGGATTGAGATTCAACTCGTGCGGCCACCATCGCTCGCCCATCCAGGTGCGAAGCGCCTTCACCTCGAGCGAGGAGTTCGTCGTGTTCCACGGGATCCTGAGATCAGCGTACTCCTCGATGCCAAGCTCGGTCGAGATCCACACGATCTGGTGGAAGGTCGTCGCGACTGCGCCGTCGGATGCGACGCGCACATCGCGACCATCGTAGAGCACGACCACATCCGTCGTGCCGAGATCGAGCGTCTCCTCCGCGCGCGCCATGAGCGCGCCGATGTCCATCTCACCGGTCGCCGACGTTGGAGCGGCCAGGAGCGGAGTTGCCATGAGCATGAACGCGGCCAGGACCGCGAGCGCTGGAAGAACGAACGGCACCGATGTCACAGCGGCGCGGTCCCTGGTCGTCATCAGTGAGGACGGCGAGGTCGTCGTCGACATTATCCCAATCAGCCGGTTCACGAGGCACCTCCCTTCTCCGCCCGGTAGACGGTTGCCGCCCAGTCCATCATCTCGTCGACGGCCGACTTGAACCCGTCGTAGCCGTCCGGCGGAATCAGGCGACGTCGCGCCTCGAACCGTTCGCTCACGGTGAGCTTGCGACCATCCGTCTCGGCGCCGCCCTTGAAGTATCCGTACGTCTCGTCGATCTCTTCCGGCGTCTCGATCTCCTCGAAAGAGTATCCACCGGGAACGCGAATCGTCTCCTCAGCGTCGATGAGCTGTGTGAACCAGAGGAACACGTCGCTCTCTCGCTCATCGCCCCACTCGTAGGCGCACGACCGGCAGAGCCAGCCGTTCTCCGTGGCGAGAACCATCATCGGACTCTCGAATTCAAGACCGTCCTCGGCGACGAGCGCGTAGCCTGGAACGCGGTATTCGATCTCGATCCACGCATCCTCGCTGAAATCGTCAACGACGACGTGCGAAAGCTCAACGATCTCGACCGCGGTGCCGAGCTCCGACCAGTAGTAAGCGATGTCCTCTTCGACGTCCTCCATCCGGCTCATGCTGACCATCCCGCGCAGGCGCGAGTCCATCGCGCACGAACCGTCGA
>CAZNHF010000220.1:0-3715 GCA_964572375.1 uncultured bacterium | reverse complement strand
AGGTCAACGATGTGCTTGTACTGGATGACTATGGGCACCATCCGGCGGAAGTCGCAACAACCCTCTCGGCGGCGGCAGCACGATGGGGCCGACGTCTCGTCGTTCTCTTCCAGCCGCACCGATACACCAGAACACAGAAGCTGGCGGACGAGTTCGGCCACGCCTTCTTTGACGCGGAAGTGCTCGTCGTAACCCGCATCTACGCGGCGAGTGAGGAACCGATAGAAGGCGTCAGCGGAGCGCTGATCGCTGACGCGGCGCGGCGTTTTGGACACCGGAACGCCACATACATAGAAGATCAGGAAGAGCTCCTCGAACACGTGCTGGGCATGGTCGAGCCGGGCGATGTCATCGTCACGCTCGGCGCTGGCGACATCTACAAGCTTGGCGAGAGGCTGCTCGAGGAGCTCAAGGAGCACGGGACAAACTGATGCTGGTCGGAGCGAACACATACGCGGAACTCGAGAGGCTGGCACCGGGAGCGGTGCTGCGGAACGAGCCGATGGCGAAGCATACGTCGTTCGGGCTGGGCGGCCCTGCCGACGTGTTCGTCGAGGCTCCGGACGCGGTCTCGTTTCACGAGGCTGCAGAGCTTCTTCAGGGCGACGGGGTTCCACTGAAGGTCGTCGGCCGCGGGACCAATCTGCTCGTGAGAAGCGGAGGGATCGAGGGCGCCGTCCTCTCAACGGAGTCGGCCTTCTCAACCCTGCAGGAGCGCGACGGCAGCATCGTCGTCGGGAGCGGTGTGCCGCTCAAGAGCTTCCTCTCGTTCTGCGCTGAGGTCGGATGGGTCGGTCTCGAGCCTCTGGCGGGCATACCCGGCAGCGTCGGCGGCGCCGTCGTGATGAATGCCGGGAGCTACGGCACGTTCGTCGGAGACTGCATCGAGACGGTGACGATCTTCGTGCCGCGTGAGGGCATCCGTACGCTCGGACGCGACGAACTGGATCTCGGCTACCGGTCAGCCAGGCTGCCGAAAGCAGCCATCGTCGAGGAGGCTACGTTCGTCCTCGAACGCGGCGACGCCTCCGAGGTCTCGCGCAGGCTCCAGGAGATCCTCGAACTCAAGTGGAACGGACAGCCGGTCGGGATGAGAAGCGCCGGCTGCGTCTTCCGTAACCCGGGTGACGTACGAGCCTGGCAGCTCGTGGACCAGGCAGGACTCCGCGGGGCGCGTATCGGAGGGGCCGTCGTGAGCGACCAGCACACGAACTTCATTCTGAACGACCGGGGCGCGACGCCCGAGGATGTCGAAGAGCTCATCGAACTCATCCGCGCGCGGGTTCAGGAGAGGACCGGACGGGAACTCGTGCTTGAGGTCGAGATCGTAGGGCGGGGCAGATCGACAGGGAGGTCGTGCGTATGACGACGAGACCCCGGAGACGGCGTCTCAGCCGAGGCGGAAGAATCACGATCATTGCATCGGCCGCCGTGCTCGTCGGGGGGATCGCGGCGGCGATCGCGCTGGCTCCATCCTGGAGTTCGGAGCCGGGCCGGTTTGCGGTAGCGCGCGTCGACGTCTGCGGAAACTCAATCCTCACAGCCGACGAGGTCGTCGAACTGGCTGGTGTCTGCATCGGTGCGCACCTTCTCGACATCGAGCCCTCCGGAGTCGAAAGAGCGCTCGTGTCATCTCCCCGCATCGCGCGGGCGCGCGTGTCACGCAGTCTGCCGGACCGTATAGAGATTCTTCTCGAGGAAACGCTGCCGGCTGCGATCGTACCGGGAGGGCCGGACGGGTTCGTGGAGGTCTCCGATCAGGCGCTGGTGTTGCCGGCGGTTGACCGAAGCGCCTTCGTGGACGTGCCGCTTATCACCGGTGTCCCGGAACCACCCGAGGCGGGACAGACGTTCGAGTCGGAGCTTCTGATGGAGGCACTGGTCGTGTTGGACCAGGCGAAGGCGATCTCTCCTTCGCTCTGGATGGAGATATCAGAAATCAGGTTTGCGCCGGGGTCGGGGCTGGTCATCTATACGGTAGCCGACGGGGCAGAGATCAGGTTTGGCCTCGGCGCTCTTAATCCGATCGATCTGTCGAATTCGTGGAAGGTGCTCTCGGATCTCAGGGCGAGAGGCACGATAGCGAGATCGATCGATTGCAGATTCGACGGCCAGGTCGTTGTGCGACTGGCCCCCGCCGCCATGAGAGCACGCACCCATGAAAGGGGATCTGCGTGAAGAAGAGCGAGATCCTCGTCGGTCTCGATCTTGGATCGAGCAGGATCAAGGTCGTCGTTGCGGACGTGAAGGACCGGGAGCTTCCCGAGATCCTCGGTATCGGAGAGTCCGCATCGGCAGGCATCGAGGCCGGCGTCATCGTGAACATGGAGAAAGCGTCGAGTGCCATCCGTGAGGCCGTGGTCGAGGCCGAGGCTAGCGCCGAGGTCGAGATCGGCACCGCCGCCGTGGCCATCAACGGCGAGCACATCCGCGGGATCGACAGCCGCGGCGTCATCGCCGTGTCGCGGAGCGGCGGCGAGATCACTCGCTCCGAGATTGCGACCGTCGTCGAGGCAGCCCGGACCCTGGCGCTCCCCGTCGGGCGGATCGTGATGGAGGCGCTGCCGCAGGAGTTCTTCGTCGACGGACAGCGCGGCATCCGCGACCCGATCGGGATGTCCGGTGTGCGGCTGGGCTCGCAGGTCCATATTGTGACGGCGGAGGAGCATGCCGTCGATGCCGCGCGGCGCGCGGTCCGGAAGGCGGGCGTGCGGGAGAACGGTATCTACATCAAGCCGATCGCAGCAGCGCTCGCGTCGCTCTCCGATGACGAAACCGAGCTGGGATCGCTTTCGCTCAACATGGGTTCAGGGAGCACAGGCATCGTCGTGCACCACGGCCGGGCCGTTCGCCACGTCGCGGTCATCGGCTGGGGCGGCGCCTGCGTTACGAACGACATCGCCGTGGGGCTTCGTATTCCCATCTCGAAGGCGGAACAGCTCAAGCGCGAGGCCGGCTGTGCGAGCGCCTCCGGCGTCGCGGACCGCACGGTTGAGATCCCGAGCGTCGGTGGGCAGGAGCCGCGGCAGAGTTCCACGCAGGTCCTTGCCGCCATCATCGAGCCCCGTGTACGTGAGATATTCGAGATGCTGCGCGACGAGGCCAGGAGCACGGAGTTCTGGGGTCGGACGCCCGCGGGCGTCGTCATCACCGGGGGAGGAGCGAAGCTCGACGGGATCGCCGGCGTGGCGGAGGACGTCTTCGGCGTTCCGGCGCGGGTCGGTATGCCGGACAGGGTGTCCGGTCTCTTCGATGCCATCGCCGACCCCTCGTATGCGACGGCCGTCGGGGTCATCATCGCGGCCTCACGCGCGCCGAAGCGCAGGCCGAGACGGAGAGACAGCAGGGTCAATGAAACGGTCAATCGCGTGAGGCAGTGGGTAGACAATCTTCTGTAGCGCGGAGTGAAGGGCCATGACGAAGGGAAAGAAGAAGGCACGCAGGGTGGAGCCGCTTCCCGGCCGGAAGGGTCGGAGGGTTGGAGGAGAAACGATGAAGCTGGAGTTCGATTTCGAGCCGCAGATGAACGCTAAGATCAAGGTCGTGGGTGTGGGTGGAGCCGGCGGGAACGCCGTCAACCGGATGATCGAGTCCGGTTTCTCCGGTGTGGACTTCGTGGCCGTGAACACCGACGCGCAGGCGTTGGAGTGCTCGCTCGCGGCGACGCGCGTGCAGGTCGGCAAGCAGCTGACGCACGGACTCGGTTCGGGTGGTA
>CAZNHF010000219.1:0-3719 GCA_964572375.1 uncultured bacterium | reverse complement strand
GCCGCCGCACGACGCGTTCCAGTAGAAGGCTACCTTCGGCTTTGCCACGTCACGTCCCCCGCTCGTGGAGTTCCCGGGAAACTGCCCCGTTATCTATTCAGATGAGCCGACCCACCCGCGATTTCCGCGCGTCACGAAGATGCGCCGTACACGCGCGCGGCGGTCGAGCGGCAAGAATACCACCAGCGGGCAGGAACGGGCAAGGCAAAGCAAGGGAGGACGAACCACGCGCTCCCACTCTCATTCAGAGCACGCGTCCGCCGTGAACACTCAACGGCTTCTGACCAGCGCTCACCCCGCGGAGAGCTGGCCGGCGCTTGCTCATTGAAGCGTACGCTTCTCATGTAGTAAGATGAAGATGCTGACCTCCGCTCAGGAGGTCGCTCTCTCCTGGCGACGCTTCACCCCACGGAGGAGACATGAGCGATCTGCGAACAATCCTCGTGATCGACGACGAGGAAGCTATCCGCGATTCCTGCCAGCAGGTTCTCAGGAAGGCCGGCTACGACTGCCACACCGCCGTCGACGGTATCGAGGGCCTTCGCCTCGTCAACGAGGTCGAACCCGACCTCGTCCTGCTCGATCTCATGATGCCCGGGATCGACGGACTCGAGACTCTCAGGCAGATTCGCAAACGTCACG
Source organism: uncultured bacterium (assembly GCA_964572375.1). Taxonomy (GTDB): domain Bacteria; phylum Joyebacterota; class Joyebacteria; order Joyebacterales; family Joyebacteraceae; genus JAPEKQ01. The sequence goes on along the minus strand of CAZNHF010000219.1, from coordinate 3,077 downwards.
AGAACATCGTCTGTATCGTCATCACCGGCTACGCGACGATCGAGTCCGCCGTCGATGCGATGAAGCGTGGCGCCTTCGACTTCCTTCCGAAGCCGTTCACGCCGGAAGAACTCCGACTCATCGTGAATCGCGGCCTCGAACAGCGACGCCTGCTCGAGGAGACGCGCGAACTTCGCGAAGAGAAGGCGAAGATGCAGCAGTACTTCATCACGATCGTCGCGCACGAGCTCCGCTCTCCTCTTCTTCTGGTCAAGCAGTACCTCGATCTCATCGTCGGCGGGAAGATGGGCAAGGTCGACGAAGTGGCCGGCGAGATGCTCTCAGGAGCGCACAGTACGCTTCACGGCCTTCTCGACATCATCGCCGACTGGCTCAAGCTCGCGCGCATCAACGCCGGCGACATCACAGGAAATCTCGAGAGTGTGAAGGCCTGCGGTCTCTTCAGGAAGGTCATCGACGACCTTGCGGGCCAGGCGGAGAGCAAGGGCGTCACCCTCGAGCTGACACCACCGGCCGGGGACTGCATACTGCGCGCGCACGCCGAATCGCTCGATGTGGTCTTCAAAAACCTCGTCTCGAACGCGATCAAGTACAACCGGCCCGACGGCACGGTCGCCATCCGCTGCTCGCAGGCGGACGGCCAGCTGCGTGTGGACGTCGCCGACACGGGTATCGGCATCCCCGAGAAGGAGCTCCCGTTCATCTTCGAGGACTTCTTCCGCGTGAAGAGCTCGAGGACCGTCGAGATCCCGGGAACGGGCTTGGGCCTGTCCATCGTGAAGAAGATTGTCGAAGGCCACGGGGGCACAGTTGAGGTAGAATCCAGGCTTGATGAAGGCACGACATTCACCGTGTTCCTCCCCCTCGAACCCGAGGTGGAGGAGGAAGAGGAAGAAGACTAGGAGGTTGAGCCGCATGGCGGATGCCGGCAAGTTCAAGCACGTACAGGTCTTCTGCCCGGAGTGCCAGCGGATGATCGCGCCCGGCGAGTACACGATGTGTCCGTACTTCGAGGGCGGCGCCCTGGATCTCTCGGACGCGGAGGCTGTCTTCAAGCAGCTCTTCACGTGTCACGTGAAGTGCGGCACGAAGATCGAGTACCACTACTACAAGGACGGCGAGCGAGTCTCGACGACTCTGGAGCCGGTCGCGAACGAGGACATGCTCAAGAAGATCCTCGAACGGATCCTGAAACACGAGTAGGAGGCTGCGGTGGCTGGGACACGTGTCCTCATCATTGACGACGACATGGAGTTCGTGAAGCTCTACTCGCTGTTCCTCAGGAACAGCGGTCTCGAGGTCTCCGCCGCGTACAGCGCAGGCGAGGGTCTCGGTGCTATCGAGGATGTCGGTCCTGACATCGTCGTCCTCGACGTAATGATGGAGCACTTCGACTCCGGCTTCAATGTGAGCAGAGACATCAAGGCGAAGTACCCCGACCTGCCCGTCATCCTCATGACGGCCATCGGCAAGGAGACCGGCCTGGACTTCAAGCCGCGGGACGACGAGGACCGCAGGCTGATGCACGCCGACGCGTTCCTCGACAAAGAGTCAAGTCCGGAGGACCTCCTCAACAAGATCAACGAGATACTGTCGTAACACAGAGACCCCGGTTCGCGCCGGGGTTTCTCGTAGTCAGTCGGATGAGTGGTGCCCGCTCAGAGCGCGCCGGACGGACCACCCGGGAGGGCGACCTTGGCAGAGAAGAAGAAGATCCTCATTATCGATGACAATATCAACTTCGTGAAGATGAACACGGCCGCGCTCGTGGCCGGCGGCTACGAGGTGGAGGCCGCGTACAACTCTGAGGAAGGCTTCACGAAGGTCGAGTACGGCCAGCCGGACGCCATCGTCCTCGACCTCATGATGGAACGCCACGACTCCGGGTTCCAACTCGCCCGGAAGATCAAGACACACCCCATCTTCAAGACCATCCCCATCCTGATGCTGACCGCCGTGGGTGATGCGACGGGTTTCCAGTTCTCCATGGAGACGGACGGCTACTGGATGAACACGGACGATTTCGCGGACAAGCCGATCGAGCCGGATGAGCTCGTCAATCGCATCGCGGAACTCATCAGGAAGGCGGAGGGTCCGGAGTAGCCGCTCTCTCCCCTCCCGCCGGACCGGATCGGGTCCCACCTGTGCGACATGTCCTTCGACGACCAATCCACGAAACGCAAGGTGGCTACCGTGGCTGACAAGAGAAACAGGTTCATGCAGAACGAGATCGTCGAGGCGCGTGATCTCTCGGCCGATGTTCGCCTCTTTCGTGTCTACTGCCCCGACATCGCGCGAGTGACGAGACCGGGACAGTTCGTCGTCTTCAAGATGGACGACTACGCGGAGCGCATCCCGCTGACGGTGGCCGACTTCGACCGGGACGCCGGGCTCATCACGGTCATCTTCCAGGCGGTCGGCGCATCGACAAGGAAGATGGCGGCTCTGGAAGTCGGCGGCCGCATCATGGACGTGGTCGGCCCGCTCGGCAAGAAGAGCGACATAGAGAAGTTCGGGACGGTCGTGTGTATCGGCGGCGGCATCGGCGTGGCCCCTGTCTACCCGATCGCCCGTGCCCTCAAGAACGCCGGCAACAAGCTCATCTCGATCATCGGAGCTCGCACGAAGGAACTCCTCATCCTCGAAGATGAGATGGGCGCGATCTCCGACGAACTCATCCTGACGACCGACGATGGAAGCTGCGGGAAGAAGGGATTCGTGACGAACGCCCTGAACGAGCTCTACGAGCGCGGCGAGAAGATCGATCGTGTGGTCGGGATCGGTCCCGTCATCATGATGCGCGCCGTGGCGGACGCCACGCGTGACAAAGGGACGCCGACGATCGCCAGTCTCAACTCGGTCATGATCGATGCGACCGGGATGTGCGGGTGCTGCCGCGTCACGGTCGGCGACGAGACGAAGTTCGCGTGCGTGGACGGACCCGAGTTCGACGCGCACCTGGTCGACTTTGACGAACTCATGCGACGGCAGGTGATGTACCAGCGCGAGGAGTACCGCGCGCTCTGGCACCATCAGTGCATGCTCGAGGCGCAGGGCGAGGAGATCAAGAAGGCCGA
>CAZNHF010000218.1:0-3732 GCA_964572375.1 uncultured bacterium | reverse complement strand
CGTTCGTGAGGGGCACGACCGGCTCGCATTCGAGTACATCGAACCCTGGGTTCTGGATGCGCCGATCGACGCCGGTGTGCGCGCCGAGCAGGTCAACCGCGACACGCTCTACTCGACGACGGAGGGCGACCTCTTCGCGACGGCACGTTTCGGGACGAGGCTCGCGGTCACGTGGTCGGTCGGCGGGGAGAGGTACGTCCCGGGGAGCGGGGAGGAGCCGTCGACGGATGGATATCGCACGTCGCTCGAGCTCCAGTACGATCGTCGCGACAGTCCGCTGAACCCGACCCGCGGGTTCGAGTCGTCGGGCGCTCTCTCGTACGCGAGCGTCGAGGCGAACGAGGGTGAGGAGTCCTATCGGACCGGCATTCTGGCGGTCGCCGCCTCGGCCTACGTGCCCGTGCGGCGCTCGCAGGTCGTGGCGCTGTTCGCCCGCGGCGCGGCGCTCGCGTCGAGTGTCGAGGAGGTCCCGCTCCACCAGCAGCTTCTGCTTGGAGGGGCGAGCAGTCTTCGCGGCTACCGCGAAGAGCAGTTCCACGGGACCACGACAGCGCTTGCGACGGTGGAGTACCGCTTCATCATGGGGAGGTACTCGCGGCTCGTGGTGTTCCTCGATGTCGGCCACTACTCTCGTGAGGGTTCCAACCCCAAAGCGGAGACGAAGTTAGGCTACGGGGCCGGCTTGCGGGGCGAGACGCGATTGGGTATAATCGCGATCGACTACGGCCTGGGTGAGGGAGACGCTTTCCTCGACGGTAAGCTCCACGTCGGCCTCATCCGCGAGTTCTGATCGCCGATCACACCGCCCACCCCGGGTTCACTCCCCTTGCTTCAGACCACCCCGGAAGGAGTCGGTTCAGCCGATGGGAACCAGGAAGAGCCCCGGAGCGCGCATCGACGAGCTTCGAGAGCTCATTCGCTATCACGACCAGCGGTACTACGCCGACGCGGACCCCGAGATCCCCGACGCCGAGTATGACGCGCTGATGCGCGAACTCTCGGCCCTCGAGTCCGAGCATCCCCGGTTGGTGACCCCGTATTCTCCGACCCAGCGGGTCTCAGGCGAGCCGACCGATGGGTTCGTCGCCGTGCTGCACTCCGAACCGATGCTCTCGCTCGATAATACGTACTCGGCCAACGAGCTCAGGGAGTTCGACGCGAGGGTCAGAAAGCTCCTTCCGGACGAGGAAGTGGAGTACGTCGTCGAACTCAAACTGGACGGCGTCAGTGTCTCCGTGACGTACACGGACGGCCTGCTCGCACGCGCCGCTACGCGAGGCGACGGCACGAGAGGCGACGACGTGACGGCGAATCTGAGAACGCTCAGGTCGCTTCCCCTTCGGCTGACCGGCCCGAACTCCGATGGGAGCATCGAGGTGCGGGGCGAGGTGTTCATGACGCGTTCCGGTTTTGCCTCGCTCAATGAGGCGCGGATTCGTTCGGACGAGACGCCGTTCGTCAATCCAAGGAACGCTGCTGCCGGGTCGCTCAAGCTCCAGGATCCCCGTGAGGTGAGCAAACGGCCCCTGCGGGCGTACTTCTATCAGCTCATGCGTCCGGCCCTGCACGGCATCGAGAGACACAGCGACGCCCTCAAGTTAATCGCCGGGATGGGGCTTCCTGTCGAGCCGCATTGGGAGAGCGCGGACTCGGTCGATACGACCGTCCTTGCCTGCGACGCCTGGCGCGAACGCAGAGGCGAACTCGACTACGACACCGACGGCATGGTCGTGAAGGTCGATCGTCTCGAGCAGCGCGAGCGTCTCGGGAGCACGGCCAAGAGCCCGCGCTGGGGGATCGCGTACAAATTCCCCGCGGAGTCGGTGAGCACCGTCGTGCTCGACATCGTGGTCCAGGTCGGGCGCACCGGGCGGTTGACGCCGGTGGCTCTGCTCGAACCGGTGTTCGTCTCCGGTTCCACCGTTTCCCGGGCGACGCTTCACAACGCTGACGAGATCGAGCGCCTCGATGTCAGGGTCGGCGACACCGTCATGATAGAGAAGGGCGGTGAGGTCATCCCGAAGATAGTCAAGGTCGTCCGCTCGAGGCGGAAGGGGAGACCGCGCCGGTTCAGGATGCCGACGACATGTCCGGCCTGCGGCGAGCCGGTCGCGCGCGAAGAAGGTGAGGCGGACACCCGGTGCGACAACGTGGCTTGCCCCGCGCAGGTCAAGCGCGCCATCGAGCACTTCGCCGCGCGGGGTGCGATGGACATCGACGGGCTCGGTCCCGCTATCGTCGAGCAGTTCGTCGATGCGGGCATCGTCGGCGACTACGGCGATCTCTACGGGCTGGACGCGGACCGCGTTGTCGAGGTCGACCGTATGGGCGAGACGTCGACCGAGAATCTCATAGCCGCGCTCGAGACAAGCAAGGAGCGTCCGTTCGATCGGGTCGTGTTCGCTCTTGGCATCCGGCATGTCGGTTCGCGAGTCGCACAGGCGCTCGCGGACAGATTCCCGAGCGTGGAGGAACTGGCTGTCGCCGACGTTGAGGAGCTGGCGGAGGCTGATGAGGTCGGTCCGGTCATCGCGGAGAGCATCCACGCGTTCTTCCGCTCGAAGAAGAACCTCGCCGTCCTGGGGAAACTGCGGTCGGCCGGGGTTTGTCTCGAGCGAGACACGAACGCCACAAACAGGCGTACGCAGCCGCTTGCCGGCAAGAGGGTCGTTCTGACGGGAACTCTCGAGCGTATGACGAGGCAGGAGGCTCGCGACGCCGTCGAGGCGGCCGGCGGACGCGTCACGTCGAGCGTCAGCCGGAGCACCGACCTCGTCGTGGCGGGCGGGAATCCGGGCTCGAAACTAGAGAAAGCGCGCCAACTCGGTGTTACAATCGTGAGCGAGACGGAGCTCGCTGAGCTCCTCGACCGCTGATTCTCCGGGCATCCGAACAAGAACAGCCCGGTCAGGGGCACGTACGCCCACGCGCGGTGGGCGCGTACGTCCCGGCAGTGGGCGCGTATGCCTGCGCGCAGTGGGCAACTTGTGCCCCGGCGCACCATTGAGCATCAAGAGGAATGAGGCTTTCATGCTGATCATGAAGGAGACGCGCGAAGGACGGACGACGCCCGAACTCGAGGCGGTCGCGCGCGAAGAGGGAATCGACGTCGCGCTCCTGGCGGAGCGGGTTGCGAACGGGCACGTCGCGATCATGAAGAACTCGAACAACTCGCATCGTCCTGTTGGCGTGGGTGAGGGGCTCCGGACGAAGGTCAACGCCAACCTCGGAACGTCCTCTGACGCGTCGGACATGGAGGAGGAGCTCCTCAAGGTCGACGCCGCGATCCAGGCGGGCGCCGATGCTGTCATGGACCTCTCGACGGGCGGCGACATCGACGCCATCCGCCGCGCGGTCGTGGAGCGATCGACCGTGCCTGTCGGCAGCGTTCCCATCTACCAGGCTGCCATCCGGGCGCGCCGGTCGGGCAAAGGTATGGTCAATATGACGTCCGATGAGATCCTCGGCGCGGTCAGGGACCATCTCGACGACGGGATCGACTTCGTGACCGTACACTGTGGTGTCACGCAGGAGGTCGCCGACCACTGCAGGAAGACGCCGCGGCTCGCGGACGTCGTCAGTCGCGGAGGCTCGTTCCTGATGGAGTGGATGTCATACAACGGCGCCGAGAATCCGCTCTACGAGCGCTACGACGATCTTCTGGATATCGTGGCCGAGTACGACGCGACGATCAGTCTGGGCGACGGTCTGAGACCGGGCGCGTTGGCCGAC
>CAZNHF010000217.1:0-3783 GCA_964572375.1 uncultured bacterium | reverse complement strand
CGGGATCCTCTCCGATCTCCGGAAGCACTCTCACTTCGAGAAGCCCAGCGAGCGCAGAAAGCGCAAGCGTAGTGCTGCCAAGCGCAAACTGCGCAAGCTCAAGATCAAGCAGGTCAAGACCAGGTAGCCGGGATCGATTCCGGGAGGCGGCATGAGTATCCTGGAGCGGCTCAAGAGCGACATGATAGAGGCGACCAAGGCTCGCGAGAGCCAGCGTTTGGGCGTCATCAGATTCGTGCGTTCCGAGATGAAGAACAGAGAAATCGAACTCGGTCGCGACCTCAAGGACGAGGACGCGATCGAGGTTCTCTCGCGTGTGGCGAAACGCCACCGCGAGGCGATAGAGCAGTTCGGGCCGGCGGGCCGCGACGATCTCGTCGTGAAGGAACAGGCCGGTCTGGCTGTAGTGTCGCAGTACCTCCCCGAGCAGCTTAGCGAGGACGCGGTGTCCTTGCTCATTGATGAGGCCATCACCGAGTCGGGCGCGACAAGTGTCCGCGAGATGGGGCTCGTCATGAAGACCGTCATGCCGAAGGTAAAGGGACGTGCAGACGGAAGTGTGATCAAGGCGATGGTCGAAGAGCGGCTCGCCGGAGGCGAGGGCTAGCGTGCGCGCGGTCGCGGGCAATCTAGAAAGGCACCCATGAAGCTCAGGAAACTCTACGAGGCTGTGGTCAAGGTCGGGATGGACCAGGACCCGCGCGGCAAGGCTGCGGTGACGAGCGAACTCAAGCGCGTAAAGAAGACGTATGACGGCCTCAAGGGCAACGAGAAGAAGGTGTTCGACACAGAGCGCCTGGTCAACCCGTATTCCGATTCCCGCATCCTTCACGGCGCCGACGACACAGAGATCAAGAGCGTCATCATGGGAATCGACATGGAGATCGGGGAGATCCTCCTCACCGACCGGCTTCGCGAGAAGGGCAAGCGCATCGACCTCGTGTGGGCTCACCACCCCGAGGGCGGGGCGCAGGCGAACCTGAGCGGCGTCATGGCGATGCAGGCCGATATCCTCCACGCCCACGGCGTACCGATCAATGTTGCCGAGGGCATCATGGGTCCCCGCATCAAGCAGGTCGAGCGGGCTCTTATGCCGACGAACCACATGCGGTCTGTCGATGCGGCACGCATTCTCGACATTCCGATGATCTGCACGCACACTCCGGCCGACAACTGCGTGGCCACCTATCTGCAGGAGCTGTTCGACGACAAGAAGGCTGAGACCGTCGGCGACGTGCTCGGTGTGCTCCGGGACATCCCCGAGTACGCCGAAGCCGAGAAGCTCGGCGCCGGACTCAAGGTATTCGTCGGCAGCGAGGAGCGGCGAACCGGGAAGGTGCTCGTCGATATGACGGGGGGGACCGGTGGTTCGCACGAGGCCTTCGAGAAGCTCGCGAACACGTCCGACATCGGGACGATAGTGGGTATGCATATCTCGGAGAAGAACCGCGAAGAGGCTAAAAAGCACCACATCAACGTGGTCATCGCCGGGCACATTGCCAGCGACACGCTCGGGATGAACATTCTGCTCGACGGCGTCGAGAAGGCCGCCAAGCGGAAGTTCGATCTCATCGAGTGTTCCGGCTTCAGACGTCACCGGCACTAGGACAGGCGGGACCGGAGCGGTCGCCCCTGTTCGGGTGCACGGTAGCTTGAGAGGCCCCTGTGTTGCGGTCACGGCTGCGGTACAGGATCCGCCGGAGTCTCAAAGCCGTCTATGAATAACCACACCCTCGACGTCCTGGAATTTGAAAAGGTCGTCCGGATGCTCGTCGACAGAACGTCGTTCGAGCCGGGCGCCGAGCGTGTAGTTGCGCTCAGGCCCACCGTCGACCTCGACTCCATAGAGCACGACCTCACCATCATCACAGAACTCAGAGCGCTCATCGACGATGGCGAGCGTTTGCCGATCGACCGTGCCCGGGATGCTCGCTCGCTCGCGGAGCGGAGTTCGCGTCAGGGCGCGATCCTGTCGTGCGCCGACCTCCTCGATGTGAAGGGTGCGCTCGCCGCGACGCGCGAGGTGCGCGCCTTTGCCTCGAGCAAGGAGCAGCGCGCCCCCACGACCTGGGAACTGGCGCAGGGGCTCTGCTTGCTCACCGAGATCGAGGACGCGATCGAGCGCGCTATCGATGACGTCGCCGTCGAGGTGCGGGACAGCGCAAGCCGGGAACTTGCCAAAATCCGCCGCGCGATGGAACGCACGCGGGCGCGCATCGACGAAAAGCTCCAGACCATTCTGCAGAAGGAGCTCCGTGACGACACGGTGCAGGAGGCGGCGGTCCACATCCGCAACGGCCGTCTCGTGCTGCCGGTCAAGCGGGCAAGCCGGTCACATCTGAAGGGCATCGTCCACGATCAATCCTCGACGGGCGCCACGCTCTTCATAGAGCCGATGAGCACGGTGCCGCTCAATAACGAGCTCGCCGAACTCGCGTCCGCCGAGAAGACGGAGGTCGCGCGGATACTCCGCGCTCTCACCGCCGATGTCGGGGCGGAGGCCGAAGCGATCCGGGTCTCGATCGGCATCCTTGCGGAGCTCGACGCCTACCGGGCGGCGGCATTTTTGTCGAGGGACCTCAACTGCGTTCGCCCGATCGTGACGAAGGACGGACGGCTTCGCATCCGCGACGGGCGCCACCCGGTGCTCGACGCAATCTTCCGTGAGACGGGCGGCAGCGTCGTCCCCCTGAACCTCGACCTTGGCTTCGAGGGGAGCACGCTGGTCATCTCCGGTCCGAACGCCGGCGGGAAGACCGTGACGCTGAAGACGGTGGGACTCCTCGTCGCCATGGCGATGTGCGGTCTCCATGTCCCGGCGGGCGACGGCACCGAACTTTCGATCTTCCGGGAGGTGTTCGCCGACATAGGGGACGAGCAGTCGATCGAGATGAGCCTGTCGACATTCTCGTCGCACCTCAAGACGATACGCGTGATCCTCGCCGAGGCGAACGCGAAGACGCTGGTTCTCCTTGATGAGCTCGGCGCGGGCACCGACCCGGACGAGGGCGCCGGCCTGGCCATCGCGATCCTGGAGGAGCTCACGCGGCGCGGCGCGGCCACCATCGCGACGACGCATCTCGGCGTCGTGAAGAATCACGTGCACGAGTTCGACGGGATGATCAACGGCTCGATGGCATTCGATCCGGAGACCTTCGAACCCGCGTTCCGGTTCGTGCGCGGCATCCCGGGCGCCAGTCATGCGCTCTCCATCGCCGAACGGCAGGGACTTCCGGACGGCGTCGTCCGCCGGGCGCGCGAGCTGAGAGACTCCGACGCGGCGCGGGTAGATGGACTTCTGGCCGACCTCGTCGCCAGGGAGCGCGAGCTTGAGGAGACGCTGGATCGGGCCGAGGTTGAGAAGCGGCGGGCCGAGATTCTCACGAAGGACTACGAGGAACGGCTCGCGGGTGTGAACGACGAACGAAAGCAGATCCGCACACGCGCACTCGCGGAGGCACGCGAGATACTCGACCACGCTCAGGGCCTCGTTGAGCAGACCGTCAAGGAACTCAGGGAGGCGGCGGCGGCCCGCGATGCGATCAAGGACGCGCGGAGGAAGGTCCAGGAGTCCAGGAGCCACATCGTCGAGCAGCTGGAGGCGGCGACGCAGCCCGTCGTTGAAGAGACGGTTGCGGAGCCTCTCGTCGATCTCGAGGTCGGCATGCGTGTCCGGCTTCGAAGCATGGGGCGCGAGGGTGAACTCCTCCAACTTCCCGATGACCGCGGCCGTGTCCGCGTGCGGGTCAAGAACACGACCCTGACGGTCACCGCGGACGAACT
>CAZNHF010000216.1:0-3796 GCA_964572375.1 uncultured bacterium | reverse complement strand
CGGCTCATGCTGACCATCCCGCGCAGGCGCGAGTCCATCGCGCACGAACCGTCGAGGCGGAAGGTTCCCTCGAGTGTCCCGTCCTCGAGGATTCGCCCGTCGTGTCGGATCCGAAGCCCCGACTCCCCGGGCGGGCTGTACGGGATCGACGCGAGCGGCTCGCCCTCGGGTGTACCAACGAGATACTGCTGTTCGGTCTCCGATTTCGACCAGATGTCGTTCTGATATGGGACCCACGTCGGGTCGTACATCTCAAACCTGCCGTCGTCCTTCCGGAGCGCGCAGACGCAGTGGTTGAACTGGTCGGCAGGGATCTCTTCGATGCGACTGCCGGCCATCGTCATGGCCGCGTATGAATCCATGCCGGCGGCGCGCATCATCGTGATGAGCATGCCGGCGATGTCCTTGCAGACGCCGCTGCGCTGCTCGAGGATCATAGCGCCGGAGTGAAGCGTGAACCCCTCGCCCTCGCCCATCGTCTGCCCGCTGTAACGGATGTTCTGAGCCACCCAATGCACGAGGACCTCGGCCTTCTGTTCTTCGGAACCGTTCGCTGCACCGGCGGCCCGGAGGATCTCATCAACCTCCGCCTGGATCTCGGGCGTGACATCGAACTGATTGCGGTTCGCATCGAAGAACCATCGGCTCTTCTTCTCCCAGCTCTCGACGGTAGCCACGACGACCTTCGCGACGCGGTCGCTCGCATCGGGCTGGCGGGGTTCTGACTCGATCGCGGGAACATCGAACGCCCACCACGTATACGTCGTTGCATCCTCGTCATACGCCGTCGCCGAGTAGAGCGGCCCGTTGTAGACCTCCGAATGGAGGCGCTTGTCCGGCGGCATCACGAGCTCGTATCGTCTCTCGACGATTGGCACGGAGCCCTGGAAGAGGACGATGTCGAAGTACTCGCCGGGCATCGGCGGGATGTACTTGTCGTCGTCGGGTGCATCCGCCGCGGGCACATCCGCCGCGGCCGCCTCTCCTGCAGCCTGGCCCGTCGCGCCCGCCGGCGCACCTGAAGGCGCGCCACCGCCCGACTGTCCCACCTGCGCTCCCGGATCATCATCAAGCAGCGCGTAGCTGTAGCCCTTCCGGAAGAGCTTCACCTCGACCCCGTCCCCGACCTCGAGTCGAGGGAGCTGGAGCGTCTTAATCCTGCTGTTCCAGTAGATGGCGGACTGCGGCGCGGGAAGATCATGCACGTTCGTCACGTCAACAGGGATGCGCTCGCCGTCACGGAGCACGTTGACCTCCCGGACCTCGACATGGCTGCTCCAGGGCTCGTAGCCCCAGCGGAGAACGGAGCCGTTACGACAGCCTTCCGGCGTGAGGATCTTCGTCAGCAGATAACTCTCACCGTAGGTCACGCCGGAGGGCTTCACCCGGTTGACTGTCTCGTCGTAGACGATCACATGGTCGGCGTCGGGGAAGTCGTCGGCGTCGCCGGCGTCATCCAGCCGTGAGAAAGCGGTCGGCGGCGGAGTGTCGCCGGGGGGAAGCTCCGTCCCGGCCCCTTCCGCGGGGGCGGCGCCGGCTGCTCCCGTGCAGGCGCCGAGCACGACGAGCGCGACCGACGCGGCAATCGCTGCCCACCGGTGGTTCGTGAGGGACACAGATACCTCCTGTGATCTTGCGCGCCCCCGGGGGGACGCGCTGTCCGATCGTTTCGTTCCTGGGATCAACTCTGGCGTACTCCGAGTATCGTATGGCATCGGAAGCCCCACGGCAAGGGCGCCTCGGGGTCTCCGGTGGAGGGAGTAGGCTCCGCCTTTCACTTCTTGATAAATGGCAGGAATTGAGATACAATGGGTGTACTGGGAATTGGGGATCATACCACGGTAGCATGACCTGGGAGGTCCGATGCTCAGCCGGCCCGGCCAAAAGGCCGCGCTGGCCGCGCTGGTCCTCGCGCTTTGCGCGCCCGGCATCGTCCGGGCGACGACCATCGTGGTCAACGCAGACGGCAGCGCCGACGCGTCGACGCTCGCGGGCGGCATCGCCCTCGTGGCAGATGGCGACACGGTACTCGTCGCGGCCGGCGCGTACGCCGGGCCCGCGAACCGGAACATCGATTTCGCCGGGCGGGAGATCCGTCTCGAATCGATCGGTGGTCCCGCGGTGACGACGATCGACTGTGAATCCGCGGGCCGCGCGTTCATCTTCGCCGCGGGCGAGGGCCCGGGCGCGGTCGTAAGCGGCTTCACGGTCCGCGACGGCCACGATGACGCGCTCGGGGGCGGGGTGTTCTGCGACGGCGCCTCCCCCGTGATCGAAGACTGCATCTTTGAGAACTGCGTCGCCTGGGACGGCGGATCCATTGGCCAGGGCGGGGGAATCTACTGCTCCTTCTCCGGCGCGACGATCGCGGACTGCACGTTTCGCGGGAACGGCGCACGGGAGGGAGCCGGGATCTACCTCGCGGACTCGCCGGCGCTCGTCAGCCGTAGTCTGTTCGTCGGAAACACAGCGTACCGCGGCGGTGGCGGGATCCGCATCCTGCGGGCCGGAACGACCGTCGAAGACTGCACGTTCTTCGCGAACACGGCGCCGGTGTACGGCGGAGGCGTCTACTGCTGCTACTCCGCCCCGACGATCTCGCACTGCACGTTCGCCGGGAACGCGGCATCAGAGGGTGGCGCCATCTACGGATACGATGCCGCGCCCATGGTGACCGACTGCATCCTCTCGTTCTCGTCCGAGGGCGCAGCCGTCTACTGCCGCGGCGCGAGCGCGTTCGAGATATCGTACTGCTGCATCTTCGGCAACGAGGGCGGCGACGACGCTTGCGGGACGGCGCACGACAACGTGTTCGCCAACCCGGCCTTCTGTGACACGACCGGGGGCGGATTTCAGATCCAGGAGTGCTCGCCGTGCGCGGGCGCGGGAAGCGGAGGATGTGACATCGGAGCGTGGAGTGTCGGATGCGCCTGCGAAGATACAACCGGCGTATCGGATGCGCCTGAGGACCCCGACGCGCCGGGGGACGACGGAGTGGCCGGAATCCGCCTGACCGTGGCGCCCAACCCGACAGGCGCAGGCGCCAGCATAGCGTACAGCTGGCTGGGCGAGCGAGAGAACACCGTGACCGGGAGGTACTTCAGCGCGGACCTCGATGCGAGTCTCGGCATCTATACGACAGGAGGACGCATCGTCCGCGCGCTGACACACGAGCTCAGATCTTCGAACGGTGAAGTGAACTGGGACGGTCGTGACGATAGTGGACGACCCGTCGCGGCAGGCGTCTACCTGGTCAGACTAGCGATGAACTCGGATGAACGCACGGCGAAGCTCGTCGTGGTACGATAGCGTCGTGAGAGAATCGCGACAGATGTGGCACCCCGAGCGGCGCGGCCGCGTGCCATGAGCCGCACGACCCGGATACCCTGAGAGGGCCAAACATGAGACGAGAACTCCCCTTTGGAATGGCATGCGCGCTTGCACTAGCTCTGTCCTTCACACTCCCGGGGACCGCGCTCGCGCTCAGGGTCGTGACGTACAACGTCCTGAACTTCCCCGGCACGACCGGAACGGCGCGACTCGACGACTTCCGCATGATCCTCGAGGACATCGATCCGGACGTGCTCGTAGTCCAGGAGATGCTCAGCGCCTACGGCATGAACCAGATCCTCGACAGCGCGCTCAACTACTACGCGCCGGGCGAGTACGTTGCGGGGCCTTTCGTAGACGGCTACGACACGGACAACGCCCTCTATTACAAGGTCGCAACGGTCGACTACGTGTCGCACCAGGAGATCTCGACGGCGCTCCGCAACATCTCGGAGTACGTCGTCCG
>CAZNHF010000215.1:0-3824 GCA_964572375.1 uncultured bacterium | reverse complement strand
GAACTCCTTCACCGTGGCCTCGTCGTCGATCATGGCCACGACCACGTCCCCGTTCGTCGCGTCCGGCTTCGGGCTGACGATCACGACATCCCCGTTGTGGATGCCCGCGTCCCGCATGCTGTCACCCGTCACGCGGAGGGCGAAGCAGCCCTCACGACGCGCGAACATTTCGTCGACCGCGATCACTCCCTCGATGTTCTCTATCGCGAGGATGGGGCGGCCCGCCGACACGCTTCCGACCAGCGGAATCTCCGCTCCACCGTGGCGCTCCCCCGAACCCAGATGATGTTCGAGCCATTCGATGCCACGGGAGATGCCACGGCGGCGACGGATATAGCCACGCTCTTCAAGAGCCGACAGGTGGTAACGCACACCGTTCGTGGAACTAATACCAAGCGCCTCCCCGATCTCGCGCATGGTCGGCGAGCGGTCGAACTCCTGGATGGTCTCGGCGATGAAGTCGAGCATCCGTTCCTGCATCGGTGTGAGGTCGTATCGGTTCGTCATGTTGCTTTCCTTAATGAAGCCGAGGCGGGCCGCGCTCTTTGGAAGGAGTGGGCGCGCGAGCTGACCGTTTCCCCTTTTACGCCCAATGCGCGGCCCTGACACCTCGGCTTGCGATGGCTTCCTTGAGTGTCCGAAAGAGCCCAGCCTGAAGACCTTTCCGCAACACAGGACCACTCTACTGCACATTTGTGCAGTCGTCAATAGAAAAAGCGAGGGACCACGAAAGATCACCAAACACCCCGCACGGCAGGCTCTCAGCGGCGAGGGTCGCGCCCGCTCTCTGGAAGACCCGGGCGCTCTCGTGGCCATGGGTCCCGTCCACGCATGAACATTGACTCACCCGCCCGCTAGGAATACTGTCGTCCGAGTACAAAGCGAACCTGTGACTAGGAGAACACGATGAAGCTCATGGATGTGCTCAGAGGGGAGTGCGTCGCGACCGGCCTCGTCCTGCCGGACAAGAGGGCGGCGCTCGCGGCCGTGGCGAAGCTCGCCGCGCAGAGCCCGGCGCTCGGCGGCGCGGACGCCGGCGCCATCGCGGAAGCTCTCGGCAAACGTGAGGAAGTAGGGACGACGGGGTTCGGGAAAGGCATCGCCATCCCCCACTGTCGCATCGAGGGTGTGAGCGAATTCATCGTTGGACTTGCGAGCGTTCCAGGCGGGGTCGATTTCGATTCGACCGACAGGAAGCCGGTGCGCCTTATCGTCTTCATTGTCGGGCCGGCCGACGGCTCGACGGCGCACATCAAGCTTCTGTCCGCCATCTCACGTGTGCTGACAACAGATGGTGCGGTCGACGAGATGGTCGCCGCCGCGAGCCCGGAAGCGCTTGCCGCGAGCTTCCTGCGCCACTCGCGCGAGGACACCGAGCCACCGCGCGACGCGGCCCGCCACCTCTTTCAGATCTTCGTGCAGGACGAGGAGCTCTTTCACACGATCCTCGAGGTGTTCGGCGGGACAGAGCCGCGCTTCACGGCGGTCATCGAAGCAGAGAATGCCAGCGGCTATCTCGCGAAGATGCCGCTCTTCGCGGGGCTCTGGTCCGACAAGCAGCGCCCGTTCAGTAAGATCATCCTCTCGCTCGTGGACCGGCGGATGACGAACGAGATGATCAGGCGTCTCGAGCAGATCACCGGTCCGCTCAAGGACTCTGACAAGGTCCTTCTCGCGGTCCAGGACATCTTCTACAGCGGCGGCTCGTTGACGACGTAGCCGGGAGGTCGTTCCATGCAGGAGCTGTTTCGCGCGGAGCCGCTGCTTCTCATAGGCATCGTCCTGATCGCCGGGTACTACCTCGGCCGGGCCGCCCGATTCGCACGCCTCCCCTCGCTCATCGGGTTCATGGTGCTCGGCGTCCTCCTCGGTCCGTCGCTGCTCAATCTCTTCTACGAGGGAAACCTCGCGAGTCTCTCCTTCATCACGGAGATCGCGCTCGGATTCGTTGCCTTCAGCATCGGCTCCGAGCTCAGCATGCGTTCGCTCAAGGAAATCGGCGGCGGCGTGGCAGCGATCATCCTCGCCGAGTCGTTCGGCGCGTTCCTCATCGTTATGACGGTCGTCTTCCTCATCACGAAGAGCTGGCCGGTTGCGCTTCTCTTCGGCGCCGTCGCGCCCGCGAGCGCCCCGGCCGGAACGGTCGCCGTCATCCAGGAGTACAAGGCGAAAGGCACGCTCACGAAGGCGCTCTACGCGGTGGTCGGATTCGACGACGGTCTGGCCATTCTCATCTTCGGGTTCGCAGCAGCGCTCGCGAAGATGCTCCTCGTCGGGCAGCTCATCACGGACGGCAGCGCGGCGGTCGGATTCCTCGAGGGGATGCGCGAGCCCGCGCTCGAGATCGTGGGGAGCCTGCTTCTCGGCACGATCTTTGGATTCGTCTACTGCATGCTCGTGCGCAAGCTCAACACGGCGCGCGACACGCTCATCATGACGTTCGGAACGATCCTCGCCGCGACCGGGCTCTCGGTCCACTTCGGGTTCTCGCTCATTCTCACGAACATGGCCATCGGATTCGTGCTCGTGAACACGAGGCGCGAGGCGCTCGTACATCGCGTGACCGAACCGCTCCGCGACATCATGCCGCTCCTCTTCATTCTGTTCTTCTGCATCGCCGGCGCGCATCTCAAGCTCTCCGAGCTGCCGAAGCTCGGAGCGATCGGGATCGCCTACATTCTCGCTCGGTCGGCGGGTCTCATCGGTGGGTCACGCGTTGGCGCGCGACTGGGGAAGGCGGAACCGAAGATCAAGAAGTGGGTTGGTCTTGGGATACTGTCTCAGGCCGGTGTGGCCATCGGCCTGTCGCTCATCGTGCAGCAGGAGTTTGGCGCGCTCGCGGCGGAGCCACGGATAGCGCATGCGATCGCTGCGTTCGCGGACGCGCATCCCGGCGTCGCGCCAATCGTCTACAACCCGCTCGCCATCGGCGCCGCCGTCATCACCGTCATCACCGCGACCTCGATCATCTTCGAGATCGTCGGGCCTATCCTCACGAAGATAGCGCTCACGAAGGCCGGGGAGATCGGGGAGCCGGACTAGGCCTACTTCTCGCACCCGCAGCCCACGTCGCCCGCGATAATCTGCTTCCAGTCGCCTATCACATCGTGGGTCCAGCAGTCGTCCGCACCCGCAGCCTCTCTCATGACCAGGGCCAGAATATAGGCTAGCTCCTTGACGGTGGCCCCCGCTTCAAGAGCCTCCTTGAAGTGCTTGAGAACGCACGGCTTGGAGCGAGCCTTGATGGACAGCGCAAAACAGATGAACTGGTACGTCTTCTCGTCGATCGTTCGCTTGTCGGCGTAGAGAGCATCCAGTTCTTCCAGCCGCTCCGCAAACTCAGGGAAGAACTCCGCGAGCATCCTCATTGCTGCCCCCTTCCTTGTCGAGCTGTCGGGCATCCCCTTGATTCCCATCGTGGAGGATATCGAGAGCAAATCGGATCTCCCCCCGCACGTACTCGTCGAAGAGCTCCCGGTACTCGACCAGGTCTTCGATACTCTTGAGCTCACGCCAGTAGATTTCTTCTCCGCTCGAGCGAGCCGAGATCACGAGCCCGAAGGGGCCGAGTCCGTACAGGTCGACGAACTGCTCGTGTCCCGTCTCGTCGACGTTGACGACCATCCACGTGAGCTCGCCCGCGGCCATCTCTGGCCCGAATACCGCGCGGACGAGCGTGTCTGCAAGCGCCTCAGCTGCGATGCAGGTCACACACCTGATGGTCCGGTGGAAGTAGAACACGGTCACACCGTCAGCCAGGGGTTCGAGTGGGATGTCCATCCGGGCCGCGAGCGAATCCGCCGGGCCGGCGACGGCGTCCAGTG
>CAZNHF010000214.1:0-3831 GCA_964572375.1 uncultured bacterium | reverse complement strand
CCGATCATCCCGGCCGCGATCGTATCGATCGCCACGGCGTCGTCGCCGGCCAGCACCGCGCCCACGTAGCGAGGCTTCCCGCCGGATGGACCGTCCCCCTCCATCGCGACGATACCGTCCATGATGTTGAGCGCGGGACGCACGAGGGCGTGCACGTCTACCAGGAAGCGGCTGAACGGACCCGGCCGTCCGGCCAGATTGTGAAGTCTTCCCTTCCCGAATCCCGGGATCACGCCGAACGTATTCTTGATACAGCCCGTGTAGAGCGTGAGCACATGGGTCTTGAGCTTGGGGACGTTGATGACTACGTCTGCGTCAACGACGGGACGGGCGATCATGTAGTCGCGCTCCTCCCCCGTGAGTCTGACCGACCCGGAGGCCTCGAAGCTCACGAGGGGAACTCCGGTCCGCTCGGAGAGGTCCTCCATTCCCGCATTTCGCCAGACGCGGTCGACGCCGCGAAGCGCCCCACCGGGGCTGTCGCCGATGCTCGGCACACCCCCGGCTCCCCGGACGAGTTCGATGATGGCCTCGAGAACGATAGGATGGGTCGTGATGGCACGGTCCGGGCTCTTCGCAGACAGGAGATTGGGCTTGATGAGAACCGACTGACCGGGCTTGACGTAGTGGGACATGCCACCGACGGCGTCGACGGCCATCGCCACAGCCGCCCGCACCGCCGCGAGGTCGTAGTCCGCGCTTCGGGCGATCGCGACGACCGCTTTCCGACCGTGCTTCCCGGACTCACCCATGGTTCCCTGCCTCCTGATGTCTTGGTCTTACGAACGCCGCTGTGGTCTCCTTCAGCGCCGTGTGTAGCGGCTCCCCGGCCACGAGCGTGCGAGCCCCGCGAGTTCCAGCTCGACAAGTTCCTCGAGCACGATCTGGATGGGAACGCCGAGCCTGGCTGCGATCTCCTCCGCGCTCTGCGGCGTCCGACCAAGCAGGGCCTGTGCACGACCCCCGGACGCACCATCGGCTCCGCCGCAGAGAGCGCCGGCGCCGTCCTCCGCCCCCACCGCGACCATCGATCGCGGCGCGCGGCTTGCGAAAGGTCCCCAGGCCGTCTCGATCTCGTCGAGCACGTCGGCGGCGCGCTCGACGAGCTTCGCGCCACTCCTGATGAGCCCGTTCGGACCCCGCGCGCCCGGCTCGTCCGGTGCGCCGGGGACGGCGAAGACCTCGCGCCCCTCCTCAAGCGCCATCGACGCAGTGATCAGAGCGCCGCTTCTCTCGCCCGCCTCGACCACGAGCACACCGGCGGAGAGTCCCGCTACGATGCGGTTCCGCATCGGGAAGTGCTCTGGCTTCGGCTCTGTCCCGAACGGAAACTCGGTGACGATGGCGCCCGTCACGAGGATGCGCCGCGCGAGTCCCACATTCTCGTGGGGATAGATGCGGTCAAGCCCGGACCCGAGAACGGCGAGCGTCGGAGCTCCGGCGTCGAGCGCTCCTTCGTGTGCGCTGGTGTCGATCCCGCGAGCGAGACCGCTCACGATTGTGAGTCCCGCCGACGCGAGAGATGCGGAAAGCTCCCTGGCGAAGAGTCTGCCGCGAGGGGTCGCGGCGCGCGACCCGACCACGGCGATCATCGGTCCGAGACCGACGAGTCCGACGCCCTTGACGAAGAGGCCGACCGGCGGGCTCCCGATTCGCGAGAGAGGTTCCGGGTAGTCCGTGTCGCCGAACGGCGTGTAGCGTGCGCCTGCACCGGCGGCCGTGTCGAGCTGGCGCCTCCAGACAGTTTCGCCAACCGCCCGTTCGAGCGCCCGGCGTTTCGGTCGAGGCAGTTCCGCCTCTCCGCGCATGACCGCTTCGAGCGCAGCCGAGAACGAACCGTGTCGCTCCCTGAGCCTCGCGGCCGTCGCCGCTCCGACACCTTCCGACATGAGAAAGACCAGTGCTGCCTTGCGCTCCTCCACCCCACCACCCCCCGTAGAATCCCCCGCGCACCTGCCCGTGCCGACCCCTGCCGAGGGGCCCGTCTCTCGCTGTGCTGCGCGCCGCTGCTGCCGGCCGCCGCCCGTCACTCTATGGGGCGCTATCCAGAAGTTCCCTGATGGCCCGCTTCATCTCCTCGATCCCCTGCCCGCTCACTGACGAGACGACAAGCACGCGCTCGCCGCCGAATCTCATGCTGCCGGGGTCGAACTCCGCACCGGCGTCGGCCTTCGTAAGCACGACGATGCGCGGCTTCTCCGCCAGACCCTCGCCGTACCCCGTGAGTTCGCTGAGGATCACCCGATAGGCGTCCTCGGGACCCTCCTCGGATGAGTCGACGAGCACCACGATGACCTTCGTACGTTCAATGTGCTTAAGGAACCGGTCACCGAGACCCTTGCCCTCGTGCGCCCCCTCGATGATGCCCGGAAGATCGGCCACCACAAAGGCCTGATCGAACCCGAACGGCACGAGCCCGAGTACCGGAGTCAGGGTCGTGAACGGGTAGCTCCCGATCTTCGGGCGCGCAGCCGATATGGTCGAGAGCATCGTCGATTTGCCGGCGTTCGGGAGTCCCACGAGCCCGACGTCCGCGATCATTTTGAGCTCAAGATCGACGGTCAGCGAATCGCCCGGCTTGCCCGGCTCGCAACGCGTCGGCGCCCGTGTCGTGGAGGTAGCAAAACACGCATTCCCCCGCCCGCCGCGCCCGCCGGCCGCGACCACAATGCGCGCGCCCGGCTCGTCCAGATCAGCAATGACGTCACCGGTATCGTGGTTCCGGATGATGGTGCCGACCGGGACCTTGAGAGTGATGTTCTCTCCGTTATGGCCACGCTTCCTGGCGCTGGCTCCGTGACGGCCGCGCTCCGCCGCATACCGTCGCCGATAGCGAAAGTCGAGCAGCGTCGAGCGTCCCTCGGCGGCTTCGAAGATGATGTCGCCCCCGGTCCCTCCATTGCCGCCATTCGGCCCTCCGCGCGGGACGAACTTCTCCCGTCGGAAACTCCGGCAGCCATCCCCGCCGTCTCCGGCCTTCAGTTCGACGGTGGCAGCGTCAATCAGCATTCCTGTGCTCCTGTGTCCTGGGACGATTCCTCGTCGAGGTTCTTCCACCACGGATTCGGGCGCTCGCTCAGAATCTTGTCTGGATTCATGATGGACTGCGGATCGAGAGCGTTCTTCACGGCCCGCGTCGCCGCCAGCGTTGGAGCATCGAGCTCACGGGCAAGATGCTCGGCCTTCGTGATGCCGATCCCGTGCTCGCCGCTCAGAGTGCCCCCCATAGATATGGCCGCATCGAAGAGCTGGGTGACCGCCCGTCGGGCTCGGGTCATCTCGCTCCTGTTCGACCGGTCGACGATGATGTTCACGTGGAGGTTTCCGTCTCCGGCGTGGCCGAATGTCAGGATCGGCAGGCCGACTGCCTCCGCGATCTCGCGCATCTGATCGACGAAGTCAGGTATCCGACTCCGCGGAACGGCGATGTCCTCGTTGATCTTGCCCGTCGAGAGGCGAGCCAGCGACGCCGATATGGACCGGCGCACCTCCCAGAGTTCGTCACGCTCCGCATCGCTCTCGGCCCAGCGGAGTCCCGTCGCTTCGCCGCTCTCGAGCAGTCTGTGAACGTCCTCGGCACCGCGCCGGACGTCCTCCGCGGACCCTTCGAGCTCGATGAGAAGAGCGCCGGCAGGTGGATTCTCTGGCTTCTCGCCGCGAACATACTCGATCGAGCACGCAAGCGTGTCGCGGTCGATGATCTCGAGCACGCTCACGGGGACACCGGACGCCGTGACGTCGGCGACCGCCCGTGCCGCCGCAACGAGCGACGGGAATTCCGCCCAGCACGTGACCGTCGCCTCGGGGATTTCTGTGAGTCTGACCGCGACC
>CAZNHF010000213.1:0-3891 GCA_964572375.1 uncultured bacterium | reverse complement strand
TCGACAGCGTTGCGCTGCAGACGGCGCTGACTCGCTGAAACACTCGATAATTGGACTCTCGCGCCCCTGATTCCGCTTTGCGGTATCCTTGAGTTGTCGTACAATCAGCAGATAGCATTGACTGATGCTCAGCCGGGAGCTCGTATGATCGGTCGCACGGTCTCTCACTACCGGATCACGGGGAAGCTCGGCGAAGGCGGCATGGGTGTCGTCTACCGCGCCAAGGACACCAGACTCGACCGGACGGTCGCTCTCAAGTTCCTCTCCCCCGAACTCACGCGCGACCCCGCCGCCAAAGAGCGCTTCCGCATCGAAGCGAAGGCCGCATCGCAGCTCGACCACCCCAACATCTGTACGATCTACGAGATCGGTGAAACCGATGACGCCCGGCTGTTCATCTCTATGGCCTGCTACGACGGGGAGACTCTCGCGTCCCGTCTTGGCCGCGGCGCGGTCACTCCTTCCGAAGCGGTCGCCGTGGCAGCCGATGTCGCCGCCGGGCTCGCGGCCGCCCACGCCAGCGGCATGGTCCATCGGGATATCAAACCCGGCAATGTTCTCGTCACGGGTTCCGGTCGCGCGAAGATCCTCGACTTCGGACTCGCCAAGCTCGGAGCGCCTTCCAACCTCACCCAGGCCGGAGTGCGTCTCGGCACCGTCGCCTACATGTCCCCCGAGCAGGCGCGCGGACATGAAGCGGACGCGCGCGCCGACATATGGTCGCTCGGCGTCGTCCTCTACGAACTCCTGACGGGACAGCGACCGTTCGGCGGCGAAGGCAGCGACTCCATCCTCTACGCGATCTGCAACGAGCCGGTCGCCCCTCCATCCGGGTTCGCACCGGGAGTCCCGCCCGAGCTGGACAGCGTGGTCGCGCGCTGCCTCGAGAAGAGCCCCGCTCGACGGTACGCCAGCGCCGACGAGCTCCGTGCCGCCCTCGAACGGGTGTCCGCGCTTCTGCCGGAACGTCAGCGCGTAACGCAGATGGATACGACGCCGGTCCCGGCGGTCGTATCACGCCATGGTCGATCCCGGCCTCGCATCGGGCGGATCGCTCTCATCACAACGCTGGCGCTCATCGTCATCGCAGTCGCGTTCTTCGCCTTCCACCCGTCCGGACGGGAGTTCGTCGCAAACCGCGGAGCGGCGCCACAGCTTCCCGAGAGAGCCATCATCGCCGTCCTCCCCTTCGAGGGACCCGACGAGGACTATGCGAGCGGATTCCGCGACTACGTCGCCGCCCGCCTCCAGGAGATGGAGCAGTTCACAACGGAGCTTCGCATCATCCCCACCGCCGACGTCGACCGCTTTGACGTCACCATCCCACCGGGCGCCGGATCCACGCTCGGGGCGAACGTCGCGCTAGCCGGGGCGATCGAGACGGTGGGCGACAGCATCCGCATCCGCTTCCATCTCAGCGGGACGTCCGCGAACTCGCCCGTTCGATCATGGACGATCACCGAACAGCCGGACAACGTCGCCGCACTCCAGGACATCCCGACGCGTTTCGCCATCGAGGCGCTGGGAATCGAACTCCCCGGACGCGCGCGCAGGCGGAGTGCATCCGGGGGCACGACCGTCCCAGCGGCCTTCGATGCGTATCTCAGAGGCACCGGCGTGCTGAGCGTCGCGGACGACGCCGACACCGCGGCCGCCTCACGGGCCGCAATGCTCCTCCGCGAAGCTACATCCGCGGACCCAGCGTTCGCACTTGCTCACGCGGACTACGGGCGGGCGCTGTGGCGACGGTGCGAGCTGCGGCGGAACTTCCGCTGCGGCCCGGCGGCTGAAGCCAGCCTCCGTCGCGCCATCGATCTCGACGAACGGTGCATCCCTGCGGAGATAGCGCTCGCCGGCATCCTGCTCCACGCGGGTCGCTACGACGAAGCCGCCACGGTGCTCCGGAGCGCGCTCGAACACGACCCCCTGAGTCTCGCGGCACGACGAGCCATCGCCGAACTCCGCGCCGAGAGCGGTCGAACGGCGCTCGCAGAGACGGCGTACCGGGAAGCCGCGGAGCTCAGAAACGAGTACTGGGGCGTGCACGATGACCTAGGCGTATTCCTCGCATCGCAGGGCCGCTACGACGAGGCAGCGGGCGAGTTCGCTACGGTGACGATACTCACCCCCGGCAACGTCATCGGGTACCGGAACCTCGGCGCGATGTACTACCACCTGGACCGGCTGGACGAAGCGGCAGCGATGTTTGAGACAGCCCTTGAACTCTCGCCCAACTACTCGACCTACTCAAACCTCGCCACTCTTCACTTCGCCCGCGCGCGGTACGCCGACGCGGCCGCCATGTACGAGGGCGCACTGGAGATCGACGATTCCGACTACAGGGTCTGGGGCAACCTCGCAGCGTCGTGCCTCTGGATGCGGGACGGCGCCGTGCGAGCGGAGCGGGCCTATCGGGAGGCGGCGGCGCGCGGAGAACGGAGACGGGCCGTCACACCGCGCGACCCACAGCTTCTCACGCTCCTCGCCGGCTACTACGCACAGCTCAACCACCCGGAGCGCTCGCGCGAGCTCATGGAGGAGGCGATTCTGCACGCGCCCGATGATGTCGAGGTCATGTTCCAGGTGGGACACACACACGAGGTGTTGGGCGACCGGGAGCTGGCGCTCAGCTGGATAGAGAGAGCTCTCGAACACGGATACTCGAGAGCGCAGGTGGAGAGCACTCCAGCGCTTCGCGGCCTGTGCGCGGACGAACGATATCTCTCGTTCGCCGAGCGGACCGCCGATAGGGAGTACGGGTCATGAAAACGGAGGCAGTGAAGATGCAGAAGCTCATTGAAGTGACGATCGACTCCGCCACCGACACGCGGAAGGTCCCCATGATCGAGGCCGACCCGGGCGATAGCCTGCTCTTCGCCGCGGGTGATGACACCGTGAGCATCTGGTTCCCGAAGCCCGGCGTCTTCCCGGTCTCGGAGATCGCGACGAGACAGACCGGCGACATCGAGATCGAGGTGCCGGCCAACGCCGTGCCCGACACATACGAGTATGCGATCTATGTTCACAACACCGGCAAGTACGCCGAGTGCAACTCGCACCCGGTCATGATCATCAAGGGCCCGTAGCCGACGTGGGACTGCGCTGTGGAACTCGGTGAACCGCAGTGTCGCCGCCGCCGCCCTTCGGCCTCAGCGACCCGGATTGTCACGCGGTTCGGCTTCAGCGACCTGGGTCGTCAGGCGACAATGCCGTCAGCCAGCTTCTTCGCGATCCCCTCCGTCTCAGTGCCGAGCTTCTCGGGCGTCGTACAGCCCGGGACGACGAACGTTCCGACGTGCTTCGCCTTCGCATACTGACACACGCGTTCGAACACGGTCTGGATGGCGTCCGCGTTCCCCTCGACGGGACCGCCAGCGGCGACCAACAGCGCGGCGGGCTTGCCGTCGACGAGCGATCGCCATTCCTCGGTCATGTATCCGCTGACCATGCTCAGGTGGCGCTCGAGAAGACCACGAAGACCGGATGCGATGCCCCACATGTGGAGCGGCGTCGCATAGACGACGGCATCGGCGGCCTGAATGCGTTCAAGGAGTCCGTTGCCGTCATCGGGCAGCACGCACCCCGGCGCGTCAACCGTCTGCTGACACGCGAAGCATCCCTGACACCCCTTGACTTCGAAGTCGGCGAGGACGATCGAATCGACCTCGTGCGAGCCTGCGACCTGCGCCTCGAACATAGCGAGCGCAGCAGCCGTGGTTCCGTTCCTGTGCGGACTTCCCATGATGGTCACGATCTTCATCCGGCCCGCTCCTCTCGAGAGTGAAAACGGCCGCGTCGAAAATCGACGCGGCCGTTCTCTGAATATCGACAGCCTGTGATGTTCTGGAAGAACTAGCCCTCGATCTTCGCAACGTTCTCAGCCGCCGGGCC
>CAZNHF010000212.1:0-3910 GCA_964572375.1 uncultured bacterium | reverse complement strand
GCTCATTGAACTGCTTGCCCTCGATCCTGAGCTGCTGCCTGGCCGCCTCGAGAACCTGCTTTCCGTCCTTGACCTCACTGATCGACGAGACCATCGGGAACATGATCCGAACGTTCCCGTGCGCGCTCGCGCGGAGGATGGCCTTCAGCTGCATCATGAAGATGTTGGGATGCGCCAGGCTGTACCGGATGCCACGCCATCCGAGGAAAGGGTTCGACTCCGGCTCCGCCGGTGCAAGGTGCCCGAACTTGTCGCCGCCGACATCCAACGTTCTGATGATGACCGTTCCGGGCGACATGGCTTCCACGACGGCCCGGTAGGCCTCGTACTGCTCGTTCTCGGTGGGCGTCTCGTCTCGCGCTATGAAGAGGTACTCCGTCCTGAAAAGCCCTATCCCTTCGGCCCCGTGCGCGATCGCGGATTGAACATCCTCAGGGCCTTCAATGTTGGCTCCGAGTTCGAACTTGCGCCCGTCGCGCGTGACGGCGGGATAGTCCTTGAGCTTGAGAAGCTCACGCTCGAATTCCTCGTACTCGTGCTGGCGACCGACGTAGTACTCATGCACCGCGGAATCGAAACCGTAGAGGACAATGCCGAGCACTCCGTCTACAATGATAGTCTCGCCCTGGCTGATGGACTCCGTGACCGAACGTGCGCCGACGATAGCCGGTATCCCAAGCGACCGCGCCATGATGGAGGCGTGCGACGTTCTTCCGCCGACCTCGGTAACGAACCCCTTGACGCGTTCCCTGCGCATCGACGCCGTGTCCGTCGGCGCCAGGTCGTGAGCTATCATGATGACATCCTCATCGATGTTCCTGGGCGTCCGGTCCTCGCGACCCAGAAGCCTCATGAGCAGCCTGCGCTCGATGTCCTTGATATCGTAGATGCGCTCCCTGAGATACTCGTCCTTGGTCCTGCCCATCACACGCGTCACGTGTCCGATCGTCTCCGTGAGAGCGAGCTCCGCGCGGATGCCCCTCTCGGTTATGCGCTTGAGCGTTCCGTCGATGACCATCGAGTCCTCGAGGATCATCAGATGCGCGTCGAAGATGCGCGCATGCTCTTCTCCGAGCTCCTCCTCGAGTTCTCCGCGCAGCCGCCGCAGGAGTTCTTTCGTCGCTTCGATGGCTTCGCGGAACCGCGCGATCTCGCGGTCGACCTCGTGGGCGCCGATCTGCTCCTCCGGAACGTGCGGGCGCTCCGCATCGAGGATGAAGGCCTTGCCGATGACGATCCCCGGCGAGGCGGGTATCCCCTCGATGGTGCTCGCTCGCCCTATCTCAGAGAGATTGAGGATCAACTCCTACCCCTCCTCCATGTCGGTCTCGAGGAACGCCGTCAGCCTCTCCATCGCATCCATTTCATCGGTTCCGTCGATCGTGACGGTCACCGAGCTGCCGCATTCCGCCGCCAGCATCATCACGCCCATGATGCTCTTCCCATCCACGGTAAGTTCGTCCTTGGTCAGTTTCACGTCGCTTCGGTAGTGGCTGGCGAGCTTTACGAATTCGGCCGCCGGACGCGCGTGCAACCCCACGCGATTCGCGATCGTCACTGTTCTTTCCAGCACGCTACCCTCCGTGGAAGCCACCCACCATGAGAATGAGACCGCCGAGCGCGCCGGCCGTAGCGATGACCGTGGCCGGAATCCCCAGTCGCGCCGCGACGGCGCCCAGCACGAGGAATACACCCATTGCAGCAGCCACCGGCAGGTCGAAACGCTGGGAGCCCGAAGCAGCCAAGGCGAGAATGAACCCGGCCGCGAAGGCTGCGGTCCAGCGTGTCGCGAGCACCGCCCGCCTGAATCCGACGCCGAGGAGCTCGCTCGCGGCCGCCGGCCCCAGCGTGAATCCCCGGGCCACACCGCGCGCCCTCAGAACGAAATGCGGAACGTTGTACACCGCGAGCATCACGACCGGGGCGGTCCACACGCCCCACGCGCCTGTCCGAAGTCCGTAGAGAGCTACCGCCGCAGCGATGAAACCCGCGGCGGGGCGAAGGCCACCCCACATGAGCGCGTCGCCCGCCATTCCGAGCACACCGCCCAGCGCCTGTTTGATGTCGTCCGCCTCTGCCGCTCCCCGACCTTCCAGTTCGGCCCGTGCGACCGCTCCGATCACGTACGGGGCAAGCACGGGATTCGTGTTGAAGAATCCCATGTGTCTCTTCAAGAACGCGCGTCTTTCGTCTTCGTCCAAGGTCCGCGCCAGCGGAGCGACAGCGAAGTAGAACCCGATGCCCTGCATCCCTCTCGGGTTCCAGAGCGCCTGAAGGAGGAACGACCGCACAAACAGGCGCCACTTCAAACCTTTGGGGCGTCCGCGCGAAAGAGTACCGTTCCTGTCCGCATCGCTCACTGGCAGCTCCTAGAAGAGTGCGACGACGATGACCCCGACCGCGAGCCCGGCCACGACACCGACCCGCTCGCCCCAACCCCGCGAAAGCGCGACGGCGGAGCCAACGGCTATCGGAGCGGCCCAGACGAGAGCCGGATACTCCTCCGGTCCCGTCGCCGGCATAAGCACCGCGGCGACGGCCAGCGACACCGTAATAACGACGGCGGAGAGTGCGGCCGCAAGCGAGAATCTGACGCCGATAGCGCGGAGCACCGCGCGTCTGACGCCGCCGAGGTCGCCCGTCAGCATGGCCTCACGTGCGCCCGCAGCGACCGTGATGTTCCAACGTCTGAGACGGCGCACAATGATGCGTCCTGTCGAACCGACTGCGAGCGCGAGCAGAAGCCCTGTGGCGATCGCCCATCCCGCAGGATGTCCTCTTCCCACGAGAAGTCCCGCCGTGCCGGCTCCGACGACGGCCGCCACGCCCGCGTCCGGGAAACCCGCGCCCCCCACGGGGAGCACGCCGGACCAGACGAGCTGGAGCGTGATACCGACCATGAGTCCCGTCGCGGGCTCTCCCACGACCAGACCGGCACACGTCGCCGCCGCCACCGGCTGAGAGAACATCAGCTGCAGCGCCGCGGTCGTATCGACCGCGACCGCGCCTGCGATCAGCGCAAGAACCAGGATGGAAACTGCATCGCTCATGCGCTACCCATCGAGCGGCTCCCAGCGGAATACGACAGAGCAGACCAGTTCCGAATCAGGATTGAACCTCCACACCGGGAAGAACGTCAGTCCCTGGTAGACGCGTTCGAAGCCGCTCTCGGACTGCGAGGCGGTCTGGAGCGGCTGGACGCGGACCTCGGTCGCCGGCGTGAACGCAAGCGTCACGCGCGCTCCTCGAAGACGGTCTTCGACCGTCAGTGCGCTCACCGCCTCCAGCGAATGGGAAGCCTCCGCGCTGACTGTCTCCCCCGCTTCCGTCTTGAGCGTTGTGTACTCCGCGATCCCGGTCAGGAGCGCAATGTTCCACTCCGAGGAGAACACGATTCCCGCCGACGCGCCGGGAGACAGCCGATACTCGACAGACAGTCGCTCCCCATCGTTTCGCACGGTCTTCGCGAACGCGCACTCGATCTCGTCATCGCCGGAGCTGATCAGGAGATGCTCCTCCATGACAACCTCCGCTGCGTGTTCGTCCTCGCGCACCTTGAAGCCCCAGCGGCGGTCCTCTGCCGGAAGAAGGTCGATCTCGTCCGGCCGAAGCATCTCGGAGAGCGTGCACGCCTCCGGAAAGAAGTGGTCGACGGCCGCGACCCTAGGCACGAGGTCGCCGACCGCGAGATCCGCAAGTCCGTCCTCCTTCGCCAGGACGGCATCGTGAATGCTCACGGTGCCGTCCTGGTCGAGCCCCTCCGCGGCCTCCTCGAGGAGTGCGTGATAGGCCTCGCAGTGTCGCGACATGGTACCGGTCGCATTCCAGACCGCGCCGCGCACGTCCAGCTCGAAGACGGCTCCGCCACGCGCGGGGGCAACGTACGCGTTGAGCGCCCGCGACTCGAGTA
>CAZNHF010000211.1:2098-3931 GCA_964572375.1 uncultured bacterium | reverse complement strand
ACCGCTACTCGTTCGTCCAGGGCGATATCTGCGATCCGGACATCGTCGCGCAGGCAATGCGCGGCGCCGACGCCGTCGTCAACTTCGCGGCCGAGACGCACGTCGACCGCTCGATCGGCGACCCGGCCGGATTCCTGAGAACGGACGTCTTTGGCGTCCACGTGCTGCTCGAGGCCGCGCGCGCCGGGAACGTCTCCCGATTCATCCAGATCAGCACCGACGAGGTCTACGGACCGACGCTCGACTGCGCGTTTACCGAAGAGGACAGGCTCAACCCGCGCAATCCGTACTCGGCGAGCAAGGCCGGCGGCGAGCTTCTCGCCCGCTCCTACTACGAGACCTACGACTTCCCCGTCATCATCTCGCGTGGCGCCAACAACGTCGGACCGAACCAGTACCCGGAGAAGGTCATTCCGCTCTTCACGACAAACGCCATCGAGGGTCAGCCTCTCCCCCTTTACGGCGACGGCCGCCAGGAGCGGGACTACACGCACGTGCTCGACCACTGCAGTGGCATCGAAATCCTGCTCGAGCGCGGCGTGCCGGGAGATATCTACAACGTCGGCGCCGGGAACCACATGCTGAACATCGAGATGACGCACCTCATCCTCGAAGAGCTCGGAAAACCAGAGAGTCTCATCACGCACGTCCGCGACCGCGCGGGTCACGATGTGCGGTATGCGATAGACGCCACGAAGCTTCGGAACCTCGGTTGGGAGCCGGAGTTCAGTGCGAAGGCCGCCATCCTCGACACCGTGCGCTGGTATGTCGCCAACGAAGCCTGGTGGAGACCTTTGAAGTCCGGAGAGTTCAGGGAGTACTACGAGCGACAGTATCGGGAACGACTCGACGAAGCGGGCGCGGGCAGCTGAGCGCGCCGGCAGAAGGAGAACGCGGCATGACGAGGGACCAGGTTCTCGCCACGGTCAAAGAGAACAGCATCGGCTTCGTGCGGCTCATGTTCACCGACATCGCAGGGTTCCCGAAGTGCATCCAGATCCCGAGCAGTGAACTCGAGACCGCGCTCGACAACGGCAAGGGCTTTGACGGTTCGTCGATCGAGGGGTTCACGAGGATCTACGAGAGCGACATGGTCGCCATGCCGGACCCCGCGACCTTCAAACTTGTGACGTGGCACGACGGGGACGTTGAAGGCCTGATGTTCTGCGACATCCTCCTCTCGAGCGGTGAGCAGTATGAGGGTGACCCGCGGCGCGTTCTCAAACGCGTCCTCAAGCGACTCGAACCGAAGAACTGGGTGTTCAAGGTCGGCACCGAACTCGAGTACTTCTACTTCACGAGTTCCGAGTACCCCGAGGTTCTCGACCATGCGGGCTACTTCGACCTGACGCCGCCCGACCTCGGCGAGGACCTCCGGAAGAAGACGATCCTCGCGCTCCATTCGATTGACATTCCCGTCGAGTACTCGCACCACGAGGTAGCGCCCAGCCAGCACGAACTCGACCTCAAATACACCGACGCTCTGACGATGGCCGACGATACGATCATGGCCAAGCTCCTCATCAAGGAGATAGCGCGCAAGGAGGGCGTCCACGCGACGTTCATGCCGAAGCCGATCTACGGCGAGAACGGCAGCGGCATGCATACGCACCAGTCGATCTTCGAGGGGAACCGGAACGTGTTCTTCGAGGCGGACAGGGATTACCACCTCTCGGCCATCGCCGGCTCATACCTCGAGGGCCTGCTCCGCCACGCGCGGGAGTTCGCGCTGGTAACCGACCAGTGGGTGAATTCGTACAAGCGGCTGGTCCCCGGCTTCGAGGCGCCCGTCTACATCTCGTGGGCCCGACAGAACCGGTCGACGCTCGTCCG
>CAZNHF010000211.1:0-1998 GCA_964572375.1 uncultured bacterium | reverse complement strand
TCGAGGCGCCCGTCTACATCTCGTGGGCCCGACAGAACCGGTCGACGCTCGTCCGTGTTCCGCAGTACCGCCCAGGTCACGATCTGTCGACCCGCATCGAACTCCGGTGCCCCGACGGGGCCTGCAACCCATACCTCGCGTTCGCGGTCATGCTCGCTGCGGGCCTCAAGGGGATCGAGGAAGGCTACGAGCTCAGAACCCCCGAGGAAGAGAATATCTTCGCGATGTCCCATGAAGAACGTGAGCTGCACGGCATCGGCGTGCTCCCGGGGAGCCTCGGCGAGGCCGTCGGCGCCGCCAGGAAGAGCACGCTCCTGGCCCAGACGCTCGGTCAGGAGATGTTCGACAAGCTCCTCATCAACAAGACCGCTCTCTGGGACGACTACCGGGGAATCGTGACGGCCTACGAAATGGAGAAGGACCTGCCGGTGCTGTAAGACCGCGACGGGGGGCTGCGTGCTGCAGCCCCGCGCCTGGCAAACTCGGAACAGGCATCCCGGATGGATGAGGAGGTGACCGTGCATCGCAATACGCATATGTCCACGTGTGCCGTTGCCCTGATGCTCCTGTTAGCGGTGATGGGACTCACCCTGACATCCTGCAGCTCGAGCGGCGGAAGCGACCCGGCTGCAACCGACGACCCTGAGGTATCATCGACGAGCATCGATGACGGACAAGCGGACGTCGGTCTGATCGAGAAGATCGACATCACATTCTCCGAACCGATGGATGCAGCGACGATCGACGAGACGTCCATCGTCGTCGCCGGCAGGACGCCGGGCATCCACGTCAGCTATGACACGGGCACGCAGACAGCATCGGTCATCCCTGAGTCGCTTTACGCCGCCCAGATATGGCACACGCTCACGATATCCGAGGACGTGATGTCGGCAGGCGGCGTGGCCATGGAGGAGTACTCGCTCGACTTCCAGACCGGTCCGCTCGACGAGAACCACATCGACGATTACTTCGAGCCGAACGAGTCCACGGCTCAGGCGGCGGTCGTCGACACGGGCGTCACCTACCCCACGCTGTCCGGTTGGCGCACGGACCGGGACATCTACGCCTTCACGCTCACGGAGTCGAGACGCGTCACCGTCGCAACTCCGATCATCTACGCACCGGCGCTGCCCCAGGGACCAGGCTGGCAGCTCTACTTCTCGCGAGCCGACGGACAGTACTACACCACGATGGGGACGTCCGCTCACACGGGGAGCACGCCAGCGAACAGCTTCTCCTTCTCGCCGGGCACGTACTACGCCGAGATCTACAACAGCTACGGCCTGGAGTCGGGTGGATTCATCCTCTACGACCTCCAGCTCATGACCGGACCTCCGTGCCAGGACGATGCCTTTGAGGACAACGACTTCGAGGACGAGGCGGCCGCGATCACTGCCGGATCGTACTCCGATCTGCGCGCCTGCAAAGTCGACCACGACTACTACGTCATCGACATGACCACCGGACAGACGCTCACGGTCACCATCGACGCGACGTTCACGGAAGGTGGATGGGAGAACCGTCGCCTGGTCATGTCAGCACCGGGTGACAGCGACTCGACCGAAGGGACCACGAACCCCACGACGCTCAGCGTGACCGCCACGGCGGATGGGACCGCATGGTTCTACGTCGTCTTCTGGGTGGACGGAGTCGAATACACGATGGACGTCGGTCTGGCTGGCTAGAACTCAGGGCGAGAACCCCCAACCACGCCTTTACTCCAGCCCCACGACTCGCTAGAATCGTGGGGCTGAATGCGTCTTTCCCAAATACCATTCATACACGAGCGCGGCCGTCGGCAAACGCTCTGCGGCCCCGCCATCGACTGCGTCCCGCCGCCTCGCGTGACGCGTGAAGGAGGGCGAATGCGCGTTCTACTCTCAGGGAACGAGGCCGTCGCGCGCGGCTGCTACGAGCACGGCGTAAAGGTCGCCACGGCCTACCCGGGGACCCCGAGCACGGAGATCCTCGAGAACGTCGTGAAGTACAAGGACGACA
>CAZNHF010000210.1:0-3940 GCA_964572375.1 uncultured bacterium | reverse complement strand
GCCAGGTACTCGCGCGGCGTGAGGTTCTCGTAGAGTGCCCCGGTCTCAGGCACGAATCCGATCCGTATCTTCGCTGCGACCGGCTGCTCCGCGATGTCGATGCCTTCGATGAGCGCTGTGCCGCTCGTCGGGGCGAGCATCCCGACGGCCATCTTGACGGTCGTCGTCTTTCCAGCACCGTTCGGGCCGAGGTATCCGCATATCTGGCCGTGAGGGATGGCAAGGCTGACGCCCCTGACGGCCTCGATTGTGCCGAAGCGCTTCGTCAGGCCTCTGAGTTCAATAGCGTGCACGGGCTCTCCTTCTTGATCCGGAAGCGTCACTGTCCGGCGGGCTCTTGCATCGTCTCGCGGACCTCCGCTATGCGGCGACGGGCCGCCTCGGCGACGGCCGCGAACTCCGGCGGCGCGGGCGGATCCGCGGCGAGCACGCGGTCCGCGGCAGTCTCGGCGTCGTCGAGGCGACCGAGCTCGAAGTACGCGCGCGCGAGCGAGAGCGACGCCTCGTGGTATCCGGGGTGGAGCTCGACCGCTGTCTCCAGATGCTCCGCGGCCTCTCCCGCGCGTCCCAGCTCCAGGAGTGCGAGGCCCAGGTTGTACCGCGCCGAGAGGTCGGTCGGGCTGATGTCGACGGCGGCGGCAAACTCGCGAGCCGCTCCCTCCATGTCGCCGCGCGAACCGAGCACGGCCCCGAGCGTGTTGTGCATCGGTGCGGCGCCGAATTCGATCGTGCGCACATTCACGGCCGCCACGAGCAGCGCGAGGACGACGAGCGCCGGTGCGAGCTTCGTCCACTCGCGTCCCCGGGCGGTGCGCCAGAGCCACGCGAGAGCGAACCCCGCTCCGATGAGCAGGACCGGGACGATGGCAAGCCGGTACCTCGCCGTGATGAAGAAAGGGATGACGGAGGACATGAAGACGGCTCCGAAGAGGACGAGCAGGCCGACACGCTTCCGGTCACGCCACGCGAGCGCAAGCCCCAGGAGTCCCAGCGGAGCGATGAACGCGAACCGCGATGGGCTCAGGGCGAGCACCGGTGCGAAGCCGGCTACGAAATTCATGTCGTAGTGGTTGGGTATCTCGAAGTGGTTCCAGAAGAGGACGAACTTCCTGGCCGTGATTCCGAGGAAGGCTCCGGGATGGGCCCTCATGAAACCGAACGCCTGTTTCGCCCAGAACTCTGACACCTCCCCGTCCGAGAGCGATGCGCCGACAACGCGCTCGGCGGCCTCCTTCGACGCTGCCCGGAGGTCGAACCGCATGTCGGGCGGCACGGTGAATACGCCCTGAGCTCCCTGGTGGTTCCCGATGTAGAGGTTGATCCCGCCGTTCGACGACACCGGGATGAGGTCTCCGGAGGCGCGCCAGTTGTGGACGGTCGCCGGGAGTACCATTGCGCCGGTGGCGATGAAGAACAGAAGCGCGAGGAGCGCGGCCGACCCTGCCCCGGCTTCAGCCGACCTGCGGTCGGTAGCGGCCGGTCTCTGACCGGCTCCGGCGCCCCGTTTGCGAGCGGCGACGTAGGCCCAGATCGCCCCGGCCGGTGCGAACAGCAGGAGGTTGGGTTTGCCCAGCGCAGCGAGACCGAGAACCGCGCCGGCGACCGCGCCCTGCCACGCTCGACCACTTCTCGCCGCGAGCAGGAGCATGATGAGACATCCCTCGACCGCGGCGATGACGATCGTGATCTCGAGAAGCTCCGCTTCGAAGAAGATGAACGGCGCGTAGGCGGCGGCGAGGAACGCGGCGATGAGGCCGGCCGTCCGTCCGACGGTGAGACGGCCCAGGACAAAGATGAGCGGGATGGATCCGATACCGATGAGGGCCTGCACGATGCGCACCGGCGTTAGTCCGGCGCCGAAGGCGCGCTCGATAAGTGCCAGAACGAAGGGATAGAAGGGACACGAGTGGAAGAAAGCGTGAGACGGCATCATCGTTCCGGAGAGGATGCCACGCGCGCGGTCGAGGTAGACGGCGGGGTCGCCGGTCAGCACCTGGTAGAGCACGTGTCCGCTGATGTCGTGGAGGAAGGACACTCTCACGACGACGCCGAGAGCCATCGCCGCTGTGAGAAGTCCCGCGTTCCGCTTCGTCACGGCTGCTCCCCTTCCCCGCCGGGTCGTGCCGTGAACCGACCGAGCGGCACAGGGAATCTGATCCGCGCTGGAACGGGCTCACCGCCGAGCGTCGCGGCTGCGAAGCCCCACTGCGATGCGGCGAACGTGACGGCGACCAGCGTGCGACAATCGACGCCGTCGCACTCGCCGAACAGGACGTCGTCGACGGACCCGTCCGTTCCCACGAGAAGCTCGACCGCGAGCATTTCCACGCCTCGCGCCACGCTGTCACCGACGGCCGCTACCGGTCGTGGCTCGACGTATCGCAGTAGAACCGGCGCCACGAGGTCGAGTGCGAGCGAGTCGGTCGAAACCGGGAGCAAATCACCGGGGTCCAGTTCCGGACCTACGATCTCCACCGTGCGTGTGTACGGCTCGGTCAGGGAGTCGGTTGCGGCGTCCGGGAGCGGCGGAAGCGTGTCCGAGGACTCCACGTCTGGATCGAGAGCGAGCGCCCTGGCTCGCTCCGCACTCGGGTCTCCCCACGGCACTCCGCTCCTCTCGAGCATCTCTGCGAGACGGTAGTAGGCTCGTGCCGCCGCGGGAGACGCGACGCCCATCCGGTCTGCGTACGCCCGGTAAAGTCGGTCGGCGGATCTGACGGCGCCCAGCTCATCGCGGCAGATCGCCAATCCGAGGACGGCGTCGAGAACTCCCGGCGGAAGGTCCACAGGTGTCCCTGTGCCGCTCTCAATTTCGCCTACCGTTCCGCCGCCCAGAACGCCGACGTACAGGCTTTCCGCTTCCTCGAATACGCCGCGCCTCAACAGAGCGGACGCAAGCGCGAGCCGGGCCGTCGTCCAATCGGGATAGGAGGTGACGACCTCCCGGAGTTCGCCTATCGCCTCGGCGCCGTGTCTGGACTCGAACAGAGAGAGGGCGCTGACGAGTCGTGCCTCCGCGCTCGCTGTAATCGTCCCCGAACTCGCAGGGAGCGTCATGGAGACCGCGATCAGGACAACGAACGCCGCGAAGGCCCGGTGTGTGCTGTGAGGGCGCGAGAGTGGCTCCGCACCGGCACTTCGGCGGGCCGGACGGCTCGAGTTGCGAGCCTCCGGCGCGGCTGCACCAGGGACGGCATTTGAGCGTCTGTCAACTGTATGGACTTTACATGTGGGGCCGTCCGCGGCCCGGTGTGCGTCCGCTGAACTCATGAGGCTTTCCCCCCGCCGTCGGTCCGCTCGGCTGCGAGACAGAGTTCCGCAAGCGAAGAGGAGATGTCGCGCGCGGCGCGATCGAGGTGAGGCCAGCGGGCCGACGCGAGACTCTGGTTGACGGCCTGCCGGGATACGCCGAGATGCGTTGCGACGTCCTGCTGCGTTCTGGATGACTTCACGAGTTGGATGATCTGACGCTGTCGGTCGGTCATCGAATCGTACGCCTCGAGAAGAAGGTCGAGCGCGGCCCCGATGACACGTGCGGCCGCGGGTCCGAGCACGCTGATGCGGGACTCGCGGGGGTCCGTCTCCGAGAGTCCGGAGCGGGCGGACGCGTCGGCGGCGTGCGCACCTAGAACCGCGGCCTCGAGGTCGCGGGTCGGACTCGTGCCCGCGTTCCGCTGAGGGCGTTCTCGCAACAGCGACTCGCCCGCGGTTGACGGCGAGAGCGTGACGCAGAAGGTCGTGTGTTCGGGACGGGTGGCGGCCGCGACGGCGAGGACGATCTCGACGACGGAATCCGGTGCGAGTGGCGAGAGCGAAAGAACCCCATCGGGGGCGACCGCGCCCGGAGCTCTCAGGAGCGCCGCGCGCCGGTCGACCAGCTGTGTC
Organism: uncultured bacterium; assembly: GCA_964572375.1. Lineage (GTDB taxonomy): Bacteria > Joyebacterota > Joyebacteria > Joyebacterales > Joyebacteraceae > JAPEKQ01. The sequence continues at coordinate 55 of CAZNHF010000210.1, read as the reverse complement.
GCGGCAGAGTGTAGAAGTTTCAGCGCGTGCGGGTCGGCTCTGCGGACGCCGCTGG
>CAZNHF010000209.1:0-3977 GCA_964572375.1 uncultured bacterium | reverse complement strand
AGGGAGCCATGGAGAAGGGCTATCTCAGCCTCGTCCTGCATGCGCACCTGCCGTATGTGCGTCATCCGGAGTACAAGAGTTTCCTCGAGGAGTATTGGCTCTTCGAGGCGATAACGGAGACGTACATTCCGCTCGTTCGCGCGTTCCAGCGTCTGACCGATGACGGAGTCGATTTCCGTCTGACTGTTTCGATGAGCCCGCCGCTCGTCGCGATGCTCCAGGACCCGCTCCTTCAGGAGCGGTACCTCAACCACATCACGGGACTCGTCGAACTCGCCGAGAAGGAGCTCGTCCGTCTCAAGAAGGATCCGCAGCGGCTCAAGCTCGCGAAGATGTACCACGAGCTCTTCACCGACTGTCGCCGCATCTTCGCCGAGGAGTACGGTCTCGACCTCACTCGCGCGTTCCGCGCGTTCCGCGACGCCGGCAAGATCGACATCACGACCTGCGGCGCGACCCACGGGTTCCTCCCGCTTATGGAGCAGTTCCCGGCCGCCGTGCGGGCGCAGATCCGCATCGCTGCGGAGCACCACGAGCGCGCGCTTGGGAAGCGGCCGGATGGCATCTGGCTTCCGGAGTGCGGCTACTTCCCGGGCGTGGACAAGTACCTCGTCGAAGAAGGCATCCGCTACACGTACGTCGACTCGCACGGTCTGCTCCACGCGACGCCGCGTCCGAAGTACGGCACCTACGCGCCGGTCATCACGCCGGCGGGCGTCGCCGTGTTCGGCCGTGACATTGAGTCCTCCAAGCAGGTCTGGAGCGCGGAAGAGGGCTACCCGGGCGATTTTAACTATCGTGATTTCTACCGCGACGCTTCGTACGATCTCGATTACGACTACGTGCGGCCGTACCTCGGCGCCGACGGGTTCCGCAAGATGCTCGGACTCAAGTACCACAAGGTCACAGGGAAGGACGTTGAACTCGGCGATAAGGAGCTCTACGATCCGGATGTAGCGGCGAAGCTCATCGACGAGCATGCGGCCAACTTCATGTTCAACCGCGAGCATCAGTTCGAGTACCTCTACGACGTGCTCGGACAGAAGCCGGTGATCGTCGCACCCTACGATGCTGAACTCTTCGGGCACTGGTGGTTTGAGGGGCCTGCGTGGCTCGAGGCGCTTCTCAGGAAGATCCATGAGACGCGCGGTCCCGTAAAGACCGCAACGGCGACCGATTTCCTCGCGTCGGGAACCCCGATGCAGACGGCGACTCCGCATCTGTCGAGCTGGGGTCACAAGGGATACTCCGAAGTCTGGCTCAACGGGACCAACGACTACATCTACCCGCACCTCCACCGCGCTTCACTCAGGATGACCGAGCTCGCGAAGCTCTATCCTGACGCGGAAGGCCTGAGACTCCGCGGTCTCAATCAGGCCGCGCGCGAGCTCCTGCTCGCGCAGTCGAGCGACTGGGCCTTCATCATGAAGACGGGAACCATGACGGAGTACGCGCACAAGCGGACGCGCGACCACATCTCGCGATTCACGCGGCTCTACGAGGACATCAAGAACAGCGCGATCGACGAGAAGTGGCTCTCCGAGATCGAGTGGCGCGACAAGATCTTCCCCGGCATCAACTACAGGGTCTACGCCGAGGACAGCCCTCTGTGACCAAACCGCGTCTTCCCGTCGCCATACTCTGGCACCAGCATCAACCCATGTATCGTGCGCGTCAGGACGGCGACCCGCGAGGGTCGTACATGCTGCCGTGGGTGCGGCTCCACGCCGTTCGCGACTACTATGCGATGGCGGCGCTCGTGCGCGAGTATCCGAACGTCCACGTGACGATCAACCTCGTGCCGTCGCTCATCGTCCAGCTCGAGGACTACACTGACCGCGGCGCGACCGACGCGTGGCAGGAGCTTTCGCTCAAGCCGACGCCGGAGCTCACGCCCGCGGAGCGCGACTTCATCATTGCGCGGTTCTTCGATGCGAGCTGGGAGAACGAGATAACCATCCACCCGGCGTACTCGCGTCTGCTCAACATCCGACGCGCGCGCGGGACCTTCACCGACGAGGACATCACCGACCTCAAGGTCTGGTTCAATCTCGTGTGGTTCCCGTCGGATGCGTATCACCACTCCATCGAACTCGTCACGGGTGAGACAGTCGACGTTGCGCGGCTCGTGAAGAAGGCGGTGCGATTCTCGCAGGACGATGTGGAGTACGTGCTCGATGAGCAGTACAAGCTCATGCGCGCCGTTCTTCCTATCCACAGACAGATGATGGAGGCGGGACAGCTCGAGATCTCGGTCACGCCGTTCTATCACCCGATCCTCCCGCTCGTGGCGGACACGGATTTCGCGACGATCGATGCTCCCGGCTGTTCGCTTCCCGAGCGATTCAGCCATCCCGAGGACGCCGCGGCGCAGATTCAGAAGGCCGTCGTGTTCTATGAGGAGAAGTTTGGCCGCGCCCCGAGAGGGATGTGGCCATCCGAGGGTTCAGTCGGACAGCACGTGGCGGGGATGTTCGCCGACGCCGGGCTCTCGTGGATCGCCACAGACCAGGGCGTGCTGGCGCGTTCGGGGAAGTGGGGCTATGATGTTGGTGACCCCGAGGTGCTCGCCAGGCCGTACCGCGTCGGTGAGAAGGGGCGTGAGGTGGCGGCCTTCTTCAGGCACACCAAGCTTTCCGACGATATCGGGTTTACCATGCAGGGCTACGCTGACTACGATCGTGCTGCCGACGACTTCCTGATGTGGGTCAGGCACGGATACGCCGACGTCCTGAAGAACAGACGTAACCGCGTCCTCTCGATCATCCTCGACGGCGAGAACGCGTGGGGGTCGTACCGCAATCGCGGAACGGCGTTCCTGCGCGGCATCTATTCGCGGCTGAACGACGATCCGGACCTCGTCCCGGTCACGTTCTCGGAGTATCTGGACGGCAACCCCGGGCGAGGCGTTGCCGCGCATCCGACCGCGAAGCTTGATGCGATCCGACCGCTCTTCTGTGCGAGCTGGATCGACGAGATGGGTTCGGCCGACGGGAACGACCTCAACATCTGGGTCGGTTCACCGCAGGAAAACCGGGCCTGGGGGCTCCTGGGCCGCGTCCGCGCGCACCTCGACGAGGTCGGCGCGACGCCCGAGACTCACCCTGCCGCGTTCGAGGCCGTCTACCGCGCCGAGGGAAGCGACTGGTTCTGGTGGTTCGGCGACGACTTCGTCCAACCGACCGGTGGCGAGCTCATGTTCGACCACATCTTCCGCGAGCACCTCAAGGACGTCTACCGCGGTCTTGGCGAGGAGCCTCCCGCGGAGCTCGACGAGCCGATCGCCGACGATATCGTCATCTGGAGCGCCGGGGACCCTGCCGGGACCGTGAGGGCCGGGCAGATCCTCCGCATCATGACCGGTGGCGCAGGCACCGTCGAGTGGACGACCGACGACTGGAAACACAAGCACACGACGCGGCTCGTTCCTGCGGGCGACGTGATGTCCAACCGCATCGGCTACGCCGCCGGGCTTGCTCCTATCCCTGCCAGCGCCTCTGTCGTCCGTTTCCGCATCCTCGTCGAGGCGGGCGAGGACGGCGAACAGTCTGTCTCCGTCATGTCCTGACGCCGGCCTTTCCATGTGATAGAATTGCTGTACCGGGGTATTCGCCCGCCTGAGGGGTTCGTGTCGGCCTGTGCCGGCCTGATGCGCCGGTGCTGGCGGGGCCCATTCGCCGCCGGCGGACGCGATCGCCTGCCACATGGAGCGTAGATGCGGACCGGTCCCAGAATTCTGCTCGCAGTCGTCATCGCCATCGTGGTGTTCGCGGTGCTTCTCGTCGCGACTCCGCTCGGCTGGCGGCTCGGGCTGCCTCTGGCGCGGCGGGCTCTCAGGCAGCGCACTGGGCTCGAACTCAGCATCGGTTCCGTCAGCGGGTCTCCGCTCTCACGTCTCGTGTTGTCTGACGTCACGCTGTCCGACCCCGAGTCGTGCGCCGGCGGGGTTACGGGTACGGGTATCGGCACCGACACCG
>CAZNHF010000208.1:0-3990 GCA_964572375.1 uncultured bacterium | reverse complement strand
CTAGTGGATCCCCGTCGTCGTGTACTCGATTACGACACCGAAGGTCACGATGCCGTCAATGGCGGTCAGGCTGACAAAGTATGAGTATGTCGTGTTATCGACGACGGCACCGACGATGGTGGTATTCGTTGTGCTTCCTCCCGCGCCCGAGCTGCCCGCGCTTGTGACATCGGCCATCGTGTCCCCGCCGTAACCGGACAGCAGCCGGCGAGAGAGACGGCACGTCGAATCACTCACGGATGAGTCATCGTAGTGGTGTGTCACGGATGTGACCGTGGCGCCGTGCGGGAGGTTGACGGCGGCTATGAAATCGACATGCGCTGCCCCGGTCGTGAAGACGCCCCCGCCGATGACGTAGTCGGTGTCCTCAGGGTATGTCGCCGTGAACCCGGACGCCGGCACCGTGAAGTAGCTCGTGGCGGGCGCCAGCGTGACGTCGCCCGTGACCTCGAGGTTTCCCTGCAGCTTCGTATCTCCCAGAACGTGGAGATCCGTCTCAGGATGCTCCGTCTTGACGCCGACATCGCCGGTGCCACTCTCAAATGTCATCGAGCGCACCGCGCTGATCTCATCAAGGATGGTCAGGTTGCCATCCACCCACGGTCGGTAGAGGAACGCCCACTTGAGAACCCCGCCCTCCGCGATCCTGAGGGTGTTGCCGTTCCCCGCGCCCTGGTCCAACCGGAGGTTGCCGCGCACCTCCAGCTTGTCCTGCGGTGAGGAGGTGCCGATGCCGACGTAGCCGCTGACGGCCGAACTCACATTGTTGCCCGAGATGGTCCAGTCTCCATCATCGCCCACGTCGGCATAGGCCGCGCGGTAAGCGTAGGGAACAGACGCTAGAGGGGTCCTCGGCGCCAGCTGCGGCTCGCCCTCGACGGTGATGGCAAGCCAGTACTGCTGGTCGAACGGCAGGTCGATCGAGGCAACGCTCCCGAGGATGACGTTGAAGATCCCGGCGGTTACCGGGACCTGCTGCGTCTCGGCCCACAGGGCTATGCCCCCGGTCTCCACGTTGTAGATCCAGAACGTGATCTCGTAGGTGCTGTCAGCCACGATGTCACCGAGGTCGTCGCGGAGCACGCCCTGGTAGCTCAGTGTCTGCGGTACCGCCGCGTCGGCTGGCATCCAGGACGCGAACAGCAGGATCGATGTAATCAGGAGGATCGCTCTCATAGGTCTCCCTCTCCGATGAGACAACGTGTGCGCGCGCTTGTCGAATGTGGAATGGAGAGCCCTCGAGTTCATCGAGGGCTCTGTCTCAGCATTAGGATGAGTGTACCACATGTAGAGCACAATTACAACAGTATAGCAAGTAGCGTGCAGCCAGCGCACGGGTGTTCTCGACCGCGAGTGCCATCCATTCTACCTGAGCAGCACAACCCTTCTCTGCATCGACTCGCCACCAACATCCACCCGGAAGAAGTAGACGCCGGAGGCCACGTCACGCCCGCCGTCGTCACGTCCGCTCCACACGAGCGTTTGCAGGCCCGCCGGTCGGGCTTCCGAATCGATCAGTGTGCGGACGAGGCGCCCGGATACGTCGAAGACCCGGACGTCGACGTCGCCTGGGCTCGGGAGCTCGTACGACAGCGCCGTGTTCATGCCGAACGGGTTGGGCGATGCGCGGTGGACCGCGAGGACCGGCACACCACCCGGCACGCCGGTCGATGGGGCACAGCCCAGACCGTGCGCCCCCATGAGAACGCCGCACTCGTTGGCCCCGGGGAGGCAGGGCGAATCCTCGTGGAGCGTGAGGATGAGATTGAGCTGTTCGCAGAAGAGTGGTGGGTCGCTGATGTTGCCGTCGATTCCCAGGAGCGGTGCAAAGGGACCGGTCCAGTCCCCGCCCACATTGCCGTAGATGTCGGTGCACGTGATGGCCTGTGTTCCAAAGCTGGACTGCGCGATCGCTCCCTCTTCCGTGCTGTAGGCGATGATGGATGCGTCCATCGTGAAGTCGAGCGAGTTAAGGCCGTCGAGATAGATGCCGCCGCCGGCTATCGTCGCGGTGTTTGCGTAGAACGTCGCGTTGCTCACTGTCATCGGTGTGCCGACGACCTCGAGCCCGCCTCCTGTCAAGGCCGAGTTCCTGGCGAAGGTCGCATACGACAGCGTCGGCATTGTGGAGTTGTTGACCGCCAGCCCGCCTCCTCCCGTGGCCGCTGTGTTGTCGATGAACGTCAGGTTGGTCATCGTCAGCGCCCCGGCAGGTGTAGTCTCATCCAGAACGCCGCCGCCCTTTCCGTACGCGGCGGTGTTCTCCGTGAACGTCGCGTTCCTCAATGTGCACGGCCGACACGTGTCGTAGTGTATCGCTCCGCCAAAGGCTGCCCAGTTGTCGTGGAAGAGTGCGCCGTCGATGACCGTCGGGGTGCCACTGATCTGAATTGCGCCACCGCCGCCGACCGTACTGGCTGAGTTCTCGGTGAATGTCACGTTGTTGAGCCTGACAACCCCGCCTGCGTACCCCGCAATCCAGAGTGCGCCGCCCCAGCTGTCGGTGACCCAGTTCCTGTCGAAGGTCACGTCGTTGAGGACCGGGTACGACGCCCCCACGGCAGCCATCGCGCCCCCGCCGCCAACCGTGCTTCCATTGAGCACGCACAGGTTGAACTCGACGTTCGTGAGTGTCGGTGAGGAGTTGAGGCATCCGAGACCACCACCGCCCCCGCCGGTCGCGGATTCCACCTGGGATGTCAGGATGTGAAGATTCTCGAGCCGCGGCGACGAGTTGTCGCAGAAGATGGCGCCACCATACCCGCTCATCACGTGGCCGCCGGCGAGCCTGAACCCGATGATGGCCGTCGTTTCGTCGCAGTCGATGCACTCGATGATCCGGCTCATGTGCTGGGCGTCGATCGTCGCGCACCCGGTCACGCCGGTCTCGCTGATGAGCGTGACGCCCGACTTCATCTGTATGTTGCCTTCGTAGTATGTGCCACACGCGACGAGAACCGTGTCGCCGGCCTCAGCGAAGACCATGGCGTCGAGGATCAGGGGGTACTGACTTGGGACATGGAGAGTCGCAGCTGAAGCGGGAAGCGCCAGAAGCACAAGGCACGTGAGGACGGCGAGGACCAGGCGGTGCATGGAGATCCTCCTTGCTGACAGTGTGGATGAGTGCGACGTTCATGAGCATGAGCGGTAATCATGATACCACTCTCATGTACATGTGTCAAGAATCTACCGTCGATGATCCAGGCCTCCGAGTGTCCGTGGCCGACACCAGCGACGCCGGCGCTCTCGAACAGGACATCAGAGATAGGTTCGCGGGCAGCGAGAGGCTCCGAGGCGCGGATGCCCGCTCCGTCGTGTCGCGCACCACCATGAACGTTCCAGCGGGTGTTCGTGCTGGTCTCCCCGGGAGGCTTGTGGCCTCTGTCGGGATGATCATCCCAGCGCGATGAGGGAACCGAGTTCACCTCCATGGTTGGTAGCGGGGCCCGATTCGCACCTGCGACCTTTGGATCATGAGCTGGAGAGTCGTCGGCAGCCTGCTCCGTCTCGCCCTTTCTCGTCGCTTGCAAGTCCCAGCGGTGCTGCGGTCGCGGGGCACGACGAGACTCCCCGCGCTTTCCGCTTGAGTGTTGTTCAGTCTTGAGTCATTCTCGCGAGCGGCTGCACATCCGGCGACGGAGCGCGGCCGCCCACCGTGGACTGGAGGAACCGGATGGCACTCCTCGACAGGTGCTCCGACTTCGCGCGATGGATCGACTCGCTTCGGGAGAGACGCGAGTTCTTCTACCTGCGCCGGCTCGACCCGCCGGCTTCGCCCATCGCAGTGATGGACGGTCACCGGCTCATCATGCTCGGCTCCAACAACTACCTTGGCCTGGCCACGCATCCGCGCGTGATCGAGGCGGCGCGGAGGGCGCTCGAGGAGTACGGCACGGGCGCCTGCAGTTCCCGCGTGCTCACTGGGACGACGAGCCTGCACGACCGGCTCGAGCGGAGGCTCGCCGAGTTCAAGGGGACCGAGGACGCCGT
>CAZNHF010000207.1:0-4017 GCA_964572375.1 uncultured bacterium | reverse complement strand
CTCGCGAACTTCCCCTCCATCTGACTCAGGGCAGCGAAGAGCTCGTCCTGCCGCGTCTTGGACTCTGCGCGCAGCTGCTCGAGTTCGCGGCGCAGATCACCCTGCAGGTCGCGCTCCATGTCCAGCGTGGCGTGCAGCGCTTCCGCGCGCGCGTCGCCGAAGCGGTCTGCGAGCCGCATAGCCTCGAGACATGCGTGCTCATCAGCCTGGGCACGCACACGGTACTCCAGCGACTGGACGGCGCGTGCGGCCAGGTAGGTGTGGTGAGCCACGGCGACGTCAGTTATCTTCTCGGCCTCGGCCTGGGCTCGACTGCGCAAAAAGTCATTTTCCAGATCGGCTGCGGCGACCTTGCGCTCGCGAGATGCCTGACGCCAGGCGGTCCAGTGGCTGAGAACCTCACTGAACGTCCTGGAAGGAAACTCCTCGAGAGCAAGGGTCGATGCCGGCAGGACCGTCACCTCCCGCACCGGTTCGGGGGCCCGCCGCGATATCGCTGCCTCTCGGCCCACGAACTCCTCTGTCTGCTCCAGAACGAAGAGAGCCTCGAGCCACTTTGTCCGCGCTCGCTCCACCTCCAGGCGACACTGCTCAGCGCGGCGAGCCGCTGCATCCATCTTCTGCATTTCCAGCGCGAGGCGCGCATCCGCCAGGGCCTGCTCGGCAACCGGGACGGCTTCCTGCTTCTTGCCCAGTTCTGCCAGAACGCCGGCCTCATCACGCTTCTCCCGACCGGACTCCAGGGCCTGCTTGACCGTCTGGCCCTCGGCCACAGCTTGCAGATCCTCGTCGTAGCGGTCGAAGTCATGCAACATCGACTCGACGTCGATACTGCTCGCACACCCGCAGGCCAGAATCGGAATGAGCAGACATAGCAAGAGACGTGTCTTCATCGTGCACTCCTTTCATGAGCCGAGAGCGGCTCGCTTGGGACAGCTCAATCGCCCCACCGGGCACGGAAGCCTCTGACGTCGACATGCACGAACGGGCCGTGGCTCTGCGTGCGCCTGTACCGGCCGAGCCCTCCGAGGAACACCTCATAGAACGCGCGACCGTGGAGGTCGTCGATCAGATCGTACAGCACCGCCGCGTCCTCGAGTCCGGTTCTGCCGTCTCGGTTGAGATCGTCCATGACGCCGTCTCGCGGGGCCTCGTCAATGAAGATGTCCGCCGCGCCGCCCCACAGGTGCCGGCTGTACTTGACGTTCCCGATGGCCCGGTTGTAGCTCGGCGTCCTGTATCCGCTCATGATGACGAAACTGTCACACCGGAGCCCCGATGCGTTGGCCCGTTCGAGGATGAGCTCGAGCTTGAGGATGAGGCGCTCGCGGAGCACCACGTACTTCGGATATCCTCCGTTCTGCTTGCAGAGGAACTGGCCGATCGTGAAGTGCGGAGAGACCAGCGTCGACGCATTCTGGGATGTCACCTCGATGAACCCCTTGGGAGGATTGTAGAGCGGTAGACCCTTCCATGGCTTCGAGGGGTACTCGCCGATCTGATACCCGTTCAACTCGCCTTTCCTGACCTCGGCTGCCGGCACCATCACGAATACGTTCAGGCTCACGGACTCCTGAGTATCGCCACGGGACACGGAGACCGCCGACACACCCGGCTCGCGAGGCGCCGTCCAGTCCCACGCCCGGTCCGAGACGCTCTTGAGCGCTCCAGCCTCCGCCTCGACGCCGAACTCGACTCCACGGTGGTCGCCCGGTACCCGGATGCGAACCGACTCGCCGGGCATCACATAGACACCGAGAACCTCGTATGAGGTGACCTCGCCCTTGACCTCCACCGAGAACGACATCTTTCCGGTCTCGAAGGTCGCGCGCTCGGCGGCGCGGCTGCCGGAGATGCCGGCGAGAACTGTTACGAGGAGGACGCCCGCGCAGATCCTTGACGAATATAACATCACTGTACCCCCTGCTCTGCTGTGTCCGCGGGGAGAACCGAAACATCCGGCGGCGGTTCCGTGAGTGCCTCGGCGACCGCGGCGTCGCGTCCGTAGATGTCCCTGCGGAACTGAACGACGCCGTCCTCGCCGACCCACGCGGTCCAGTACAGGATGTGCACGCGAACCAGGCTCGGAAGCCAGACCGTCTTCTCCACTCCCTCCTCCAGCGCTGACTGGATCGCCTCTCGCGTCCAGTGAGGATTCGGCGCCAGCAGCCGCTCCGCAAGGTCGAGCGGCTCCTCGACCCGGATACATCCGGAGCTGAACGCCCGTTCGGCCTTGGCGAAGAGGCCGCGCGATGGAGTATCGTGCAGATACACGTTGAAGCGGTTCGGGAACATGAATTTCACGCGGCCGAGGGCGTTCTGGGGCCCCGGCCGCTGCTGGAACCGATAGGCGAACTGCCCCGGGTAGACCGATGACCAGTCGACCGTCGCGGGGTCGACCTCCCGCTCGTCCCCGCCCCAGCCAACGAACACTCTCATTCCCATGCGCTCGAAGTAGCCAGGGTCCTTTCGAACCTGCGACAGGATGTCATTGACGGCGATGCTGTGCGGAACCTCCCAGCGAGGATTGAGGACAAGATAGGTAATCGCCCCGGAGAAGACAGGTGTCCGCCGGTAGTCGCGCCCGACGATGATGCGCATTGCCAGAGGCTCTCGGTCCGGTGTCACAGAGCGGAGGCTGAAATCGGCAATGTTGACGATGATGTGAGTGTCGCCCGTCTCCTGCGGGAGCCACCTCCACCGCTCGAGGTTGACGACGAGCTGCCGAACCCGACCCTCTGCAGAAACGTTCAGAGCAGAGAGAGTGGCCGCCCCGACGACGCCGTCGACTTCGAGACCATGTCTTCGCTGGAAGGCCCTGACTGCCAGGTCGACGCCGGAGTCGAATACCGTTGAGTTCGGCCCGTAGCCGTCGTTGAGATCGCCGGTCGTCACAAGCCTCTCCCGAAGCACGGCGACCCTCTCTCCCTCGGCCTCCAGCTTGAGCGCCTCACCCGGCGGAACGGAGGGCCAGCCTCCTGCGGCCGCGATTTCGCGGTACCGCTCGAGCGCCTCGCGCAGACGGGCGTAGTCGGCGTCCGGAGGCAGCAGGGAACCGAGGCTCGCGCGGACGGTGCCCTGGTCGAGGGCGCCCTCGAGAACGGCAGTGAAGTCGGCGCCGCGCCGCGCCGCGAACCACTCTGGATCGATCGATTCGGAATCGAGCCGACCAGAGAGGTAGTGCGACGCAATCAGGAGGAACGCGTCCGTCATGAGCAGTTCCAGATCGACGACCGCGCCGGGATCGAGGGAATCGCCGGCAGTTCCCGCTTCCCGAAGATCGCAGAGGGCTGTCCTGATCGCATCGAGATGGTAGTCGGACGGCCTCAGGCCTTCGAGTCGGCAGGAGCGGATCGCCGCGACCAGGGAATCCGCGACCGACAGGGGTTCCCTCGGAGTTGTCCACGCTGGGGCGTAGCCCCGCTTCTCGTAGAAGTGTGCGACCGTCCGAGCGGCGAGGACCGGCTCCTCACCTACCGCGAGGAGCGGCGGTACACCGGCGGATTCGATCCTGTGGCGGATTCGCTCCGTGACGCCCGGGTACATGTCCGCGTGAGCCTGGCAGACCGGCCCCCCGGCGAATGCCAGGGCAAACAGCAGGAGAATTGCGTGCGTCAGCAGGCGCGCCGGGCTGAGCCTCGGCGACGGCCTCAGGTCGCGCCCGACCAACGCGGGTTCGCGCCGTGCCATATCTACCCTCCTGGGTGGCACAGGTTTCGTGCAGAGGCATCAGTGCCGGAGAGCTCCCGGGGGGCTCTTCACCTCGCCGTCGCTCTCATCGCGAATCCGCGGGCGGGTGCCCCGTGCGGTCCAGCCACGCGAGAATGCTGCGGATGCTCCCGGTGACCACGGCGATGCTCGTGTCGGCCGCTCCGTAGTAGAGTCGCACCGTGTCGCCATCGGCCGCGAGCGTGTAGCCGCACGGGAAGACGACCTTGTCCACGTCGCCGGTGCACTCGTAATCCGTCTCGGGCCCGAAGAGCCACTCGTCGCTGCGCAGCAGGCAGCGGTCGGGGG
>CAZNHF010000206.1:0-4027 GCA_964572375.1 uncultured bacterium | reverse complement strand
CCGAAATCGTCGAGCGGGACCTCGATCTGCACGACTTCACCCATCGCGACGGCCGAATCGTACTCGTGCGCCTCATCGAGTTCGATCTGCAGGAAATGGTCCTCCACGTCCTCCACCACTGTCTTGTTGAGGTAGACGCACAGCGAGTCTTCCTCCTCATCGATGAGCACCTCAATCTCCGCCGTGGGACCGAACTTCTTGCGCGCGGCCGACATGATACCGGCTTCGAGCGCTTCAACGAGGATGGCGGTGTCGAGCTGCTTCGAGCGCGATATCCGACGCAGCGCTTCAAGAACTCCCGTGTTCATCAGCGAATCTCCTTGTGTCTCTTCTCACCGCCTGGCGAAGACGGCGCGGACGCCGCATCTCTAGCAGCGACCATCGGTCAGGCCCCGTCGTTCAGAGCTCCAACCGCGCCTTGGCTATGTCGGTCAGAGCCACGCGGATGTCCCCGCGCTCGTCGTGCCTGACCGTGACCGTTCCATCAGAGGCGCTCACCAGCGCCCCCGTGAGCACGCTGCCAACCCCGTCGACGGGTTGCCGAAGCACCAGGCGCGCGGTGCGGCCTGCAAAGTGGGCGTACTCGCGCTCCCTGACAAGATCGTGGTCCAGACCGGGCGAACTCACCTCAAGCGAGTACGCCCCATCGATCGGGTCGCCGGCGTCCAGGAAGTATGAGATCTCCCGGCTGACGGCCCCGCAATCCTCGACGGAGACCCCCCGGTCGCTATCGATGAAGAAACGGAATATCCGCCGGCCATACTCGGCCGTCTCACGGACGTCCACCAAGACGAATCCCGTGCCCTGGATGAGCTCTCGCGTGAGCTCGAAGAGTCTCTCATCAGTAACGCCCACGATCCTTCTCCGCTCCCAGACACTCAAAAAGTGGGCCGACCGCCCACTTCCCGATGACAATTTAGCATGTGCAGAGGGGCCGTGCAAGGGAAAACTGTCCCGCGCGACGAAAGCGGATGGGCGCGTGTGTGCACGTGCCCCTCGCGTCAGAGCGAGTAGAGGAACTCCACGACCGTTCTGCCCACCTCCGCAAGGCTCGCGGGACAGCACTTGTCCGGAGTATCCTCCACCGTGTGCCAGTAGGGATAGTCGAGGTCAATCAGAACGATTGCGGCAAGCCCCGCCTGGGCAAGTGGGACGTGGTCATCATAGATGGCGGTACCGGTACGGTCGGAAAAAGACGCGGCGCCGACACGCTCCGCCGCTCCCCATACAAGCGAAACGAGTTCAGGGGCCGCGCTCCGCGAGTACGGCTCCGTCAGGATGTCCAGATCACAGTCGCCGATCATGTCGACTACGATGGCGTACCGTGGACAGTAGGCTCCAAGATGCGACGCGTAGTACGAGGAGCCGATACACCACGCGCCCAGCCCCCCCTCGTCTCCCCCGTCCTCCGCGTCGAAGAGCACGATGTCCACGCCAACGCCGGGAGCCTGTTCGGCCATCACACGCCCAAGTTCGATCAGCACCGCGACGCCCGACGCTCCATCGTTGGCGCCGACGATGGGCTGGTCGCGCCGCGCGGGGTCGGGGTCCCGCTCGGCCACGGAACGCGTATCCCAATGCGCCCCGAGGAGCACTCGGTCCCTAAGCTCAGGCTGATAGGATGCAACGATATTGGAGATCTCGAGTTCCAGCCCGTCCCACGAGTACGTGGCCGACTGGACTCTGACATCGTCAGCCGTCTCAGCGAGCGTCGCAACGAGCCAGTCCTGGACTGCCGCGTGTCCGGGACTGCCGGGATAGCGAGGCCCGAATGAGCACTGAGTGATGAGATCGCCGTAGGCGCGCTCGCCGTCGAATGCCGGCGGGCCTCCGCATCCCGTTGCGAGAGGCAGACAAAGCGCTGCGGCCGTCACCAGCACTCGTATCATGGATCGCATTAGAATTTGAACTCCGCCGAGAGATGGACACCGATCGTGCGACGGGTCTGGTCGCGTTTCTCGTCGCGGCTCTGCGCGTAGCTGATTTGCAGACCCCCGGACACGCTTCGGGAGAAGCTGTAGGTCGCATCCGCGACGACCGAGTACTCCTTCGTGGAGGCGCTCGGGTCGACGTTCGGAAGCAGCAGCTCCGTCTGCGCCGTTCTCGACTGCTTCGCCGAGGTCCTGAAGGTCAGCGACGTATCGAGGTTGCTCTGGAATTTCAGCTTCTGTCCGAAGAACGGGAGCTTGAGCCCCTGCGGAGCGGAGAAGCGATAGTTCATCGTCAGGCTCATCGAACTCGTCACGTCCTCCGTCACCGACCCTACGCCGCTCAGACTGAACGTGTTTGCACGCTTTCTGTCCCACGAGAAGCTCCCCGTCAGACCGTTGGCGAGGGTTGCATCCAGAGACACGACGGGACTGAACGAAAGCGAGTTGCCTTTGCTCGTCGGCTCATCGACCGGACCGGAGTACGAGCGGCGGTACTCGACGCCGCTCCTCGCACGAACGGACTTGAACACGCCTGCAAGCGGTCCGACACGCTCGAGCCCCGACCAGGACAGACTTCCCGTGGTCGCTTCATTCATCGACTCCGTCTGCGTAGTGAGGGCGACCGAATCGGAGATGGCGCTCTTGTACCAACGGCTCGTAACTGTGTGCTTGTGGTCGCCCTTGATCCGAATCTGGCTCGTGAGCTTGACTCCGGTCCCGGCGTCGTAGCTGGTCTCCACGGTTCGGTCGTCCGCATCCTCCGAATCGACAAGACCGAGCCTGTAGCTCCAACCGGGCATCTCATCGTACGGCACGCGGTCGAAACGCGAATTCCGTTTGACCGAATAGCGACCCTCGAGCGCATCCATCTTCCGAATGAGCGCAAACACCGGATCGACGAGAACCGACAGCCCGGGCGAATCAGAGGACGACACGGACTCCTCCTCACGATCGTCACCCGCCTCCTCGCCGCCCTGCTCCTGCCCGGCGTCAGATTCCCCTTCGGCTTCCGTGACCCGGGTCTCTCCCTCGGCACGCGGGGTCTCGCCTTCCGCGTCCGCGGTTCTCTCCATCGGCAACTCCGCGACCTCGCCCTCTCCACCTCCCTCGCCACGCGGGGTCTCACCTTCCGCGTCCGCGGTTCTCTCTACCGGCGGCACCGCTGCCTCGCCCTCTCCATCTCCCTCATCCTCGTCGCGCTGGATCTCGCCTTCCACGTCCGTGATTCTCGCCACAGGCGATTCCTCATCCACCGCTTGCGACCGTTCGTTCCGCGACGCGTCGCTGCCCCTGTCGCTTCGCCCACGATCGACCCGCCCGGGCGAGCCCCGCTGGCCCGAGGACGCGGGAGCTGCTCCGAGGAGCTTCTTCAGATCGAAGCTCGCGCGCACCTGGTGGTTGCTCTGCGAGCGAATATTGCGAACGTCCGGCGGATCCCCCGTGCGGGGCACCTCCGGACCGTGGTTGTCCGTGAACGTAGAACTGAAGCTGTACTGCGGCGAGAGCCACTGTCCAAACTTCGGGTTGAAACTCACGCTGTTCGAGTAACGACGCTCCGTTTCGCGCCCGATGTTCAAGCCGGCCCAGTACCTGTTGATCTGACTCAGATCCCTCTTGAAGCCCACCGTGTGCGTCGTTCTGAGATTCTCAAGGAACTGGAAGTCGATGTTGGCGTCACCGCTGAACTTCTTGTCGAACGTCTCGCTCCGCCGTGTCTGCGCGCCTTCGCCGTCGATGTCATAGTTCTGTGAGTGGATGAGATACACGTCTGAATTGAAGCGGATGCTCGTTGGCTTGAGAAAGATGCGGGTGTCGCCGAAGAGCGGAATGCCGCTCTTCTCGGGCGAATACTTGTAGGCCGCTCTGCCGCGGATCGTCTTCGACGTGTCCGCCTTCGTCGGCGAACGCTTGTCGTGCGACGCCACGGACGTCCTGAGTGACAGCCCGTCGACCAGTAGATGCGTCCAGAAGTCCGGCGACTGACGCTTCCGCGAGAGCGACACAGCCGCGCTCCTGTCCACGGTGACCGTGCGCTCCTCATTGCTCTGTTCGTCGCCCAGAACGATGTCGGACCCGCTCGAGAATTTCGGCCGCGT
>CAZNHF010000205.1:1579-4033 GCA_964572375.1 uncultured bacterium | reverse complement strand
TCGATATGACCGGGTCCGCGCTTGGCGGCTACATCGATGCATGGGTTGACTTCGGCTACGACGGTGGCTGGCTCGAGCCGGGCGACCAGATCATCACAAGCGTGTGGGCTCCGGGCGGCGTCTCGACGGTCTTCAACTTCCCTGTGCCGGCGACGGCCGTTCCCGGAATCACATTCTCGCGGTTCCGTCTGAGCTCGACCGGTGGTCTGCCCTTCACCGGTGCGGCGCTCGACGGCGAGGTCGAGGACCACACGGTGCTCATCGACGGCGGCATCGAGGAGTGGAAGTGGGAGCAGCTGCCCGACCTCACCACGACGGGTATCGATGTGAACTGCAGCGACCCGTTCATCCTCGCCGACGATTTCCTCTGCGAGGCGCCCGGCCGGCTCACTCACATAGACGTCTTCGGGTCGTGGCTCGGCGATGTGCTGCCGTACGGCGGCGATCCGATGGCTGTCGACTTCTTCCTGAGCATCCATAAGGACATTCCCGCGTGGGAGAGCCCGACCGGCTACAGCATGCCGGGCGAGATGCTTTGGGGCTATTACGTCACATACGGGCAGTTCAACGCCCAGATCTACGCCGACCAGATCGTCGAAGGCTGGATGGATCCTCCGGAAGGCTACATCTTCCCGGCCGACTGGACGTGCTGGATGTACTCGTTCGACATCTATCCGCAGGAGGCGTTCTTCCAGCTGGGCACTCCCGACTCGGCCATCGTCTACTGGCTCGATGTTCAGGCGCACTCGTACGATGACATGGCGCGCTTCGGTTGGAAGACGACGCTCGACCACTGGAACGACGACGCGGTCTTCGGAATGGGG
Organism: uncultured bacterium; assembly: GCA_964572375.1. Taxonomy (GTDB): domain Bacteria; phylum Joyebacterota; class Joyebacteria; order Joyebacterales; family Joyebacteraceae; genus JAPEKQ01. Next base: position 3,209 of record CAZNHF010000205.1, on the reverse strand, counting down.
ATGGAGCCGTACATGGGTCCGTGGGACGAACTCATCTACCCGCCGATGCATGAGATGGCGGACCAGTCAATCGACCTCGCGTTCCGCCTGAGGATGGACTACGGCACGGGCGTGCCTGATGACGTGGTGCCGACGCGTCACGGTCTGCGCCAGAACATGCCGAACCCGTTCAATCCGATGACGACGATCGCGTACGAGGTTCCCGCGGGCGGCGGCCACGTGACTATCGAGGTGTTCGATGTCACGGGTCGGCTCGTGACGACCCTCGTTGACGAGTTCGAGGCTGAGGGTGTCCGGAGCGTCGTCTGGAACGGCACCGACACCAACGGCGATCAGATGGCGACCGGCGTCTACTTCTACCGCATGACGGCGGGTGAAGTGGAGTCGATGAAGAAGATGATGCTGCTCAAGTAGCGAGCGGCAGGAGTTCATTGAAGCGGATGGGACCACTGCTTTGCATGGGTTCCATCCGCTTCTCTATGGTGTATGATGGGCTTAGAGCGTCGATTCTCAGGTCCATGGCGATGGAGGGCATCCATGTCGACTGTTAATGGTGTGATCGCAGTGTCCGTCGCTTTCGCGGTCGTGGTCGTCGGCGTTCTTCCGGTCGCGGCGACAACATACGTAGTCAGTCCGGACGGTCTCGGCGACTACACGACCATCCAGGCAGCGGTCGACGCGACGGTCGGTGGTGACGTCATCGACTGCGAGGGGACTTCGCGTTCCTTCCATCGCGGTTTCCACTTCGCATCAACCGGTACCGGGACCGCCTCGCTCATCGGGGTGGCGGTCACGGGGGGACTCACGGCAACGGACGGCGGCGGGATATGGATCGAGGGTGCGGACACCGTTCTCGACAACTGCGCCGTGGTCGGCTGCATTGCGTACGGGAGCGGCATCAGGGGGAGCGGGCTCTACGTGGAGGGTCTTGCCTCACCGACGGTCCGGGACTGCGTCTTCACTGGCAACACCGGGGACTACGGTGGGGGAGTGGGCGTTGGTTCCGGCGGCGGGCTCTTCGAAGGCTGCACGATCATCGACAATTCGGCGCTCAACACCGGCGGTGGCCTCTACCTGGCCTCGAGCATCGCCGTCGAATTTCTCGAGTGTGAGATCGTGAGCAATACGGCCTGGAGGGCAGGTGGTGTGAGATTCTCGGGGAACGGTCCCGTCATGACCGACTGCCTGATTGCGAGGAACGAGGCGACTTCGAGTCACTCGGGAGGGCTCTGGCTCCAGGCGGGCACGGTCACCGGATGCACGATCGTCGACAACGCGAGTGGGCAGTACGGCGGCGACCTGACAGACCAGACCGGGCTTGGTGGGAACATCTCGGAGGATCCGCAGCTCTGCGGGATGGACTTGGAGGACTACGCTCTCTACAATACGTCGCCGTGTCTCCCTGGTGGAAATGGCTGTTTCGCGCAGATCGGAGCCTTCGGACAGGGCTGCCTGTCACCGGTGGAGCGGAGCTCCTGGGGCACGATCAAGGCGATGTACCGGTGACGCGATGCGTCGCCGTCGCTTCAGACTTCCTCGCGGCCGCTGAACTGGCGACCGTGATCTGTGAGTATGCGCCCGCGCTTTCGAGTGCGGGCGTCTCTCTTGTCGCGGAGGACTCCGCGCGTCC
>CAZNHF010000205.1:0-1479 GCA_964572375.1 uncultured bacterium | reverse complement strand
AATCGTACTTGTCGCATACCCCGGACGGAATTCGCTCCCCGCATCACTCGAGGTGCTCGCGCGGCTTCAGCAGGATGGCGTGTCGGGTCGGATCGTGTTCTTCGATGGACCGGAGGATGGGGAAGGGATCGCGCGGTTGCGCGAGGCGGTGTCGAAGCCGCTGCGTGGGGACGATGCGGCGGCCGGTGGCGTGCCGGGTACCGAGGCCGGCGGCTGTCGCGGGAAGCCGCCCGGTCGTCCGTTGGCCGGAAGACGCATCGGTCTCATTGGATCACCATCGGACTGGCTGGTTGCGAGCAGCCCGGATCCGGCGCTCGTGCGAGACGTGTGGGGCGCTGAGGTTGTGAGGATTCCGCTCGAGGAGTTGGTCGGGAAGATGGATGTATCCTCGGACGCGCGTAGCGCGCGCGGGGGATCGTCCGCAGAGTCGCCAGCAACGGTCTCCACGGAGCCGTCCATCTCGGCGTTCGCCGACTCGTTCGCGGGCACGGCAAGCGAGTGCCGCGAACCAACAGCCGCCGATCTGGAATCGTCCGGCCGCATCTATGCCGCGCTCCGCCTGCTTGTCGCAGAGCATGCGCTCGACGCGCTCACGGTTCGCTGTTTCGATCTGGTGACCGATCTGGGTGCGACCGGGTGTCTGGCGCTCTCGCGTCTGACCGATGAAGGAGTCATCGCGGGGTGCGAGGGTGACCTCGTCAGCGCAATCGGCCTGCTCTGGGCACGCGAGGTCACGGGGGAGACGCCGTGGATGGCGAACCCCGCGCGTGTCGATGTCGCGAAGAACTCGCTCACGCTTGCGCACTGCACAGTGCCGTGCTCGATCGTGGACAGTTTCGCGCTGAGGTCACACTTCGAGTCAGGGCTCGGCGCCGCGGTCGCGGGTGTGATCCCAGCAGGCCCGGTGACGCTCCTGAGGATCGGCGGCATGGGACTTGATCGCCTCTGGGTCGCGCACGGCGAGATCACCTCTGCCGGGAACGACGAGCGGATGTGTCGGACGCAGGTGGATGTGCGGCTCCCCGGGGATTCAGTCGCAGGCGCTCACGTGGCAGACATCCTCGGACGCCCACTCGGGAATCACATCGTTCTGGTCCGAGGATTTCGTCCCTCCCGCGATTTCAGCTAGTTCTTGACTCTTCGCTGGCTGAGTAGTACCCATAAGCCATCGTTGTATTCCGGAACAGAAAGCCGTTCGTTCAGTGATGGGGTTGGGGAGCAGCGTATCCCGGCCGGAGAGGAGGGTTCCAGTGACCAGAAAGTGCATTCTGCTGGTCCTCGTGGTTCTGCTGTGTGCGGCCGTGCCCGCCATGGGAGACCCGAGTTTCGAGATCCTGACATGGACGACGCCGGTGGCCGCTCCCGCGAACGGGGAACCGCTGTCGAGTTCGTCGAGCTTCACGATGCGTTCGCGCGTCGGCGGCCCGTTCGCCGGGTACGCCGAGAGTGGGTCGTTCTCGCTCTGGGGCTGCAGCGCCT
>CAZNHF010000204.1:0-4041 GCA_964572375.1 uncultured bacterium | reverse complement strand
CCGCCGATTCGCTCACGTTCGTCTCCGTCGCGCCCGTCAGAGCGCTCCTACGCCTTTGCAATATAGTCGGCAACCACGTCGTCCCAGTCGCCGCGCGCCTTGAGGATCGTCTCAACCGTCTCGCGTATGGCGCCCGACCCGCCCTTCGCATCCGTCACATTCGGTACGCGCGCCAGAACATCACTGCAAGCATCTGCGACCGCCACACCATAGCCGACCGCCTCGAGAGGTCCGATGTCAACGATATCATCTCCGATGTACGCCACGTTCTCGAGACCGATTCCCAGCTCGGCGACCATCTCCCGGACGCGGGCGAGCTTCGCATGTATGCCCTGGTGGACACGGGTCACTCCGAGCATCTCTGCGCGCGTCTCGACGATCGAGGAACTCCGAGCCGAAAGAAAGGCCACCTCGATGCCAGCGTGCTGCGCAAACCTGATCGCAATGCCGTCTTTGACCGAGAAGAACTTGATCTCTTCGCCGTCTCTGCCAAGCACGAGCTGCGACGTCGTCAGAACACCGTCCACATCCAGAACGAGCAGCCGCACTCCTGAAGCGAGCGCGGGATCAATGCTGAGCATAGCGTCCGCCTTCCCTCGTGTATCGGATCGGAGTCACATCGGCCCGCCGCCGATCGACGCTCAGACTGCGTCGGCGAAAGGACTCGCCGCGTCGGAGACAGCCAGCGCCTGCACGGCCAGAGACTCGAACAGGGCGAGCGGAATCATCGACGCCGCGTCGGACAGTGCGCTGCCGGGATCGGGATGGGTCTCGATGAACACGGCGTCGCATCCTGCCGCGCAGGCCGCGCGCGTCAGCACGGGGATGAATTCGGGCTGTCCGCCGCTCACTCCGGCCCCGCCGCCCGGGAGCTGGACGCTGTGCGTCGCGTCGAAGACGACCGGATGTCCGGTCGCGCGGAGCACCTGGATCGCGCGCATGTCGACGACGAGATTGTGGTATCCGAAACTCACGCCGCGCTCCGTCAGAAGCACCGCGTCGCTCCCGGCCGCCGTTGCTTTGGCGGCCACGCTCGCCATGTCCTCCGGCGCGAGAAACTGCCCCTTCTTGATGTTCACGGGCCGCCCGCTCCTCGCGGCGGCCTCGAGCAGCCGCGTCTGCCGGCAGAGAAACGCCGGGATCTGGATCGCATCGAGAACGGCAGCGGCACCCGCGACCTCGTCGACCGTGTGCACGTCCGAGATCACGGGCAGACCGGTCTCCGCGCGCACGCGCGCGAGCAGCGCGAGCCCGTCCCGCGACCCGGGGCCCGAGTATGAACCCGGCGACATCCGGTTATCCTTGAGATAGGAGGCCTTGAAGACGAGGCCGACCCCAAGCCGCCGCGAGATGGCCGCAAGCTCCCGGGCTGTCACGAGGAGCGTCGCCTCATCCTCAATGACGCACGGCCCGGCGATGAACGCGAGCCGCTCGCCACGCCCTATGCGGACGCTGCCAATTGTCACAGGGTTCTGCGCCACATGTCCTCCCGGCTACGACCTGCGTGCGGCCGCTGGTGCGTCGGCTTCATTTGCTACCGCCTCCGCGTCACTCTCTCCCACGTCCCCGCGGGCGAGTCTCCTCGAGAGCGCCGCGCGGACGAACTCACGGAAGAGAGGATGCGCGCGCCCGGGGCGCGACTTGAATTCAGGATGGAACTGACAGGCCACGAACCACGGATGGTCAGGAAGCTCGACGATCTCTACGAGATCCGCCGCCTCGTAGACGCCCGACGATCTGAGACCCGCCTGCTCGAGCTTCTCCCTATAGTCGTTGTTGTACTCGAAGCGGTGGCGATGACGCTCACGCGCCTCGAGCGTCCCGTAGGCCTCGTGCGAGCGCGACCCCGGCGCGATGTGGCAGTCGTACCCGCCCAGCCGCATCGTGCCGCCCATATTGACGACCGATTGCTGCTCGGGGAGCAGACTGATGACCGGATGCGGGGTGTCTTTGACGAACTCGGTTGAATGAGCGTCCTCGAACCCGCAGACGTTCCTCGCGAATTCGATGACCGCGCAGTGCATTCCGAGGCAGATTCCCAGGTACGGAACACGATTCTCACGGGCGTGCCGCACCGACATGATCTTCCCCTCGATGCCGCGCTCGCCGAATCCCCCCGGAACGAGCACGCCGTCGCACCCATCGAGAAGTCCGCCGGCGCCTCCCGCCCTTTCCACGTCCTCGACGTTGACCCACTCCAGCTCGACGCGCGTGTCGTTCTCAGCGCCCGCATGGATGAACGCCTCGCTGATGCTCTTGTATGCATCCTTGAGGTCGATGTACTTCCCGCACACGGCGATGCGCACCGAGTGCGTCGGCTCGTAGATCCGCTCGACCGCCCGCCGCATGGCCGTGAGGTCAGGAGCACGCTGCGGGAGATGGAGCTTCGAGAGGACGATGTCGTCGAGCCCGTCGTCGTGGAACCGAAGCGGCACCTCGTAGATGGACGCAACATCACGTGCATCGATCACGGCGCCGATCTCCACATTGCAAAACAGCGCGATCTTCCGTTTGACGTCCTCGCCGAGTTCGCGCTCGGTCCTGCACAGAAGGATGTCGGGCTGAATACCGATATCCCTGAGCGCCCTGACGCTGTGCTGCGTCGGCTTGGTCTTGAGCTCCCCGGCGGTCTTGATGTACGGAACGAGCGTGAGGTGTATGAACAAGGTGTTCTCGACGCCGAGGTCGAGGCGCATCTGCCTGATGGCCTCCATGAAGGGCAGACTTTCGATGTCACCCACAGTCCCGCCGATCTCGGCGATGACCACGTCGACGTCCGCGCTATTGGCGAGCGCCATGACGCGCTCCTTGATCTCGTTCGTCACGTGCGGAATGACCTGCACGGTGCCGCCGAGGTAGTCGCCGCGCCGCTCCTTCATGATGACGGATTCGTATATCTGACCGGCCGTTATGTTGTTGATCTGGCCGAGCTCACGGTCGATGAAGCGCTCGTAGTGTCCGAGATCGAGATCGGTCTCGGCGCCGTCGTCCGTGACGTAGACCTCACCGTGCTGGAACGGGCTCATGGTGCCGGGATCGACATTGAGGTACGGATCAAGCTTCTGCAGTGTGACGGAGATACCGCGACTCTTGAGAAGATAACCGATCGATGCGGAGGCGATGCCCTTGCCGAGCGCTGACACAACACCACCGGTCACGAACACAAACTTCGGCACGCGCGCCTCCCGTTCTCGGTGTCGGTGTACGGCATCTACAGCGAGAGATCCACTTCGCCGGATGAGAGAAGCTCCTCGAGAGCGTCGAGATCCTCAGGCCGGTCCACTCCCTGCCTGCCGCGGTCGGCGATAGCCACCCCGACCGAGAGCCCCATCTCGAGCGCCCTGAGCTGCTCCAGACACTCTGTCGTCTCGAGCCTCCCCCGCGGCGCCGCCGCGAATCGCTCGAGGGCCGAACGACGGAAGCAGTATAGACCAACGTGATGGAGATACAACCCGTTTCCCCCCGCCAGGGCAGCCGCAGACTCCGCTTCGACGGGGACCGACTTGGACGACGGGACCGGGGCTCGCGAGAAGTAGAGAGCTCTTCCATCGGGCGCAGCCACCACCTTGACGACATCGCGGCTCAGGTACCCCTCCTCGTCGGAGCAGGGATATGCGAGCGTTGTGATGTCAAACCCCGCGTCCAGGAGACCGACCGCCTTGTCGACGTCGGACGGGTCGATCAGGGGTTGGTCGACCTGGAGGCTCACGACGACGTCCGCCACGCGTCCGCCGAACACTTCCGCGGTCCAATCGCGGACCGCTGCAGCGGTCCGGTCGCTTCCGGTCGCACACGGCTCTGTCACGAGCGCCACGTCCCCTCCGAGTTCGCGAACGCGTGCCGCGATCTCATCGCTGTCGGTCGCGACCAGCGTGCCGTCCACGCTCGACGCAGCGTTCAGTCGCCTCAGGACGTGCTCGACCAGCGGACGTCCCGCCAGCCGCGCCAGCGGCTTCCCGGGGAACCTCGTCGAGCCGAGACGGCACGGCACGACGCCGAGCACGATGGAACCGAGCTTCGCCATGGTGCCTCTTTCAGAGG
>CAZNHF010000203.1:0-4080 GCA_964572375.1 uncultured bacterium | reverse complement strand
GCCGGCGGCCTGAACGCACGAGTCCTTCTCGTTCCCCATCCCACACACTCCTTTCGACTGTCTGTGGCAAGGCGCGGCCGTCTACCCCTGCTTCGCCTTGAACCGTTCCTCCTGCGTCACTGCTGCCAACCGCTCAACGTCCTGCGCGGTGATCGTATTGAGACTCGCGAGATGGATGGTCACGCCGACGGCGATAACGAGAAGAAGGCTGCGAACCAACCAGCCGTTGGTGAAGAAGAGGCCCGCGAGAGCAAGACAGCACCACAGCATCGTGATGCTCCCGACCTTCGTGGCCATCGTGGTTGCCCTGTGCTCGGTGTAGTTCCGGACGTAGCCTCCAACCCACCTGTTCGTCATGAGCCAGTCATAGAAGCGCTCGGAGCTGCGCGCGAAGCAGGCGGCCGCAAGGAGCAGGAACGGCGTCGTAGGCAGAAGGGGCAGGAAGATACCGGCCGTGCCGAGGCCGACGCAGACGAAACCGACTGTGATCAGGAGGTACTTGATCACGCGCGGCACGCCCGCCTGTTCACGTGTTGCCGTCACGTCGACTCCTCATTGCCACTCCGTCGCTTCGCGCACTCGGCGCACACGCCGCGGACCTCGACACTGATGCTCGAAACCGAACCCATGCGTCTCACGCTCGCCGGTGCGGTCAGAGCATCGTACTCCTCGTCCTTGAAGTCGCGGACGAGCCCGCAGTTCTCACACACGAAGTGGTGGTGCGAATCGAGATTCGCGTCGAACCGCGCCCGCTCTCGCCTCGGCCCCAGCGTCGAGATGAGTCCGAGGTCCTCCAGCAGCCAGAGCGTCCGATAGACCGTATCGAGCGACACGGTCGGCACGCGTTCTCTCACGCCGTTGAATACGGTCTCCGCATCAGGATGCCCCGTTGTCGAGGCCACCTCCCGGAAGACCTCAAGACGCTGGTGCGTCACCTTGAGTCCGGCGTCCCTGCATCCCATCTCGAACCGCTCGAGCCGTCGGGCGATCTCTGCATCAGGTACGCGCATCCGACACCCTTTGTCATGGGAAGATTACTAGATAGGAATCTATCGTGATTTAGGCTCGAGGTCAAGGGGATTCTGATGCACGCTCAGCACGATGGATGAGCATCGCAGTCTGTGCAGGATACGCGCTGAGGCAGGAGACTTGCTCTCACTGGGCGGTCGGGGTCACCATCCTCGTCGGCCGCAGGATCTCGACCGGGTTCGGCGGCACGAGCTTCTCCCACTCCCCGTACATGCAGTTGGGGAGCACGAACCAGTCAACGCCCCAGTGGCAGGCGGCGTTGTCGACCGCGGTATCCCGCGCAGCGATCGCGCGGACGTAGTCTTCCGTCACCGCGTCATCACCGAGCCGCGCCGGTGCGAAGACCTCGGCGAAGTCACGGAGATTGTCGCCGAAGATCATCAGGATGTTGTACCGCGCGCTGATGGCGTCGCGGCGTGATGACTTGTTCGATGAACCGCCGGTAGCCTTGAGGAAGAGGCGCTCCTCGATGCCGTCGACATTCAGACCGAGCCGCTCGAGCACGGCAACCGTGTACTCCTGGTTCGCCTCGTTGCGGTTCGAGAGATAGACGACGCTCACACCGAGCGCCTCCGCCCTCGCGATGAACTCGCGGGCGCCCGGGACGAGCAGCACCTCACCCACTCCCTCCTGCTCGTAAGCCGACCAGAGCTCGGACGTGTAGCTGAGTTCGTTCTCGTAAACGAACGTCTGGAAGCTCGAGATGTCGAGAACCGTCTCGTCGAGGTCCATCACGACGGCGGGACGCGCGAGCGGCGGGTCCGCGTCTTCCATCGCCTCCTCGAGCCGGTACGCTGCCGCCGCGTAGATGGTCATGCAGCACGCGCGGTACTCGGCCGAGGCCTGGTTGTAGATGTTCGCCGTGAGCGAACCCTGCTCCGGCGGAACGGCAGGGACCTCCGCACCCGTGTCAGCGAAAACGGTCGGGACGGCGAGAGTGAGCATCAGAAGGGCGGCAAGGGTGATGGCACGGACGAGCTTCATGAGGGTCTCCGATCGCCGGAACCGGCGGAATGAGTAACCTCGGCGCGGAATCACGCGCGGGAACGTCACCCGACATGATACAGTGACCGAACGGGGATGGCAAAGGGCGAGCAGGCATCAGGAGGAATGCGCGCGTGGGCGTCAACATCCCGGCAACAGTGATCTTCGCAGCCGTCACGACGCTGACGCCGGGGCCGAACAACATCCTGTGCGCCTCGAGCGGCGCCCTCTACGGATACCGGCGGACGCTGCCGTTCATCCTGGGCATCGCCTCCGGGTTCTTCACGCTCATGCTTCTCTGCGGCGCCGTCACGACACTTCTGAGCACGCACATCGCGGCCCTCGCCCCGACGCTGCGGGTCATCGGAGGGCTCTACATCCTCTGGCTGGCCATCGGCGTCTACCGGAGCAGCGGGAGGGTTGTCGACAGCTCGGAGGAAGCCAGACCTCTGCGGTTCTGGAACGGCTACATCCTTCAGTTCGTCAATCCGAAGTGCATCTTCTACGGCCTGACGATGTACTCCGTATTCCTCGCGCCGCTCCTCGGCGAGCGCTGGACCCTCGCATGGACACCCGTGCTGCTGGCCGCCGTGTCCTTCACGTCCGTCTCGACCTGGGCGCTCGGCGGCCAACTCATCCGTAGATGGATCAGCACCCCCGCCCGCGCTCGCGTGCTGGGCATCGTGCTCGCCGCGGCGCTCGTCTATACGGCACTCGACCTGGCAGGAGTCTTCCACTGGTAGGTTCGACAGTCGCCACTCCATCCCATGACGCCACAGGTCACACATCTTCGGGCGGTACTCCCTTTGACTATTTCAAATGGCGGTTTATAATTGCCGGTGGCAGCTGATTGACCACTCCTCGAAGGAACTCATGACAACCAGGCGAAGCGACGGCGAGAGAACGAAGCAGCTCATCCTCGAAGCGGCGGCCGGCGTGTTCGCCGCCAGGGGCTTCCATGACACGAGGGTCGCCGACATCTGCAGGCGAGCCGGCGTCAACGGCGCGTCCGCCAACTACTACTTCGGGAGCAAGAAGGAACTCTACCGGGAGGCGTGGCGCTCCTCGTTCGAGCTGAGCATCGCGACCCATCCCCCCGACGGCTCCGTCCCCGCGACGGCGACGGCGGAGGAGAGACTCCACGGGAGGATCCGCGCCCTCGTACGCAGGATCATGGACCCGGCGAGTCTGGACTTCGACATCGTCCTGAAGGAGTGGGGCGCGCCGACCGGGCTGCTCTCCGAGATCATGCGACGGTCGATCGAGCCGCTGCGCGACGCGCTCTACGGCGTCGTCCGCGAACTCGTCGGTCCGGACGCGACCGACGACGAGACCGCGCTGTGCGTCAGGAGCGTTCAGGGACAGTGCTTCGGACTCCTGATGCCGCACCGGTCTCGGTCGCGTCATCAGCACGGAAACGGCGCATCGTGCGATCCGTTGCAGGGACATAACGCCGACTATGTTGCCGAACACATCTTCCGGTTCAGCCTGGCGGGAATCCACGCCGTGCAAGACCGGTCCCGAACAGTGAACGAACCAGTGAACACCGGGAAGAGAGGATCATGAGACTCCTGAGACCCATCATCATCATAGCCGCGACGATCGCGGTCGTATTCGCGGCGCACTATGCCTTCAAGAGATCTGCACCGCAACAGCAGCAGCGTGGAGGCGGCGCGACGACGGTCGTCACCGAGACCGTTCAGGCAAGAGCCTTCGCTGACCGCACCGAGGCCATCGGGACCGTCTCAGCGAACGAATCGGTCACGGTCACGCCGGCCGCGACGGAACGCGTCGCGAAGGTGCTCTTCTCGGATGGAGCGCACGTGGAGCAGGACGACGTGCTCGTCGAGTTGGAACACGCCGAGGAGTCTGCGTCACTCGACGAGGCTCGAGTGAACCTGCAGGAGCAGACGCGCTTCTTCGATCGAGTGAAGATGATGAGCGAGCAGGATCTCGTCTCGCAGGAGGAGTTCGATCAGGCCCGCGGAGCCCTGGAGACGGCGCAGGCCCGCTACCTCTCGGCCGAGTCGCGGCTCCAGGACCGGATCATCACCGCGCCGTTCGGCG
>CAZNHF010000202.1:0-4120 GCA_964572375.1 uncultured bacterium | reverse complement strand
GTTCCGCGCTGCCGTAGCCGGTCATGCTCCTCAGCACGGGCGCGAACCTCCTTGTAGCTGGGTTGACCTGATACTATACCGGCTGGGACGCGCACAGTCAACAATTCGCCGGTTTTCGGGCATTTCCCGCGGTGCCTGCCGTTTCCCTCCGCGCCGATGTTCCCCGTGGCTCGCGCCGCGCCCGGTGCGAGGCCGGCATTGCGGGCACGCCGCTGCTGCGATAGACTCCGCGAAGGTGCAACAGCGTTGCACCCGTGCGGTGAAACTGTCCCGCGCAGTCGAAGCGGCATCACAGTCGGAGGAACTCCTTGGACGCAGCTCTCATCGCTCATCTCGTGCACGAGATCGCCCCTGCGATCACCGGGAACCGGATCCGACGGGTCACGTCCGCGGGGCCTGGAGTGCTCGTCCTCGAGGTCGACGACGCCCGGCTCATCGTCGCGGTCGACAGAGCTCTTCCGCTCATCTGCCTCGCCAGGAGGCCCGTCGGCAAAGCCGGAACGTCCGAAGCGGATCCGCGACTCACCCGTGAGCTGACCGGCGCACTCGTTCAGAGCGTGCGCGCGGTCCCTGAGACCTCTGCGGTCGAACTCGCGCTCGAGCGAACGAGCCCCGCGGGACTCACGACGGCGAGGACGGCCACGATCGAACTCGGACGACACCCCGGTCTGACCATCGGGCCTGTCTCGGAGGATGACCGCGGCGGCGTCATGCCGCCGCCGGCAGACGGGTTCGTCGTCACCGAATGGACCGACAACGCCAATCGGCCGCACGTTCGGATCGGACTTGCGGGCACCGAGCGCCACCCCGACAGGGAACACACGCGGTTCGACACGGCGAACGAGGCCGCACTCACCGCGTTCGAGGTCATCTTCGCCGACCTCGGTCCATCGAGGCGTCGCGACACAGTCCTCAAGGCGCTCGCGCGGCAGCTCCGACGGAAGCGTCGGGCCGTAACGAAGGTCGAAGCCGAGATCGCCGATGCGGATCGCGCGGCCGAATACCGCGCGAAGGGCCAGCTCCTCCTCGCTCGGAAGCGTGACATCAGACGCGGCGAGGTGACCGCGACGCTCGAGGACTACGACGGAGTCACGCGGGTCGAGATCGAACTCAACCCCAGACTCACGCCGCAGGACAACGCCGAGACGTACTTCCGGCGCGCGAAGAAGGCCGAAAGGCGAGGCCTACGCGCCCCCGAACGGCTGGCGTCGCTCAAGTCGGAGATCGCGGAGCTCATGAAGGCGATCGAATCGGCAGAGGCGGCTGATGGGAAGAAGCTCGATGAGCTCGAGGAGGAATTTGCACGACCGGTCACCGCACGAGGCCGGAAGGCAAAGCCCGAGGAGCGTGCGCACTACCGGACCTACCACATCAGCGGTGGCTGGGAGGTCCTCGTCGGAAAGGCAAACCGCGACAACGACGTTCTCACACACAGAGTCGCACGGCCGGGCGACCTCTGGTTCCATGCACGCCAGGTGGCCGGGTCGCACGTCGTCCTCCGCATACCGGACGGCGACCGCCGCCCTGACAAGCAGGCGATCTTCGAGGCCGCGGCGATTGCTGCCTTCCACAGCAAGGCGGGCCGTTCGTCGAAAGTCTCAGTGAGTTACACGGAGAAGCGCCACGTGCGAAAACCGCGGGGCGCCAAACCCGGCCTCGCGGTCATCAGCAGAGAGAAATCTGTCATGGTGCGCCCGGAGATCCCGAGCTCGGATCCCTGATCAACGCTTGCGCGCAACGTACCAGAGCCACGGGTTGCCCGTGTTGGCGACCGTCGGGTCGAGCACTTCCCCGCCGAGGTCGTAGACTTCCATGGACTCGAATTCGAGCGAATCGAACTGCTTGATCTGGCCGGGAACGGTGATGTAGTACGTCACGAGCCTGTAGTTGTGCGCGGGGTCGTTGATGATGCGGTAGGTGTCCTCTGCGAGTTCGTACTTCCTGTTGAGCCTCCGGTTGCGCGTGCAGCGCCAATGACGGACGAGTCGCTTCGCCGCGGCGCACGGGTCCAGGGTGAAGTCGTACTTCGGCTGGCGCGTCGCGGGGCCGTAGTCGCGGTTGTGCGTCGAGATGATGAGGAGCCCGCCGTTCTTGAGAACGCGCCGCATCTCGGCGAAGCCCTTGAGCCTGTCCGCGTGAACGAGCGAATCGAATCCGTTGTTGGCGAACACGACGGTATCGAACGTACCGTCCTCGAACCGCCTCAGGTCCCGCACATCGCCAACCGAGACATCCACTCCGGGGCACCGCTCCTCGCAGAGCGCCACCATCCCCTCGGCGTAATCGATGGCCGTGTAGGAGCCTGCCCACTTGCTCAGGAAGACCGCCGTTCGTCCCGCCCCGCAGCCGATATCGAGGATCTTCGCTCCGCAGATCTCGTCGCGGTAGGCCATGAAGATCATCACCTCAGGCATCTGCAGATTGCTGCGCAGATACGAAGACGCGATCTTCATGGTGCTGTAGCACGAGCGGTTGATCTGGTCCTGGTGGCTCATGGTGTGCCTCGTTCTCACGGTTCACTGCTAACCGCACCACTGTTTGCATACGCAGTGCCGAAACGGCCGGGCGGAGGCACAAAACCGCAGGACCCGGCTTCATTGTGGGCAGCTCATTGTGTATTAGGCAGCTCTGTCAGAGAAACCGTTCGAACCGGTCGCTTGTGGCCCCGCATATGGGACACCTGCCGGGCGGCTCTTGGCGGGCGCACAGATAGCCGCAGACGCGGCATCGCAGGACGGGAAACGCGAGGGGTTGCGGGGGTGTTCCGGATGCAAGCAGGACGTGGCCGGCCGCATCGACCGCTGGAGCCGGCTGAACGCGCGATGTGGAATCGCCGGGCGCTGCCGGGCGCGCGCGCTCATCCTCCGAAGGTCGCCGCTCCGGGATCGAATGTGGGGCGCCTCGCCCCTCGAGCACGGCCTCGCTCACGTAGAGCGAGCAGTAGCAGCAGCCGTGCTCCGCAAGATCCGGATCGCGGTAATCGCACGGACAGATGATATCGAGGTCATCTCCTCGCACACCGGACGCAAGCCGGCACGGGCAGACGGGGTAGCCGAATCTCTTCGCGTTGCACGCCAGTCCCTCCACGAGTTCACGCGTGAACTCGCGGTCCGGGTTGAGATCGTACCCGTGCGCCTCGGCCTCGCGCTCGAGCTTCGCGTACAGCTCGTCGACATCTTCCGGTGTGCAGCGCGTCTCGTCGCTCACAGTCCCAGGATCTCCTTGATCTGGTCCGGACTGTAGCCGGTGACGCCCTTCTCGTCATCGATGACGATGGTCGGAAAGGTCACCGCTGGATTCCACTTCTTCACCGCAGCGAGAGCATCGGCCCTCTCGTCACCCATGAGCAGATCGAGGTAGGTGAAGTCGAACGCCACATCGGCATCTTCGAGATACCGTCTGGTCTTCCTGCACCACACACACGTCGAGAGTCCATAGAACCGCACGTCGTGTTCCGCGTGAGCTCCCTCCACTCTTCCTCTTGCCTCAGACATCGGTTGTCCCTTCCGGTCGAGTGAGAAGGTCCTCGATGGAGCGGATCCTCTTGCCGAGTTCGTTGAGACGGAACTCGATGGAGTTGAGAATCCAGAACTGGAAGTGCTCCACCTTGGTCTGCTTGTGGATCATCCAAATAATCTTGACGGAGACGAGGAGAACGCCGAGTTCAACAGAGAACAGCGGCGGCAGCGGCACGTCCATGTGCATGACGTGTCTGAGCACATCGACTACGAACAGACCGAAGATCAGCACTACGAACACGACGTTCATCGCTGAGTCGCGGCGGTTCGACGTGGCTCCGCCGATCTGGCCGACCAGCCGTTTGATCTGTTCCTTCTCCTTGCGGAACTGCTCGAGTTCGTCCTGAAGCGCCTTCGTGCCGGGCGCCCTCTCCGACTCGCCCATCACTCCTCCTGTTCGTCTCTCTCTACCATTTGGATGCAGTCCGCCGGGCACGGGTCCACGTCCGGCTGGTCCTTCTTCGTCGGTCCGCTCCCGGGAGTCTCTCCGGAGACGATCTGCGGAGGCCACATCGGCGCATAGTCGCTCTGCGAATCGCGCCGGCGTACGAAGCGCAGACCCGACCAGTCGCGGTCGATCGAACAGACACGCGTGTCGACCA
>CAZNHF010000201.1:0-4126 GCA_964572375.1 uncultured bacterium | reverse complement strand
TTCACTTCCTGTACAACCTCGCCGCGTAGCCGCGTCGCGGGACAGGAGCGTTCAGTCGGAGGATAGAAGCATTCAGGAGATCGGCATGACGCATTTCGTGCGACCGCTCGCTGCGGCGGTGTCTCTCGTCGCACTCATCCTCACGTCCGGCTGCGCCGTCATGAGCACTTCGGTGATGGAGACGGCCGAGACCATTGAGCCCGGGCACCTCAAGCTCGGTGCCGACTACAACATGGGTCTCGAGATGACGTCGCTCATCTTCCTGGAGGATGATGACAGCGAGACGTTCGTCGCCACCGGGATGGCCGCGGGCGAGGCGTGGGGGTTGAAGCTCGGCTTCGGTCTCGCGGAGGGCACCGAGCTCAACGCGAAGCTCTGGGCGTCCGTCGGCGGGCTGGGTGGCAGATTCTACGTGAAGCGACGCCTCACTGAGAGGGACGCAGGTCTCGCGATGGCGATAGCCCCAGGTATCACGTTCGTGACGACCGAGTCGGACGACGATGACGAGGGCTCGCTCGAGGAGTACATCGCCGCGGTCCATTCGTTCGGCGGGGAGCTCCCGTTCATCGTGACCTATCGGTTCAACGACGTCGTCGCGGTCTCCGGCATCGCCCGGTACAGCATTGACTCCATCGAGATCGTCTTCCCCGAAGGCGCGCTCGAGGATCTCAACGACACGTGGTTGCTCCACCGCTTCGGCCTCATCAACGGCTGGTCGCTCGATCTCGGCGCGTTCTATCTCAGACCGGAGATCGGAGTCGAGATGGCGAGTCAGATCAACGGTGACTTCGGCTACGTCCCGATCTTCGCCATCGGCGCCGGATTCGAATTCTAGGGACCTCGCAGCAGACCACGCGAACACAGGAATCCAGATGGCGTCTTCGAAGGCCACCCACTCCGCGGGCGCGCACGCCCGCATCCACACGCTCGCGAAGAGTATCCCGAGGGGCACAGTCGCGACGTACGGTCAGCTCGCGGCCATCACCGGCGGCTGCACGCCAAGGATGGCCGGCTACGCCATGGCGGCGGTGCGTCCGGATGATCGTGTGCCGTGGCATCGCGTCATCAACAGCCAGGGGCGCGTGAGCGTTCGTCCCGGCGCGGACGTGCAGCGGGCGATGCTCGAGGCGGAGGGCGTCGTGTTCGGCGCGAACGGCGCGATCGACCTCGATCGGTTCGGCTGGCGCGGGCCGGGGAGCGCGCACCGCACGCGGAAGAGCCCACGTCGCAAGGGGAGCAGCGTGGTGCACAAGGGAAACGGCTCGGTGCGCAAGGGAGGGAGCATGCCGGAAGTATCGTTCACCGGGTTCTCGAAGGAGACAGTGAGCTTCTATCGCGAACTCGTCGCCCACAACGACAAGCGTTGGTTCGAGTCGCACAAGGCCGACTATCAGGAGCATGTCATCGCCCCGGCCCTCGCGTTCGTTACCGACATGAGCGCGAGGCTTCGCAGCATGGCCCCCGGGATCGTTCCCGACACGCGGACGAACGGCGCGGGCTCCATCTTCCGCATCTATCGCGACACGAGGTTCAGCAGGGACAAGCTGCCGTACAAGACCCATCTCGGTATCCTGCTCTGGGACGGCCGGGCGAAGAAGATGGAGAGCCGCGGATTCTACTTCCACGTCGAGCCGCCGAACATGATGCTCGCCGTCGGGATGTACCAGTTCACGCCGGGACAGCTCCGGGCCTACCGCGAGGCCGTCG
Organism: uncultured bacterium; assembly: GCA_964572375.1. Taxonomy (GTDB): domain Bacteria; phylum Joyebacterota; class Joyebacteria; order Joyebacterales; family Joyebacteraceae; genus JAPEKQ01. The sequence goes on along the minus strand of CAZNHF010000201.1, from coordinate 2,419 downwards.
CCGATCCAAAGAGTGGCGCCGCGCTGAGTCGTGCTGTCAAGAAGGTCACAGGGAATCCCGGCTGCGCCATCGGCGAGCCCCATTACAAGCGGGTCCCTCGCGGGTACGAGCCCGACCACCCGCGTGCCGAACTCCTCAGATACAGTGGGATGGGCGGTGTCGCCGAAGGGCGCATCCCGAAGGAGTTCACGAAGCCCGCGCTCCTCGATTACTGCCTCGACCGCTGGAAACAGATGATGCCGCTCTACAGGTGGCTGGAGCGCGTCTCAGTCTAGCCCCGTGGAAGCCCATCCTCGCCGGTTGTCACCCCCGCCGCGCCGTAGTAGCATAGTATCTACTCGATACGTCACCTCGGCGCTGGCACGGGTCGAGGCCCCTGTATTCCAGGACATTCCCTTGATCGAACCCGGTCCGGCATGACCGGGGCGACCGCCACGAGAGGACCACCAATGACCGACGGCAAGACTGCAGGAGACGCTCGGAACCCGCTTCTGAGGGCCACCGGAACAAAGATCGCGTTCGACGATATCCGCGCCGGGCACGTCGTGCCCGCGATGACTGCGGTGATCGCGACGATGGAGGAGGGGATCGAGAACCTCGAGCGGAGTCTCGAGCCCACGTGGGAAGGGCTCATGGAGCCGCTCTCCGACCTCGAGATCCCGATGGAATACTCCTGGGGTCCGGTCAAGCACCTGATGGCCGTGCAGAACTCCGACGAGCTCCGCGCTGCGCACGACGAGGTGCTGCCCGGTGTCGTCAACATCCGGCTCAAGCTCAAGCAGAGCCGCCCGATCTACGACGGGCTGAAGGCGCTCCGGGAGGGGCCGGAGTGGGAGAACCTCGATGAGGCGCAGCATCGGGCGGTGGAGATCCGTCTGCGCGACGCAGAGCATGCGGGTGTCGGACTCGACGGTGCGAAACGAGAGCGCTTCCAGGAGATCGAGAACGAGCTCTCGAAGCTCTCAACCGATTTCCAGAACCACGTGCTCGACGCCACGAAGGCGTTCGAGCTCATCGTCACCGACCCGGCCGACGCAGAGGGGTGGCCGCAGTCGCTCCGTCAGCTCGCGGCGCAGTCGTACGCGCAGTCGAAGGACGATGCGGGCGAGCCGGACTCGGAGCGCGGTCCCTGGCGCATCACGCTCGACCATCCGAGCTTCGGTCCGTTTCTCCAGCACAGCCGGAACCGCTCGCAACGCGAGTCGGTCTATCGCGCGCACATAACGCGCGCCTCGTCCGGCGAATTGGACAACACCGGGATCATCAGCCGCGAGCTCGTCCTCCGGAAGGAGAAGGCGAACCTTCTCGGTTTCGACACATTCGCCGATCTGAGTCTGTCCGAGAAGATGGCTCCTGACGTTGCGGCGGTGCGCCGCATGTTCGACGAACTCTCGGGCGCATCGAAGTCGCACGCCGACGCCGACCTCGAAGCCGTCCGAACGCTCGCGGCGGAGAGCGGGTTCGACGGTGAGGTCACACACTGGGACACCGCGTTCTGGTCGGAGCGCCTGCGCGAGCAGAAGTTCGACTACACCGACGATGAGCTTAGACCGTACTTCCCGATGCCTCGCGTCCTTGACGGTCTCTTCTCGCTGTCCGAGCGTCTCTTCGGTATCAAAATCGAGGCTGCGGATGGAGAGGCTCCCGTCTGGCACAAGGACGTACGGTACTTCGTCGTGAAGAACGAGGCAGGCGCCCCGATCTCGACCTTCTACCTCGACGCATACTCGCGGCCGCAGGAGAAGCGCGGCGGCGCCTGGATGAACGATCTCCTGTCGCGCCGTTGGATGGACGGCAAGCTCCGGCTCCCGGTCGTGCTCCTGACGTGCAACGGGACGCCTCCGGTGGGGGACAGGCCGTCGCTGATGAGCTTCCGCGAGGTCGAGACCCTCTTCCACGAGTTCGGGCACGGTCTTCAGTCGATGCTTACGAGGGTCGACTACGCCGACGTCGCGGGGCTCGAGGGTGTCGAGTGGGACTCGGTCGAGCTGGCGAGCCAGTTCATGGAAAACTGGTGCTACAACCATCCGACGCTTCTGGGGATGACGGCGCACTTCGAAACGGGCGAGCCGCTTCCGGAAGCGCTCTTCGAGAAGATCGTGGCCGCGCGCACGTTCCGTGCCGGTACGAACATGATGCGTCAGCTCGAGTTCGGCATCGCGGACATGCGAATTCACCACGAGCACGATCCCGCCGGCAGCGAGAGCGCGTTCGACAGGCTCATCGTGTCGGCGTGGAGCAAGGCCGACTTCGCGGCCGAGAAGGAAGTCATCGCCCTCGAGAAGAACCGGGAGTACGAGACGGACAGCGCCATGTTCCAGGCGGAGCTCGTCTCGATCCGCAACAACTACGAGAACCAGCTCGCCGATCTGTGCGGGACCTTCGAGGGACCCGACGGGATGTACTACCCGGCCACGAG
>CAZNHF010000200.1:0-4131 GCA_964572375.1 uncultured bacterium | reverse complement strand
GCGCTCGACCTGTCACTCCTCTTTGATGAGGATGCGCCGTGAGCACCCGCTGGACGATCGAATTCCACGACATCGTCACGTCCACGATGGACCTGGCGCGCGAGCGCGTTCGCGCGGGCGCCGGGGACGGACTCGTTGTGGTCGCGGCTGAACAGTCGGCGGGGCGTGGCCGGCGCGGACATCGCTGGGAGTCACCGCGGGGCGGCCTCTGGTTCTCCGTTGTGATCGGACCGGAGGGGACATCGCGACCGGCCGTGATGCCCGAGCTCACCGTGATGCCCGAGCTCACCGTGGCGGCCGCGCTCGCGGCGGCCGCGGCGTGTTCGGCCGTCGCAGGCCTCGACGTTCGGATGAAGTGGCCGAACGATCTCTACGTTGGAGGTGCGACGCTCGGCGGGCCCGCGAAGCTCGGGGGCGTGATGGCCGAGACCGTTGGCGGAGTCGTGCTGCTCGGGATCGGGATCAACGCGAATGTGAGCGCGGAGTGCCTTCCTTCAGCGGAGTGCTACCGAACGACATCGCTCTGTGTCGAAGCTGGAGCGACGGTAGATACCGCGGAGCTTCTTGACGGCGTGCTGGCGGAACTCGAGTCCAGACTGAGAGCGGCGGCAACAGCGGGACTCAGGGCGCTCGTTCCGGAGTGGCGCGAGCGGTCGCTCGAACTTGGGAGACGCGTCGTTGTGATGCGCGATGGGGAGCGACTGGAGGGGATGGCGACGGAAATCCGAGACGACGGAGCGCTCGTCGTCGACGTCGTCGGTGAGAGCGTCGTCTTCGTTCCGCACGGGGATGTCAGCCTTGGGATTCTGTGGGACAGTGATACCGGTCTCCAGGATGAGCCTTGACACGGGGATGGTACTTAGCCCAATATGGCTAAGTAGTGCGAATTAGCCGAATACAGCTAAGTCATCTTCGGGATGGTCCCACTTAGCCAAAAAAGGCAAATCAGGCGAAATTGGTCAAAAAGGGCTAACTATGAACAGATCGTCGGACCGAACCTACGTAGCGATAATCGGAGACTTCGTGGGATCACGGCAGCTGAAGGATCGGGAGCAGGCGCAGGGAAGGCTCGTCAGTGGGTTGAAGTCCGTGAACAGCGAATGGCGACACGAGATTGAGGCGCGGTTCGTCGTGACGCTAGGTGACGAGTTCCAGGGCCTTCTTGGGAGACCGAGCCATGCATTTGAGGTTGTTGCAGCATTGGAGCAGAGCCTGAGGGGCGTGCGAACGAGGTACGGGATTGGTCTTGGTGCGCTGAAGACCCCGCTTCTGCCCGACGCAATCGGAATGGACGGCCAGGCGTTTCACGAGGCGCGGGATGCCATAGAGCGAGGGAAACGTGAGGACCGTTGGATTACGGTGTCGGGCTTCGGATCGGAACGGGACCGACTGCTAAACGGGATCCTGCGACTGATGGGTGGCATCCGCTGGGAGTGGACGCGCGTACAGGCGGAGACCGTCTTCGCCGCGCGCGAGGCTACCGAGCGAAAGACCGTCGCACGCGACCGTCGGGTGTCGGAAGCGACAGTCAGCAAGGCACTCAAGTCGGCGTTGTACGAGCAATTCCTCGAAGGGGAGGATCTCGTGACGATGTTGCTCTCAACTTCGGAGGATAGCAGTGAGGACGAATCCACCCGACGGACGAGGCTCTCCTGATGGTGTGGACCAGTGCGAACACGCTGCTGATAGCTCTCCTCGCTGGTCACTTTCTGGCGGATTTTGTCGCGCAGACAGACGGCATCGCCACAAGGAAGGCTACGAGCAATCTCGCGATGACGATGCACGGGCTGGCAACACTGCTCACCCATGTTGTTGTGGCGCTTCCCTTGCTGACGATTGAGCTGCTGATCGGACTCGTCGTGCTGGCCGCAGTACACACGCTGACAGATGTCGCGCGTCGGGAGTTCGTCCGGGAGGACGACAATCGTGAGCTGACCGGGTTGCTGCTCGATCAGGCGGTGCATGTCATATCGATCCTCATTCTGTGGCACGTGCTCACAGGAGGGGCACGGGCGGCAACCATCTCTGGCTTGCTCATGCCCGCACTGTCCGAGGGTGCGCTTCGACACTATGGGCAGTGCCTGGCCGTGGCTGGTGGGCTTGCCGTGAACTGGAAGGGTGGCACTGCGGTCGTTAAGAAGCTGCTACTGCAGTACCCTGAAGCGGTCCCGGGAGGGGGCGGCCAGGAGGATGGGAACGCGGCGGCGGCCAAGAACGGAGATGTCCCGACCGAGCCCGGCGAGATAGTACTTGAGGTCGACGCGGCGTTTCCCGAACGGCGGGAGTTGGCGATCAGGGTTCGCGGAATTGTGCCGGAGCGCGCAAGGACGAGAGCCAGCAAGTACAAGATGGGGGCGATGATTGGCTGCCTGGAACGCACTCTGGTTTTCGCGTTGGTGCTCTTTGGCCAGTGGGCTGCGCTGGGCTTCGTTATCGCGGCGAAGTCGATCGCGCGATTCAAGGAACTCGACGACAAGCACTTCGCCGACTATTACCTGATCGGGACGCTTGCGAGCATGCTCGTGGCGGTCGGAACAGGGATCCTCGTGCGGTACCTGCTGTCGGCGTAGAGTCGCCGCTTCAGGAGACCGGCTCGATTCGGAGGAAACATGCTGCTGGCAATCGACGTAGGCAACACGAACGTGGTTTTCGGATTCCTGCGAGGCGGGAAGGTTCTGTCGAGCTGGCGCATCAGCACGCACCGCGACCGCACGGCGGATGAATACTGGCTCCTGGTCCATCAGCTTTGCGAGCAGGCGTGCGCCGGGATCGAGGAGATATCGGGTGTCGTGATCTGCTCGGTTGTCCCGCCGATCACCGGTGCACTCGAGCAGATGTCGCGCGAGATGCTCAAACTCCCGCCTGTCATCGTTCGCTCGGACCTCGAACTCGACATCATCATCGACTACTACGATCCCACGGAGGTTGGGGCGGACCGGCTCGCGAACGCCGTTGCCGTCCGGAAGATCACCCGGAAGGCGGCGATCGTCGTCGACTTCGGGACCGCCACGACGTTCGACGTGATCACGGCGAAGGGTCACTACGCGGGAGGAGCCATCGCTCCCGGGGTGATGACATCGAGCGAGAACCTCTTCAGGCGGGCCGCGCTCCTTCACGGGGTGAGGATGGACGCGCCCGAGTCGGCGATCGGCCGGTCCACCGACGAGTCGCTGCGCGCCGGCATCATCTTCGGTGCGGCCGGACAGGTCGACGCCATTGTGAAGCGGCTCTCGGCTGAGATGGGGGAGAAGCCCCTCGTGCTCGCGACCGGCGGGCTGGCTCCCACGATCGCTCCGCTGTCGGAGACCATCGATCGCATCGAGCCGGATCTTACGCTCATGGGTCTGGCCATCATCTATGAGAAGGTGACCGAACAGTAGGATTCCCGCGAAAAACCCCTTGCACCCCTCAAGCGCTTCGGTTAGATTAGCACTCTGACAAGACGACTGCTAACCGGTCGCACTGCCTTGTCCCGCTTCTCCCGGCGAGGGCTTGGCGTGCGCGACCGGGAGGCGGCGAAGGAGTGAAGTCAGGAAGCGAAGGAACGCAGGTCAACATCGCTCAAGGAGGAGAGAGATGGCAGCGAAGAAGATCAGTATCAAGCCGCTGTCCAATCGGGTTCTCGTCAAGAGGCTCGAGGAGGAAATACAGACGACCGCGGGCGGCATCATCGTTCCGGACTCGGCCAAGGAGAAGCCCCAGCGCGGCAAGGTCGTCGCCAGGGGCCCGGGCCGCATGACCGACGAAGGCAAGCGGATCGAGATTGACGTCAAGGTGGGCGACGAGGTGCTTTTCGGCAAGTGGTCGGGCAGCGAGATCACGGTCGACGGCGAGGAGTATCTCTTCATGAAGGACGATGACATCCTGGCGATCCTCTAGGATCCTGCCAAGACGGGGAGTAGAGCGGTATGGCGAAGCAGATTGAATTCGATTCCACAGCACGCGAACACCTCCGCCGTGGCGTCGACAAGCTCGCGGATGCGGTCCGCGTGACGCTCGGCCCGAGAGGCCGGAACGTCGTGCTCGATAAGAAGTACGGGTCTCCCGTCATCACGAATGACGGTGTCACGATCGCCAAGGAGATCGACCTCGAGCATCCCTACGAGAACATGGGTGCGCAGATGCTCAAGG
>CAZNHF010000199.1:0-4153 GCA_964572375.1 uncultured bacterium | reverse complement strand
AGGCAACATCAACATAGACACGGGCGGCCTCTGCGTCACGGTGACGTCTTCCGGGGCCGCCGTCGAGACGGTCATCGACTGCGAATCACTCGGGCGCGCGTTCTATCTGGATTCTCCCGACGACACGACTGCCATCATCGACGGGTTCACGATCCGCAACGGAACAGGTCTGACAGGCAACGGTGGCGGCATCTACATCTCGGCCGCCGCGCCGACCATCAGAGACTGCGTTTTCGAATCGTGCATGGGCGACAACGGCGGCGCGATCTTCGCATCCAGCAGCGCCTCCCCCGCCATCCTCGACTGCACGTTCACGGGCAACACCGCCACGGATGGCGGCGCCGTCTACGCAAGCTGCTATGAGGGAAGCATCCAGGGGTGCATGTTCATCGACAACATGGCGACGAACGGCGGCGCGCTTTCCCTGGAGACTCCCACCGAGATCCCGGTCGTCCTCGGCTGTCTCTTCCGGAACAACACGGCCGACAGAGGCGGGGCCATCTATTACCACGACGCGGAGACGTCGATCGAGGACTGCTCGTTCTTCGGCAACACCGCGGACTACGGAGCGGGCGCCTACTTCCAGAGCAATTACAACTACCCCGTCGTCCGTGGCTGCTCCTTCGTCGGGAACAACGGCGGCGGCGTCTACTCGCTCATGGCTGAGATCGATTTCTCACGGTGCATCTTCGCGTTCGACGAGTCGGGCACCGGGTTCACCTGCGCACATCCCCTCTACGACCCGACCATCACGCACTGCATCGTCTTCGGCAACGCTGGCGGCGACAGCCTCTGCGGCGTCCACACCGACAACCTGTTCGAAGACCCGCTTCTCTGCGGGCTCGCCACGGGTGACCTCACGCTCTGCTCTAATTCGAAGTGCATCGTTGCGAACAACCCCTGGGGGGTCTCGGTCGGCGCGCACGACTCCGCGTGCGGCGACTGCGACTCGCCGGTTCAGCAGCTGACCTGGGGAGCGATAAAGGGGATCTACAGAAACCGCTGAGCAGGCACCACTTCACATCTCGCACTGCCAGGGGACAGCCCTCTTCACCAGAGCATCCACGATGCCAGAGCATCCACGATGCCAGAGCATCCACGATGCCAGAGCATCCACGATTCACCCTACGCAAGAACGCCCACGACCACAGCTGAGAGCACGCCGAGCAGAGTGCCCGCGACGGCCTGCGCCGGTGTGTGCTGGTCGAGACGCCAGCGTGACCAGCTCACGAGCGTGACGGTCACAACGGCGGGAGCCGCTGACCCTGTGAGTCCGCCGGCGAGGATGCCGGCGAGCCCGGCAAAGGCGCAGTGGACGCTGATCTTCCAGAAGAACGTGGTGGCGAAGATGATGGCGGTCTGAGCGAAGAGCACGCCGGCGAGAACCGTCATCGGAGCCGGGGCGCCCCGCAGGTAGAACACCAGCCACGCGACCGCGGTGCAGAAGACAGTGACGCCGAGCGGGCCAAACCGCTCCTTCCGCGACTCGATGTCGATGTCGCTGACGCGACCGCGTCGCACGAGCTGGACGAGGTACGCCAGCGGGATGATCACGGCAATGACGGAGTGGAGCCAAACCCAGTTCCAGACACCGGGCTCGAACGACTGCCACGCCAGAGTGGCCATCGCGACGATGGTCAGCACAGGCGGACTCGCCACGAGCGACACGACAGCCGCGAAGTTCTTGTCCCAGACACGCATCGACACGCGTCACTCCTCGTCCATGATGTATCGGATACCTGACCGCAGTTCAACGATGAAAGCAAGATACTACCATGGCCCTCGACACCGCGAAAGAACACAGATTGCCCCAAGCTGAGCGTTGACGGTGTTCGAGCAGCGGGTGTATGGTCGAAGTTCTGTCCTTGTCCATGTCAGATCACGTCTGCCTCGGATTCAGGAGGTCCGCCACATGACAGCACTGCGAATCCTTCGGTCTCTACCGGCCATCATGGCTGTTCTCACCGTTCTCGCCGTGACATCGCCCGCCGCCGCACAGTCGGGTGAGCTGGACGTCGTCCGCTCGTTCGCGCCCCCGGGGGCGTCTTCGTACGGACTCGACTACATCGAGGACCAGTACGGCGTGGGGACGCTCTTTCACACGGACTGGTACACGGGCAACGTCTATACGATCACGACGAGCGGGGTCGCCACGCTCATCTTCAACGTCCCTGAGTCGATCGGCGCCCCTTCTCTCGAATACTCTGCCTGCGGCATTTGCTACGTCGGATCGCAGGACGACCAGCGCTCGGGCACCCTCTACATCCTCGAGCCGGACCGCGGAGGGACGCCCCCGTACTACACGCGCGTCCGCTCGTTCACGACGGACGGGACGCACCTGAACACGTACGACGTCGGCGACCACGTGGACCGGGCCTCGGCGATCACCCACGATGGTGGCCACTTCTGGCTCATGGGCGCCGGCTCCACGTTTTCTGAGTTCGATGCCAACTTCAATTTCGTCAATGCGTTCTACATGCCGTGGGGCGTCAGCGAAGGAGGCCTCGACTTCGACGCGGCGACCGGCCGGCTGTACAACTCGAGCGTGGCGGACAACTTGATCTCGGTCTTCACACGCATGGGTGGGGACTCCGAGTACGCGTGGATCCCTCCGGACTCCGGCGATTACGTCTCGCTCGCCATCGGCCACGTCTCGCGCGAAACGCGGACAGTCTGGGTCATGGACACCACGGCCATGCTCATCAAGGAGCTTCACGACTACTACTACGACCCGGTCGAGTCAACGAGCTGGGGCAGCATCAAGGCGCTCTACCGGTAACGTACGGCGACACGCAGTGTAACTCAGGAAGCCCGGGACCTCACGGAGATCCCGGGCTTCGTCGTGTTCGATCGTGCTCGGCAGCACGCGGCCGTCCGTACGCCGCGAGCGAAGCCGCTACAGAACCAGCGCATATCCGATCTTCGCGAAGACCGTCCGCTCGGCCTGTGTCAACTCGAACTCCTGAGTTCCGAAGTGACCGTCGGAGTACCCGAGGAAGAAGACGGTCTGCGGGTTGATCTTGTACGAGAAGAGCACCTGCGTCGCCAGACCGCTCTCTTCCGGGCTGTAGAACTGCGAGTAGACGTCCGGGTAGTTGTCGAGGTTGTACGCATAGTCCTCGTACTGAACGATCGCGCGCAGGAACATCCGCCGCGTGAACTGGTAGACGGTCCCGAAGTACGTCAGGTTGGCGGAGTAGAGCCGTCCGTCATCGACGTCGAACTGCTCGTAGGTGTGCCCGATCCGGGCCGAGAGTCCGCGTCCGAATTTGAACTCGACCGTCGGCTCCACGCTCATCGACGTGCCGGTCTGTGCGTTCGCGTAGTCGATCGACGTGCCGTACGAGCCGTTGACAGCGATGAAGAGTGACCCGGTCGGCCAGTAGCTCGCATCTGCACTGACGTTCCACGTCTCGAATTCCTCTCCCCCGTGCTTGCGCTTGCCAAGCCATCCGTAGACATTGGCGTCCGACTGCTTCGGCCCGTCGTAGTTGAACCACATGTTGTACCCGCGGGTCCGTGGGGTCTCATCCTCATACGCCTCGTACGTGTAGCACCCACCGAGGTTCAGCGAGGTCCACCAGCTGCCGGCCTCACGCTGCCACGTGTGACCCGCGCCGACCTCTGAGTGTGTGTACCCCACTCGCGGCGTGAATCCCATGTCCGTCCGGATGTCCTCGCCGGTCTTCGAGTAGTTCGCGTAGACGTCGAGACCGCTCGTGAAGCGGCCGAGGCTGATGGCGTACATCGAACCGTCGAATTCGTCCTCCGATTGTCCGTAGTCGATGTTCTCATCGTCCGGGTGATCAATCGCCTCCGGGTAGTCTGTCTGCGAGGCCGCAAACTCGATACCCAGGTTGACGCTGTTGATCGGCCAGAACTCCGCATCGATGCCGGCAACCCGATTGTGGTATCCGTCACCCTCGCGGCCGTTGTAATAGACGTCGACGGTCGAGCTCTCTCCTACCTCCTGCTGATAGGTGAAGGCCGTCGCGGTGGACCGCATGTCGAGCGGCACCGACTGCGAGCGCTGCGCGCCCGAGAGGATCAGGTTCGTGATGTCATCCTCCGCGACGAGCACGCCGAACGCGCCGTTCCCGGTCTTGCCGGTCAGCTTCACACCCCAGTTCGGTGACGCGATCGAACGCGAGTA
>CAZNHF010000198.1:0-4175 GCA_964572375.1 uncultured bacterium | reverse complement strand
CATATCCTGTCAAGAGTTAGCTCACTCTCCCCGGCAGAATTCGTGCTATTTGCCACTACGTGTGGTATCATGCACGTGTGAGGGGTGCTCGCCCCCTCCGGCCCTCCGGGAGACAATCATGTCACGCGAAACCATCACACTCACGTTGCTGCTCACCATCACCGCCCTGACCTTGATCACGGCGCCCGGATGCGACCGCGCCAACCCCTGGTCGCCGGGGATCGTCACATCCGACCCGGCGGGCGCACCCGTCGACGATCCCGATGGCTCCGGGGTTGATGATCTACCCAACATGCCCGGCCTTCCCCCGAAGCTCATCGTTCATTCCACGGCATTCGGCGGACTCACGTTCCGGAGCACATGGTGGGACCCACGGTACGACACCCCCGTCCCCATCTTCGAGGGCGAGAGTCTCGACTTCACGTGGATCGGCTACGCCGCATGCTGCGGGCCGCCGGCGGCCGGGTACGACTTCGCCTGGGATGACACGACGGGATGGTGTCAGACATTCAGCCTTGAGGAGACCGCGTTCGATGTGACCCCGGCGCCTGGCGACCACTCCATGTACGTCGCAGCCATCAGCGAGGACGGCTACATCACGCGCGGACGCATCCGCGTCGATGTGGTCGAGGCGCCGATGGACGAGTACGTCCTTGTCGTCGATGACTGGAGTATGTGGGAGGCCGTGCCGGACCGCCCGTCGGATGCGGACCGCGACGATTTCTATGACACGCTCACAGACGGATACACCAGGGGCGTCGTCCAGTGGGATGTCGGCTGGCACGAAGGCGCGCCGCCGGATGTGGAGACCATGGCGCGCGCGTCGACCGTCATCTGGTACTCCGACAACCAGGAGTGGACGGCGCTCGGCGACGTGTTCGACCCGTTCGGCTTTCCCACCTATGTCGAGCTCGCAGGATACGTGCGTGCGGGGGGAAACCTCATCCTCGACGGGCAGGAGGTGCTCCACACGATCGCCGGCCGCGGCTACCCTGTCATGTTCGCGGACTCCGACACTCTCCCGGGACCGACGTTCATCCGCGACCACCTGCGCGTGGGAAGCGCCGACAACACCGGCTACCAGGTGAACAAGAGCGCGCCCTGGACCTACGGATACTGCCTGTACGGCGCGGTCCCGGCCGGCACGGGCGTGCCGGGCATTGCCACGGTCGAGCTGGAGCCGATGTACATCGACAGCGTCGGCGTCGGCGGGTGGCCGGAACCCGGGAAGTGGTGGCTCTACACGTTCACCGCGGTTCCGCACTACACGCGCTGCGGTCTCCCGGCGGTCGAGTCGCTCCAGACGTACCAGGGCGCCGGCATCGACGCGCACGCGATGGATGTCTATCTCAACTACACGTTCGACGGCCAGGCGTGCTCGATGCTGTCGTTCACGGGAACGGACCGCGGCAACGTCTGCTACTTCGGGTTCCCGCTGTTCTACATGCAGACCGACCAGGCACTCGCCAACTTCGACAGACTCCTCCCCCTCTGCGGGGAAACGAAGCGGTAGCGCGGACCGTGAACCGGCTACCGCAGAACAACCAGCTTCTCCTGAGCCTCCGTCGATCCCGACGCGGCCTTGCAGAAATATACGCCTGAGGCGACCGGCGCACCGGACGAGTCCCGACAATCCCAGGTCCATCTCGCGTCCCGCTCTCCCGGCCGCGATGCAACCCGCGCCTCTCGCACGACCCGACCCCTCGCGTCGAAGATGACGATCGCAGCGTCCGCCGCGCCGACGGGAATCGTGAGTGCGATCGTGGTCCGCGACGACCTCACGGGATTCGGACTGATCGCGAGCACCAGTGACGTCACTGTTGCCGGCAGGCCCCCGGGAACCGATGTCGCCGGGCTCGCTGTCCCGATCGCGATGTCGGTCGGCGAGACTCCCGCATCGGCTGTCGCCAGCAGCGCCCCGTCCAGATCGTAGATGCGCGCTTCGTGCTGCGCGCCGTCGAGCAGCCAGAGATGATCGTGCCGGTCGATCGCGAGCGCGACGGGATCGACGGCCGCCGGGAGCGCGATCGTGTTGCCCGGGACCGGCGTTCCGTCGGACTCCAGACACACGATCTCATCGGATCCCCCGCAAGCGACACGAACCCGGTTCGCCAGGTCGACGACCATCGCGCCCGGAGCATCACCCACGGAGTAGGTCCCGGCGTAGTCGCCGTGCCCGTCCAGCTTCAGCACCGCGCCCGCATCACCGAGCGCTACCCATACGTGGTTCTCGTGACCGATGACGATACCGGCGGGACCGACGCCGGCTGCGTACGTGACGCCCGCTCCGGTCTCGCCGTCCACCTCGGTCACATCGTTCGAACCGGCGTTGGCGACCCAAACGTCGCCGTCATGGTCGGCCGCGATGGCGACCGGAGCTGTCCCGACCCGATACGTCCCGACAACCACCGCGTCCGAGTCGACGTGAGAGACACTGTCGAGCCCCGGCAACACGACCCAGGCGTCGCCGCTTCGATCGAGCGTCACGTCCCCGGGGACGCCGGGAAGCGACGCCGCGCCGAGTTCCGCACCCTCCGGTGAGAGATGGAGCAGTTCCTGCGTCCCGGCGCTCGACACCCAGACGCTCCCGTCATCGGCCGCGACGCACGCACGGAGATCATCTCCCGCGACGAGTTCATCGACAGGCTCACCCGTGGCGTGGAGCACGACGACCGAACCCGTTCGGGATGACGTCGTGTTGGTGATCCATGCGAACGACGGCACCTCGGCGCAGGCAGGTGGAAGCGCGCCGACCAGCTCTCCGCCGGGCGCGCGCCAGGGCGAGCACGGTGAGTTCCACGCAAGGCTGTAGTCGCCGTCTTCGAAGTCACAGAAGATCGGATCGACCATGATGTTCCCGCCATCCGAGTCGATACCCCAGACCACCATCAGCGTGTCGGCCCCCTCGTTGCCGTGGATGCAGCAGTCCTCGACGGTCAGCTTGCCGCTCAGAGCGAAGAACGGGAGGTCCATCCCCTCGCTGCCCGCCACGATGGTGCGCCGCACAGTGCAGTCTCCGGAGTCCTGATAGATGATCCCCAGGGGGTCATCCGGGTAGCTGCCGGTATTCCCGACGACCGTGCACCCCTCGACGGTCGCCCCATCCTGCAGAGCGATGCCGGCGCCGAACCCGCCGATGTTGCCGGTGATGATCGAATCCTCGATCCGCACCGGGCCGCCGCAGAAGATCCCGGCGCCGAAGGAGGCACCGTTGCCCACAACGACGGCGCGTCTCACAACGCACTCGCCGTGGAGCCGCAGACCTCCTCCGAAGGCGGCGTAGGTCGAGCCGCTAGCGTCGTTGAGTGTCGCAACAACATCCTCGAGGACCGCAGGGCCCGACACAAACCCGCCGATCCCGAAGAGTCCGTGGTTGTCCACGAGTTCGACGTCGGTGATGAGCGGTGCACCGCCCGAGGAGTAGAGCCCGCCCCCATATGAGTTGTAGTGGCCGAACCCGGAGATGCAGTCCTCGATGCGGAGGTTCCGGAGCGTCGGCGAGGAACCTGTCACGTTGACGCCTCCGCCCATCCCCTCCGAGATCGGATAGCCGCGGAGGATCGTGAACCCCTCGAAGACCATCGCACGGGTCTCACCCGAGTTGATCGTCAGACCGCGCACGTCGAGTTCGTGCTCGCAGTCGATAATGGTCGACTCGCGCCCCGCGATGCCGCGCACGACCATATCGATGCCGTGAGGATTCAGATCGACGTTTCCCGGACCCGTGTAGGTTCCCGGCGCAACGAGCACCGTGTCACCGACTCCGGCCGCGTCCATCCCAGCCTGGATCGTCGTGTACTCAGCGGGAACGTGGAGCACCAGGGCGTGCGCGAATGTGGCCGCGAGCCCGAGCAGGGCCGCCACCAGGATGAGCTGTGTGCGTTTCATGGAGTGTGTCCCTCCGCGATGGCCGCGGCGGAGCGCGGTTGGAAGAGCGCCCGACAGAAGCACTCTTGCAGTATACCACGTTGTGTCATACATAACAATGCGAACGAGGGCCTTCGTGGCAACCGGAGGCCGCAGGGTGCGGTTCCCCTCTATATGAAGTGGTGACCCTTCACGATGACGAGGTGGTTCCCCAGCGGTCTCTCGAGAAGCCCCGCCACAGATGCGTCCCCGCCCAACCGCACATCCACCTGCGTCCGGCACATCCGCTCGTCACAGCCGGACCCGGT
>CAZNHF010000197.1:0-4179 GCA_964572375.1 uncultured bacterium | reverse complement strand
GTTCGGAGGCTCTACGATGCCGCGCGGGCCGGCGCCGACTACGAGCGTTCGCTCGCGGTGCTCAGGCACGCCGCGTCCGCGCCGAATGCGCCGCTTACGAAGTCGGCGCTGATGGTCGGGTTGGGCGAGATGCGGATTGAGCTCGACGGAGCGTTCAGGGACCTCAAGCGGGCGGGAGTCGACGTGGTCTACATAGGCCAGTACCTCCGGCCAAGCAGTGCTCATTTGCCTGTGGCGCGCTTCGTCCCACCGGACGAATTCGCCGCGTTCAAGCAGTGGTGCGATGAACTCGGATTCGCGTGGGTGTCCTCAGGTCCTTTCGTGCGGAGCTCGTACGAAGCGGAGAAGGTGGTTGAGGAACTCGGTGTCACCGTGGGCGCGTGAGCGGTGGGTGGTGAAAGGAGAGCGCATGCAAATCAGGATCACGGCCAGACATTTTGACCTCGACGCAGGTCTCAGGGAGCACGTGGAGTCAAAGATGGAGCACCTCGCGCACTACTTCGACCGTGTCGATGAGGCTCACGTCGTGTTCGAGCAGGAGGGGCATCGGAAGATCGCCGATGTGACGGTCCATGCCTCACGAGTCGTGGTCTCGAGCGAGCAGTCCGCTGACGACTTCCGCTCGGCGTTCGACAGGGCGGTTGAGAAGGTCGAGCGGCAGATTCGCAGGCACAAGGAGAGAGTCCGCAGCCGCAAGGGCAAGGCCGGCACGGCCGAAGCTGCCGAGGTGGCGGGCGGAGTCGCCCCGGAAGAGGTCGGCGTTCTCCCGGAGGAGATCGCTGCGTCCCGGATGACGGCTGAGGAGGCGTTCGCAGAGCTCGCGGAGCTCGGGGCGCGATTCCTGGTCTTCTGGAATACCGAATCGGATAGTGTCAACGTCGTCTATCGCCGTGACGACGGTGACTACGGACTCGTGGAGCCGCGCGGATAGAGCGAGGACGCCGCGCATCGCGACGCGGCCCAGACGGGGCCGATCGCTGGGGAGAACATGGAGTCTCTGACGGTTCACACGCTCGTCAAGGACTACGGGGGAGAGTTCGGCCTCGTGGTCGTGGCGCACGGCAGTGATTCGCCCGTCGGCATCGAGGGCTGTGACATCTCGAAGCCGGGTCTGCTGCTCGCCGGATATGAGGAGGGCTTCGACTCGCAGAGGATCCAGATCCTCGGTGGAGCGGAGATGGCCTTCCTTGACGCGCTGGAGGCCTCAGGTCGGCGGGAGGCGCTCGCGCGCCTGATGCGCGCGGATGTGCCGTGCGTGATCGTCTCGGACGGCCGCGAGGTGCCGCAGGAGCTCATCGAGCTCTCTGAGGAGACGGGCGTGCCGGTCCTGTGCTGCAATACGGGCTCGACGCAGCTCTCGCGGGAGCTTGCGACGGCGATCGACGAACTGCTGGCATTGCACACGACGGTTCACGGGACGCTCGTGGACGTCTATGGCGTCGGTCTGTTGTTCACGGGCGACAGCGGCATCGGCAAGAGCGAGTGCGGGCTCGATCTGGTGGCGAGTGGTCACCGGCTCGTGGCCGACGACGTCGTTACGGCGAGCGTGAATCCGCAGGGCTATCTTATTGGCTCGGGAAGCGAACTCCTTCGACACTTCATGGAAATCCGCGGCGTCGGGATCATCGACGTTCGCTCGATCTTCGGCATCAGGGCCATCAGGCGCAGCAAGCGCATCGAGGTCGAAGTCAAGCTCGTGCACTGGTCCGATCTCGAGGACTACGAGCGGCTCGGTCTCGACGAACGGAGGACGAGCATCCTCGGAGTGGAGATCCCGATCGTGCTGCTCCCTCTGGTGCCCGGGAAGAACATCACAGTTATCGCTGAGGTCATAGCGCTGAACCACCATCTGAAGCTCCACGGTGTGCATCCAGCGAGAGACTTCGATCGTCGCCTCAGAGACCTGGCCTCGGAGAAGGCACGGATGCGCAAGATCCTTCGGGGTGAGACGGAATGAGCAAGACTAAGAGCAGGATCGGATGTGTGATCGTCGCCCACGGGACCGTGGGCGAGTGCCTGATGGATGCCGTGCAGGGAATCCTCGGCAGCCAGACAGGTTGTCTGGCGATCTCGAACCGAGGGATGGGACTCCCGGAACTCACGGAGACCGTTAGGAAGTCCGTCGGCGAGCTCGAGCGGACGCATGCAGTCCTCCTCATCACCGACATGCCGGGCGGCAGCTGTCATCACGTCTGCCAGGCGTATCTCGGCGAGAGACCGGAGCACCGGATGATCAGCGGCGTCAATCTCATGATGCTCCTGGAGTTCTTCGTGAAGCGGGACCGCGTGGAACTTCCCGAACTGGTTGCCCTGATGCAGGAGCGCGCCAAGGATGCAGTCAGAGTGCAGTGAGTGTCAGGCTCCGTTCGCGCTGGTCAGAATCGATGACCGCCTGATCCACGGGCAGGTCGCCGTCGCTTGGGGAAGCTGTCTCTGCGTCGACCGCATCGTTCTGGTGAACGACGAGATCGCCCACACGGAGTGGAAGCGCGCCCTCTACGCCGATTCGGACGCCATGGGAGCCGCGATCAGCGTGCTCGATGTCGACGGTTTTGGAGATGCGCTCAGGGCCGGCCTGTGGAGCGGAGAAACGGTCATCGTAGTGGTAGGCACGCCGCGCGACGCTCTTTCTTTGCTCGAGCATGGGCTCTCGGTGAAGAGTGTCAATGTCGGGGGGATGCACTACTCCGAAGGCAAGCGCGAGCTTCTGCCGTATGTCTACGTCGATGATGCGGACAGGCGGGACCTTCTCGCCATCGCCGCCGCGGGAGTGTTCCTCGAGGCCCGCGATGTCCCGCAGGCGGATCCGGTCGATCTCGTCCCACTTCTCAATCAATCCGGCGGCTGAGAGCGTCGCCCCGACGCCGGAAGGAGCATTGCGACAGTGAGCCAGGTCTCTCTCGTTCTCTGCATTCACAATCATCAGCCGGTCGGCAATCTGTCAGGTGTCTTCGAGCATGCGTATCGCGCGTCGTATCTGCCGTTCCTTGAAGCGATGGAGCGACATCCCTCGGTCAGGTTCGTCGTCCACAACACCGGCCCGCTGCTCGAATGGTTCGAGGAGCGCGCGCCCGAGTATCTCGATCGCCTCGGCGCTCTGGTGTCCGCTGGCAGCGTCGAGCTTCTGACGGGCGGTTTCTACGAGCCGATCCTTCCTGTGATCCCGGAACGCGATGCGCGCGGACAGATTTCGCGGATGACGCGGTATCTGTCCGGACGCTTCGGTGTGGAGGCGAAGGGCATGTGGGTCGCGGAGCGTGTCTGGGAACCCGGACTCGCGCGGATCCTCGCCGAGTCGGGTGTGGAGTACGTCCCGCTCGACGACTACGAGTTCCGGCTTGCCGGTCTTGCCGAGGCCGACCTGACCAGCTACTTCATCACGGAAGACCAGGGGACGCCGCTCAAGGTGTTTCCGATCAGTCAGAAGCTCAGATACCTCATTCCGTTCGCCGAGCCGGCCGAGACGATCTCACACCTGAAGAGACTGGCGGACGCCTGTCCGGGCGCGGTCGCGGTCTTCGGTGACGACGGAGAGAAATTCGGCGTATGGCCCGGCACGCACCAGCACGTCTACACCAACGGTTGGATAGACCGCTTCCTCGATGCGATCGAGGCGAACTCCGAGTGGCTCTCGACTGTGACCTTCGCCGAGGCGGTGGCGGGCGCGCCTCCGGCGGGCAGAGCATATTTGCCCAGCTCTTCGTATCCGGAAATGATGGAGTGGGCGCTTCCGACGCCTGCCCGACGCGAGTACGAACGATTCATGGAGCAGCTCAAGCAGGACGGGACGTACGACGACTGGCGGACGCTCGTCAGCGGCGGGACGTGGCGCGGCTTCCTTGCGAAGTACGACGAGGCCAACTTCATGGTCAACAAGATGCGGCGCGTGAGCGCGCAGGTCGCATCCGCGCAGGACGTTCCGTCCGAGGTGATGGACGATCTGTGGCGCGGTCAGTGCAACTGCGCTTATTGGCACGGCGTCTTCGGCGGCATCTATCTACCGCATCTGAGGTCGGCCATCTACGAGCATCTGCTGAAGGCGGAGAACGCGGTGGCTCCGGGGCCGGCCTCCGGCGCGACCGCCGAGATCACCGATCATGATCTTGACGGCTACGACGAGGTACTACTCGAGTCGCGGGCGCTCAACGCGTACGTTGCCCCCGCGCGTGGCGGAGCCGT
>CAZNHF010000196.1:0-4263 GCA_964572375.1 uncultured bacterium | reverse complement strand
GGATTCGGTACGCGAGCCCATCGTGTTCGCGGGAACTGGGCTACTCAACGGGTGCACTGGCGGGCCTGAGCTTCGAGGAACTCGTGCACGGCGAGGATCTGGACCGCGGGATGTTCCAGGTGACAGGACATCTCGGCGCCCGGAGCGAGAAGCGCTTCCGCCTGCGGACGGAGGATCGCCGGTGGGTGCCGTATGATGTGACGATCACCAATCAGATGGAGAACCCGGCGATCGAGGGGTTCATTCTCAACGCCATCCGGGTTCAGGATGACTCGTAGCTCTCCTCAGAACGACTTTGCTGACTCGTCTCAGAACGACTCGTAGGCTCGCCTCAGCGTGTCCCTGTCCCGCCCCACATCGACAACCTCCCATGGAAAGACCTCACCGGCCTCGCGTTCCCGATGGACGATCGCGTCCAGGTCGACGCCCGACCTGCGCGCTGCCGCCTTCCATGGAACGCCCTCGAGCGCCGCGAGCCGGATCGCATCAGCCAGCTCCGCGCCGCCGCGCGCCAGCGCGGCCTCCCGTGTCGCCTCGCGCGGCCGCGCATTCGTCACCTGCACCCCGATCCTCGCCAGGGCCCGGCGGATCTCGCCGATGGTCCGGCGGTGCTCGCCTTCTGGAGCCATCGCCGCCCACTGGAGCGGCGTCCGGGGTTTCGGCACGAACGGTGAAATGCTGACTGAGAGGCGCGCGCCATGGGGCTGCACTGCCTTCTGGATGCGCTCGCAGAGCGCCGCGACCGCCTCCGCTTCGCCGGGCTCCACACCCGGAAGGCCTGTCATGAAGTACGCCCGAACTCGCCGGATCCCATGAGAGGCCAGCAGTTCGGACGCCGCGATGATCCCATCGTCGTCGATTCGCTTCCCGATGCGGCTCCTCAGCTTCTCCGCGCCGACCTCCGGCGCGATCGTCGCCGTTCGAACGCCACATGCTGCCAGAAGCTCGGCGACCCGAGGCGTGACCGCCTCCATACGCAGCGATGAGATGTTGAGTTCTACCTCGAGCGACCGCATCGCCTCGAGGATCTCGACGATCTCGGGGTGGTCACCGAGCGCCGCGCTCACAAGCCCGATGCGGCGCGTTTCGCCGAGCGCGTGCTGAACCGAGGCGATCACCTCATCCGCCGGGCGGAATCGTACCGGGCGGTGGATCTCGCCCGCCGCACAGAAACGACAGCCTCGACCGCACCCACGGGAGATCTCGGTAAGGAACATGTCCTTGAAGTACGTCTCCGAAGACACGACGACGCTGTCGACCCACCTCCCGGCCCATGGCGCAGGCGCGACCGGCTCCGCGCGCGGCATTGACGGCACGTAGACGCCCGGGAGTCCGGCGATACGCTTGAGGCGCTCCCGCCGGCTCTCGCCTCTGCGCCCGGGCGCATCCGGAAGTCCGGCTTCCGCCCGCGGCCCGCCCTCTCCGGCCAATGCGGCAATGAACGGCGCCACCAGCGCATCCGCGTCACCGATGAGGAACGCGTCCACGAACGGTGCGGTCGGTGCGGGGTTGATGTGCGCGCAGACGCCTCCGACGACGACAAGCGGACCCTCATCTCCGCGCCCGGCTGACATCGGGTCCACACCGCCGGCGGCGAGCATCCGGACCAGGTTGAAGTAGTCGCCCTCGAAGCTCACGGAGAACGCGATGATGTCGAACTCGGACAGCGCCGTCCCGCTCTCGAGGGACAGCCCCGCTCCTTCCGGAAGATGCCTCGCGAGGTCGGACCCGGGCGCGACCCCGGCGAACCCGTCGTATTCCACGACGGCCGACGAATGCGGCCAGAACGCACGCTCGCATCGCACGCCGGGAGCGCCCCGGAAGGCGCGAAGCGCAGCGTGCACTCCGAGGTTGCTCATCCCAATGGCGTACCGCTCGGGGTAAGCGAGAACAACGGAGAGCGCCCCATCCCCCGGCGCGCCCCCGTCACCGGACGTCACGTCGCTCTCGAACGGGTCTCCCTCATGTGGGAGCAGCCACCGCTCCCTGTCGGGGAACGAAGGCTGCCCTGTGTCGCTGGTGTGGCGATGGATCACGCGTGTACTTTCCGGAGTTCGCCGTGGCGCGGCATCCAGTCCGAGAGCTGCGCCCGCGCGATCGGGTTGCGTGAGTCGATTTCGAGGACCTCGCGGAACTGCTCGTCGGCGTCCGCGCCGCGATCGACACGGCGGTACGTCAATCCGAGCATCAAGCGTGCCTCCACATAGTTCGCATTGATCTCAACGGCTCGCTCGAGTTCGCGAATGGCCTCGGTGTAGCGCTCGCCCGCTATGAATCTGTCCGCAAGCTCACGGTGCAGATCGGCATAGCCGGGTCTCAATGTCAGCGCCTTCGCAAGATGTTCGATCGCTTCATCTTCACGCCCGAGGTGCGCGAGCGCCCGGCCGAGCGCGATGTGCGCCTCGGCGTACTCGGAATTGATCGAGAGCGCCTTCGACAGAGCCTCTTCCGCCTCCTTGTACCGCTCTCGGGCAAGGAAGGCGACGCCGAGTCCACAGTGAAGATCGGCATACTCCGGATTCTTGGCGATGGCCGCGCGGTACCGGTCGATGGCGGCGTCGTAGTCGCCGCTCTCGAGCATCACTTCCGCCGGGATGCCCGGCATGGTGCTCCAGAACGTTACATCCTCGAACGCGACCTTGAACGCGCTCACTGCATCCGCCGTCTTCCCCGCCGCAAGGTCGTTCATCCCGAGGTAGTAGTGCGCGAGCGGATACTGCGGACAGGCCTTGACGACCTTCTCGAGCTCGTCTCGCGACTCGTCCATCATGCCGCGCTTGAAGTAAGCGATCCCAAGATAGCAGCGGAGGTCCCAGTAGTCCGCACGGAACTCCACGCCGCGCTTGAGGCTGTCGCATGCGTCCTTGTAGCGCCCGATCTTCAGCAGATAGACCCCGCGGAAGAACAACGCCTCGACGTACTTCGGGTTGATCACGAGGGCGCGGTCGAGCTCCGCGATGGCCTCGTCGAACCGCTCGAGTTCGCCGTAGGCGATCGCGAGTCGACAGCGGATGTCCGGGTACTTCGGCTTGAGCCGCACTGCATCTTCGAAGCTCACGACGGCCTCGTCGACGGCGCCCGAATTGTACGCGCTGACCGCCCTGTTGAGGAGTTCGTTGAACTCCTCCTTGCCGACCGCGGCGCCCCTGAGTTCATCGTACGGGGGCGTGAGGAACTGCCGGCAGGCCTCCGCGATGTGCGGCGTCTCCGGAACAGGGATGTCGAGGCCGAGCTTGGTCGCCCGCTCGAAAGCGTGGCAGGCGTCCTCCGCACGGTCCGACTGCGAAAGCACGATCGCGAGGTAGCAGTACGCTTCCATGTAGTCCGGGTTGATCTCGATGGCCCGTTCGAGCGAGGCCGCGGCCTCACCGTAGCGACCCTGCTTCTCGTAGATCACGCCCAGGTGGTAGTGGAGGTCAGGGTAGCGTTCGTTCTCCTCGATCGCTCTCTTGAACTGCTCCTCCGCTGCAGGCAGGTCCCCACGTCGATAGAACGCAAACCCGAGATGCGCGTGCGTTTCGGCAGCGTAGAACATCCCAAGCTGATAGTAGGGATCGGACGGGTTCTTGGACTCCGCGATCGCCGTCTCGAACTCGACGACCGCCTTGTCGTACTCGCCGCGGTTGTAGTACTCGATCCCCTTGTTGTAGTGATCGCTCTCACCGAGACCGAACAGTTTCGTGAAGAGCGACATGGGCTCCTCCTTCTAGGACGCTAGTCCATCTGCCTGCGCAGGAACGTGGGAATCTCGAGATCCTTCTTCGACCCGCGCCGTGCTTCGCCCTTGGCGAGCATGGCCGGTCTGGGAGTCGACTCCTGTCGGCGCGGAGCCGCGGGAATCGGGTCCATCGGCGTCCGGCGCCCCACACGCCTCGGGGCCGCGACCGCGGGGCGCTGGTGTGACTCGGCCGGTCGAAGAACGGCTGCACGCGGCGCCGCGGCATGCGGGTTCGCAGCATACGCGCTGCCGGCGCGCGAGCTGACGGCGTGCGGAACGGCGCGCTCGCTCGGGCGCACAACGGTGCGCTCCCTGCCGAGTTCCACCCGCTCCTTCGGCCTCTCCCCGATTCCGGTCGCGATCACGGTGATCCTGACCTTGTCCTTCATGCTGTCGTCGATGACCGCTCCGAAGATCATGTTCGACTCGACACCGATGGCCTCGTTGACCACCATCGCAGCCTCACTGATCTCGTGAAGCGTCAGGTCTGCGCCGCCGGTGACGTTCACGAGAACGCCCTTCGCACCGCGGATCGTCGCGTCCTC
>CAZNHF010000195.1:0-4277 GCA_964572375.1 uncultured bacterium | reverse complement strand
CCGAGGGCGAGCAGGTCACCATGTACACGTGTCCGATGCATCCCGAGGTCATGTCGAATGAGCCCGGCAAGTGTCCGGTCTGCGGGATGAACCTCGTGGAGGTCGGCTCTGAGGAGGCGACCATGGATGCTTCCGAAACCGACGTGGCCATGTGGACGTGTCCGATGCATCCTGAGGTCATGTCGAATGAGCCCGGTGAGTGTCCGGAATGCGGCATGGACCTTATCGCGGCAGGTTCCGAGAGCGAGTAACGGACTGCGTGAAGGGAGACACGACGTGAGCTCGAACAGAGGAAACGCGAAGGCGTTCACGAGGCATATGGCTCTTCTCGCGGTCATCCTCGTTTCGCTCACGGGGTTGTCGGCGTGCCAGTCCGGCGAAGAGGCGGGTACCCGGACCGCGACTGACGGGATCGAATGGACGTGTTCGATGCATCCGCAGGTCCGTCAGCCGGAACCCGGAGACTGCCCAATCTGCGGAATGGACCTCATTCCCGTCGAGACCAGGCAGGAAGAGACCGCCTCGCGTCGACTGACGGTCACGGACGCGGGGCGGAAGCTCATGGAGGTGGAGACGGCACCCGTCACTCGCAGAGTCGTGGAGATGGAGGTGCCGATGGTAGGTACCGTCACCTACGACGAGGGACGCGTCGAGACGATAGCCGCGAGGGTGGGCGGGCGCATCGACAAGATGCACATAGACTTCGAGGGTGCGCTCGTTCAGGCAGGCGAGCCGATGGTCGATCTTTACAGCCCCGGTCTCGTCGCGGCGCAGGAGGAACTCCACAGGGCGGCCGGGACCCACGACAGAGCGCACTCGACAGGAAGCGTCTCCGAGGAGTCCGCGCTGGCCACACTGGAGGCCGTCCGGGAGCGTCTCGCTCAGTGGGGTCTCTCCGATGCACAGGTCCGCGCCATCGAGGAAGGCGGAGATGCGGGTGCGACCGTGACGCTCGTGGCGCCTGTCGGGGGTACGGTCGTCGAAAAGAACGCCACCGAGGGCGCCTACGTGCAGACGGGGACCGTCATCTTCACGATCGCCGACCTGTCTCGTGTGTGGGTCGAACTCGAGGCGTATGAGTCCGACCTGGCCTGGGTCTCCAGCGGCCAGAGAGTGATGTTCCGCGCCGATGCCTATCCGGGTCGGATCTTCGAGGGGACGGTGGCGTTCATCGACCCGGTCGTCGATCCGGCGACACGGACCGTCGGTATTCGCGTTGAAGCCGCGAACGAGGAAGGGCTCCTCAAGCCGATGATGTTCGTCCGCGCCACCGTGATGGCCCGGCTGGGGAGTCATGGCAATCCCCCGCTCGTCGTGCCGGCCACCGCGCCGCTTCTCACAGGCACGCGCGCGGTCGTCTACGTCGAGGTTCCCGGCCAGGATGTTCCGACCTACGAGGGCCGTGAGATAGTCCTGGGTCCCAGAGCCGGGAGCTTCTACGTTGTGGAGAGCGGTCTCCACGAGGGCGAGAGGGTCGTCGTCGAGGGTGCGTTCAAGATCGACAGCGCGCTCCAGATCCGCGCGATGCCCAGCATGATGAACCCGGAAGCAGACGGCACAGCCGGACCGGGTCCCGAGTCTGGTCACGCGCACGGGGGGTCGCACTAGATGGCCGACGACAGTTCACGGCATGTCGAGGAGTCGAAGACCGCCACCGGACTCGTGGGGTTCTTCCTCACACACCGTCCGATCGTCGCGCTTCTGATCGCCGTGATCGTCGGCGCCGGGATCGCCGTGGCGCCGTTCGACTGGGACGTGGGCGGGTATCCGCGCAGTCCGGTGCCGGTGGACGCCATCCCGGACATAGGTGAGAACCAGCAGATCGTCTTCACGCAGTGGATGGGACGTTCGCCGCAGGACGTGGAGGACCAGGTCACATACCCGTTGACCGTCTCGCTCCTGGGTATTCCCGGCGTGAGAACGGTCCGGAGCTTCTCGTTCCTCGGGTTCTCATCAATCTACGTTATCTTCGATGAGAACGTAGAGTTCTACTGGTCCAGGACGCGGATCCTCGAGAAGCTGTCGAGCCTTCAGGAGGGAATCCTTCCTGAAGGCGTGAGTCCGACACTGGGACCGGACGCCACCGCGCTCGGGCAGGTCTACTGGTACACGCTTGAGGGACGGAATTCCAGCGGCGCGCCTTCAGGCGGTTGGGGTCCTCAGGAGCTTCGCTCGATCCAGGACTTCTATGTCCGCTACGGTCTGATGTCCGCGGAGGGAGTGGCCGAGGTCGCTTCGATCGGCGGATTCGTGCGCGAGTACCAGATAGACCTCGATCCCGCGGCCATGCGGGTCCACGGGGTGTCGCTCGAGCAGGTCTTCTCGGCGGTCCGCATGTCGAATCTCGAGGTCGGTGCGCGAACCATCGAGATCAACCGCGTCGAGTATGTCATCCGCGGTCTCGGGTTCGTCAAGAGCGTCGAGGACCTTGAGAGCGTCGTAGTGCGTGCCGCCGACGGCGTTCCCATCCGTGTCGCGGACGTGGCAACCGTCCAGATCGGGCCGGCCCCCCGTCGCGGGGCTCTCGACAAGGGTGGGGCAGAGGCCGTGGGCGGCGTTGTGGTCGTCCGCCACGGACACAATCCACTGGACGCCATCAAGAACGTGAAGGAGAAGATCGCCGAGATCTCTCCGGGACTCCCGTCGAAGACGCTCGATGACGGGACCGTCTCCACGGTCACGATCGTGCCGTTCTACGACAGGACGACGCTCATTCACGAGACGTTGGGCACGCTCAATCAAGCGCTCATTCTCGAGATCCTCATCACGATCTTCGTGGTCATCGCCATGGTACGGCGCCTCGGCGGCGCCATGCTCATATCCGGCGTCCTGCCTCTCGTCGTGCTGCTTTCGTTCCTCGCGATGCGGGCGTTCGGCGTCGATGCGAACATCGTGGCGCTGTCCGGGATCGCGATCGCGATCGGAACGATCGTCGACATGGGGATCATCATCACGGAGAACATCCTGAGGCATCTCGACAGCGCCGGGCCGGATGAGGACAGGATGCCGATCATCCGGCGAGCGACCGAGGAAGTCAGCGGCGCCATCATGACCGCCATCTCGACCACGGTCGTGAGCTTCCTCCCGGTCTTCGCCATGACCGGCGCCGAGGGCAAGCTGTTTCGACCGCTCGCGTACACCAAGACGTTCGCGCTCCTCTCGTCCGTGCTGATCGCCATTGTCATCATCCCGCCGGTCGCGCATCTCATCTTCCGGGGCGCTCGCCGAGCGCGCGAGCGAGGGTATTTCTGGCCGTCGGTGCTCGTCGCCGTGGGCGTGGCCCTCGCGATCGTGTCGACCTGGTGGGCCGGCGTTATCGTCGCTCTCATTGGTGTTCACGAGCTCTTCGGTCGCCGACTGACCGAACGCATGCCGCGGCTCTCTCCCCAGATCCCGCTCATCCTGGTCGGGCTGCTCGTCATTCTCGTTCTCACGAAGTTCTGGATGCCTCTGGGACCGGCGCGCGGGACCTATCCCAACTTCTCCTTCGTCATCGTCGTCATCGGGATCCTGCTGACGTTTTTCAACGTCTTCATGCGGTTCTACGAACGGATACTCCGCTGGTGTCTGGAGCACAAGACCCGGTTCATGATCGTGCCGGTCGCGGTGATTATCCTCGGGGTCATCGCATGGCTCGGGTTCGATACGGTATTCGGCTTCATCCCCGCGGGGCTCTCGAAGATCGGCGTGCCGGAGGCGCGGATTCGGAGCAGCGCCATATGGTCCGGTCCCGCGCACACGTTCCCGGGGCTCGGTCGCGAGTTCATGCCGCCGCTGAACGAAGGTTCGTTTCTCTGGATGCCGACGACGATGCCGCATGCCTCGATCGGTGAGGTGCTCGACGTGCTCCAGAAGCAGGATCTGGCGTTCTCATCGATCCCCGAGGTCGAGAGCGTCGTGGGCAAGATCGGACGCGTCGAGAGCGCGCTCGATCCCGCCCCGATCTCCATGATCGAGACGGTCATCAATTACAAGTCGGAGTACATCGAGGACGAAAGCGGCAGAGAGCTTCTCTTCCGCTATGACCGGCGCGCGGACGAATTCGTGCGCGACGATTTCGGAGAGCTGGTTCCCGATCGGCGCGGCCGGCCGTATCGTCAGTGGCGGGAGCACATCGGAAGTCCCGACGACATCTGGGCAGAGATCGTGGAGGCGGGGGAGATCCCGGGAACGACGTCCGCGCCGAAGCTGCAGCCGATAGAGACGCGACTCGTGATGCTCCAGAGCGGCATGCGCGCTCCGATGGGCGTGAAGGTTCGAGGTCCCGACCTCGAGAC
>CAZNHF010000194.1:0-4281 GCA_964572375.1 uncultured bacterium | reverse complement strand
AAGAAGCTCGAAGAGCTCCTCAAGCTTCTGATCGACGTAGCTGATCTCGCTGTCGTATGCGGAGATCGAATCGAGCAGTTCGCCGTTCACGGGCGCGTACCAGGGTGCGCGCTTCCGGTACGGCCGGTGCGGATCCATGTAGTGGATGTAGAGGAAGTAGGGCTCGGCCCCGCAGAGCCCGTTCGCCCATCCGCGGACGGTCGCATTGACCGTTGCAGCCCCCTCATCGCTCGTCATCCTGAAGTGCTCGAATCCCTGATCGAATCCCAACTCGCGACAGACGTTCATGTTGTCTGCGACGCACCACGTGCTGTACCCGCTGTCCCTGAGAACCTCAGCCGCGGTCGCGACCTCGTCTGGAATGCGGTTCATCGATATGGTCGGGTTCTCCTGCTGCAGGGCCCGAACAGCTGTGAGCCCCGCCAGGACGCCGTGCTGGATCGGGTGGAGCGATGTGAGAAGTGACGCGGTCGCCGGAGCCGTCCAGGACGAGGTCGAGTACGCGTGCTCAAAGATGACTCCCCCGGACGCGAGCCCTGAGAGGAAGGGAGCGGTGCTGCGCTCATAACCGTGGAAGGGCAGATGGTCGGGACGCAATGTATCGATGACAACGAGCACGATGTTCGGGGGCTCGGGCGGCGGCGTGCACGAGCAGATGGCGAGCAGGAGCCCCGTCAGTACGAACGCGAACGATGTGGTGAGTCGCCGCAGCATGATCCTCCAGTGCGCCACTCGCCCCGCGGGCAGCCTGTCTGAGGCTTGAAGATCCGGAAGTCGGTCGTGCCGCCGCCCCGCAGCCACACCGGCTGCGGGCGGCTCCCACGACCGCCGCCATCGTAGAGGAACGACACGCGCCCGGTCAAGGTGCGGACAGATACGGAGATAGACGTGCACGCGCCACAGACGCCCGCGCTGTACTGACTTGGCGCCCCCGTGTGTCTGCTGCACCCTTGACATATACAGCACAACGCGTTATACTGACCGCACTGCTGAGGTTGCGAGCCCAGCCAGCTATGGTGTTCTGCCTATACGAGACCCTCAGGCGCCTTCGGGCGCAGAGAGGAGAGTCGCAGATGCGCATGCTGCTTGCGCTTGCACTGGTCATGCTCATGGCCGCCGCAGCTCCCGCCAGCGAGATCTTCATCTGGTTCTACGGCACCGGAGTCGGCAGCTTCATCACCGACAGCCCCCCCGTCTTCACTGGAGCCATGAATCCGGGTGGTGACATCACCGCCGGCTCCTGGACGATCGCGGTCCCCGACGCATCGTGGCCTGACACGGCCACGCCCGCGGTGCGGACGCAGTACTTCTGGAACACGTTCTTCGCCGGCAACTACACACCGGGCACGCCCGGCTACTGGATCGGCTACATCGATGTCAACCACGGTCTGCCTGAGCAGAACACGCTGGATATCGTCGACGACACGTTCGGCGGCACGATGACGGGGGTCTGCACGATCCAGATGCTTGTCACGGACGATGACAGCGATGGCATACTCGACGACGACGAGTTCTGCCAGGGGAGCTTCAGCGGATGCATCGTCATCATCCGCCAGGGTACCGGGGTTTACGACGGCTACGCAGGTACCGGAAGCTACAACGGCTCATTCACCGTCAACTGCCCCGAGTCCATGCACACGTGGAACTTCGGGATGTATGTCTGGATCGACAACGCCGCCCCGGTGGAGACCACGACCTGGAGTTCGATCAAGGCGCTCTACAGGTAGGCGCGCGCCACCCCAGGCAGCACGGCATGCACTCCCCCTCGGGAGGCATGGCCACAGGAAACAGAAGAGCCCCGCTGCGAAGGCGGGGCTCTCTGTGTCTCTGGGGATGGTGCGTCAGCGGTTTGGATCTAGCCGGCGGGATGCGGCCGGAGGTCCTCGGAGGCCCCGCCCTGCGCCGCCTCGGTCTTTCTGGTGTACTCACGCAGATCGCGGGTGAGCTCATCGTCGGTGGCCTGCTCCACTTCGACCGAGCCGGTCGTGACGAGTTCCACGAAGACCTCGACCACCTGCGGGTCGAACTGCTTCCCGATGCAGTTCTCGACCTCCGCCAGCGTCTTCTGAAGACCCATTGACTTCCGGTACGGACGGTCCGACATCATCGCGTCGAACGCATCGGCCACGTTGACGATGCGCGACTCGAGTGGGATCTCGTCGCCGGCGATCCCGTGGGGATAGCCCTTGCCGTCGAACCGCTCATGGTGATGGAGTACCACGTCCTCGGCATTCCCGAGGAACTTGAGCCCCTTGACGATGCTGGCTCCGCGGCCCGGGTGTGACCGAATCATCTGCCACTCGCCGTCGCTGAGCTTCCCCACCTTCATGAGAACGCTGTTGTCGACGCCGATCTTGCCAATGTCGTGAACGAGGCTCGCGAGTTCGATCGTCGTGACGCGACGCTCGTCGATCCCCAGCTTCCTGGCAACAGCAACGGAGTACTTCGCGACGCGGCGGGAGTGACCCGCGGTGAACGCGTCGCTCGCATCGATCGCCGACGTCAGCGCCCGGATCGTCATGATGTGCTCCTCGCGCATCTCGGTGTAGAGCTTGAACACGTAGCGCGCGAGGATGAGCGGCATGAGAAAGAGACCGACGCCGAGGAACCCGACGTCGCGGTAGACGACGACCATGAGAGCACCGAGGGGCACGAAGGCCGGCAGATGCGTCATCGTCCACAAGTATGTCGACTGCCAGATGCGCCACGGGCTCTCCCGGTTCCACAGACCGATGATGACGCTCACCAGCATCGTGTTGACCAGGAAGTACGTGAGCCCGCACGCGGCGATCGGCAGCATGAGCTTGGCGAGTGACCCTGTGGACTGACCGCCGAGGGCCTGAAAGACCAGCCCGGCTGCGGTGATCGTGATGATGAAGACGCAGATATTGAACAGGACGCGGTCGGCAGGGCGTCGCTGGATGACCATCTGTGTCACGACGCACGCAACGACCGACACGATGGCGGCCGCGGCGGGTCCGAACAGGACGATGGCCGCGTAGTCCAGCGAAGACGAGACGGCGATGTACGCACGTCCCTCGTGAAGCTCGATCGCGCTCATGTCGGCCACGACGACGAATACGACCCACATCGCGACGGGCAGCCAGCTCGCGGGCGACACCGAAGGGAAGGTCATGTAGGCGATGGCCGCACCGACCGCGATCACCGCAGAGTAGTAGACCCGAAAGGGCACGGTCGCACCCGCGAAGATCCCTCCCCCATGTCGTTCCGGCATCGATGTCCCCTGTGTGGAGCCCGCGTCGCGAATGGCCGGAGCGGCGCATGCCGTACCGGCATCGCCCGGGCAGCGACTCGCTTCCAGCTGGTATTCCGTCCGGATGGAGCATATTGCACCTACCATGCCAAATGTGCGGCAAGCGAGAGACTGAACCGCCCTCAAACTGAGGCCTTATGGGTTGACGAGCCTGCCTCTGGAAGACTATCGTGCGGTCGTGCGAGATGTGACACAGAAGCCGCTACACTGGAGCGATCGCGAGGGGGAACATTGAAAGAACTGCGCAGAGGGTTCGCTTGCCTGACTTGCCTTTTGGTGCTCCTGGTCGCGGCCACGGTTTCAGCCGCCGACCCTAACCCGTACCTCCCGCTTGAACTCGGCTACTACTGGGAGTACCAGCTGCCGACCGGCACGGAGACCCGCACGGTCGATCGCCATGTCGAGATCGACGCGGACCTGATCTTCGCGATCGTGACGACGGGGACGACGGCGAACGCCGGGCTCGAGGAGTACTGGAACAACGGCACGACCGTCCGTCACGAAGACGCGAGGCTCTACGGCTACCACCACACGGTCGACGACACGGGACGCATCTACGATCCACCACTCACCATGGCCAAGAAGGACCTTGATGTCTGTGACAACTGGCACGATGACGACGTCCGCATCTACCTCCAGCCCGGGAACGTCCTCCTCGGCAGATACGACTTCGACCACGTCGTGCAGGACACGGCTACCGTTGTCACGCCGGCCGGGACGTTTCTGCAGGTGGGGATCGCAACGACCATCGCGCCTCATCGCGGCGGCGCCCCTCGCCCGTGTGACCCGACCGGACGAAGCAGTGCGCGTGCGGGCAGCCGTGCGGGCAAGACCTGGTGGGCGCGCTCGACGGGAGAGGTCGGTTGGGAGGTCGATGGCGGGACCGCGCAGCTTATCGACTACGACGTCCAGAACCCGGTCGAGTCCTCGTCCTGGGGCAGGATCAAGTCGCTCTACCGGTAGTATCGAAGTACACGCGAACATGAAGCGACGGGCGTCTCGCTGGG
>CAZNHF010000193.1:0-4357 GCA_964572375.1 uncultured bacterium | reverse complement strand
CTTGTCGTCATCGGCGCGGGGCCGGCCGGGCTGACCGCCGGTATCTACGCCGGTCGTTCGCGTCTCTCGACCCTCGTTCTCGAGATGATGATGCCTGGCGGGCAGGCGGCGATCACGCATCTCATCGAGAACTATCCGGGCGTCGGTGCCGTGTCCGGGAGCGAACTCACGAGTCGCATGCAGGAACAGATGGCGAGCTTCGGGGCTGAGCTTGCCAGCGATGCCGCTACCGGCGTCGAGCGTACGGGCGACCACTTCACGATCATGCGCGGGACCGGCACGACGACGTCGCGCGCGGTCATCATCGCGAGCGGGACCGGGTATCGGAAGCTCGGCGTCCCGGGCGAGGAGGAGTTCGCCGGGCGGGGTGTTTCGTACTGCGCGACCTGCGACGGTCCGTTCTACCGCGGCCAGGAGGTCGCAGTCGTGGGTGGCGGAGACAGCGCACTCCAGGAGTCG
The DNA here is from genome assembly GCA_964572375.1 of uncultured bacterium. Lineage (GTDB taxonomy): Bacteria > Joyebacterota > Joyebacteria > Joyebacterales > Joyebacteraceae > JAPEKQ01. The sequence goes on along the minus strand of CAZNHF010000193.1, from coordinate 3,898 downwards.
CTCTACCTCACGAGCCTGGTCAAGAAAGTCTATATCATTCACAGGCGCGACGAATTTCGCGCGGTCCCGGTCCTCGCGGAGCGGGTTCGTGCGCATGAGAAGATCGAGTGCATCTGCAGCCACACCGTCGAGCGTATCGAGGGCGGAGCGTCGGGCGTTGAGCGCGTGGTCCTCAAACCGGTCGAGGCGGGGGAGACGCGGGTCCTCGAAGTCCCGGGGATATTCCTCTTCGTCGGTCTCAAGCCGCGAACCGAGTTCCTCGGCGACCTTATCGAGAAGAACGAGTGGGGATTCATCACAGCGGGGGAAGACACACGGACGAATGTACCTGGCATCTGCGCGGCCGGCGATTGTCGCGAGAAGCTGCTTAGGCAGATCGCGACCGCAGTGGGTGACGGTGCGACGGCTGTCCACGCCATCGAGCGCTTCCTCGATGACGGGGAGTGGTGAGAGCGGCTGAGCGGTTGAGAACGGAGGTGGGTGTTGAAGAAGGTTCTGAAACAGGCGATGGACGAGCTCCGGTCTCAAGGTGTCGACTACGCCGACGCGAGGCGCGTGATCGGGACGAGCGAGATCCTCGTGATGAAGAACGGGAAGCTGGAGACGGCCTCGGTGATGGAATCGAGGGGTTTCGGCATCCGCGTGCTGGCCGGCGGAGCGTGGGGTTTCTCGTCGAGTTCCGTTGAGACGACCGAGAAGGTCCGCGAGGTGGCGGCGCAGGCCGTGGCGATAGCGAAGGCGAGCGCCAGCGTCGGCAAGGCCGGCGTCGTGCTCGACAACAGAGAGCCGGTCGTCGACCGGTACGAGAGCAGCTACGAGGAGGACCCGTTCGAGGTCCCGCTCTCGGACAAGCTCGCGATACTCTCGGATTGCTGCGCGGGGATGAGCAGGACCGAGGGCGTCAAGCTCGCGACGGCTTCGATGATGAGCTTCAAGAACGACAAGCTCTTCGTGAGCACGGACGGCAGCGAGATCGAGCAGCTCATCGTGGAGACCGGCGGCGGCATCGCGGCAACGGCGATGAACGATGCGGGTGAGCGGCAGACGCGGTCGTATCCGGCGAGTTTCCGGGGCGATTACGCAACCCGGGGCTTCGAGTTCACGAGGTCGCTCGAACTGGCGGCGCATGCGGACGAGATCGGGGCCGAGTCGCTCGAACTCCTCAACGCGGACGAGTGCCCGGCGGTCAACACCACCCTCATCATCGGCGGGACGCAACTTGCGCTCCAGGTACACGAATCCTGCGGTCATCCGATCGAACTCGACCGGGTGTTCGGGACCGAGGCCTCTTACGCAGGGACGAGCTTCCTGACGACCGACAAGCTCGGTTCGTTCCGGTACGGGTCGAAGATCGTCAACATCGTCGCGGACGCGACCTGTCCCGGCGGGCTTGGCTCGTTCGGCTACGATGACGAGGGCGTTCCGGCTCAGCGGACGGACATCGTACGGCAGGGCGTGTTCACAGGGTATCTCTCGAGCCGTGAGACGGCGCCGGTGATCGGCCAGTCGAGCAGCGGGACGATGCGCGCCGATGGCTGGAACCGCATCCCGCTCGTTCGGATGACCAACATCAACCTGTTGCCCGGGTCCGGGACGCTCGAGGAGCTCATCGCGGATACGGACGACGGCATCTTCGTGGACTCCAACAAGAGTTGGAGCATCGACCAGCGCCGCATCAACTTCCAGTTCGGATGCGAGATCGCCTGGGAGATCAAGAACGGCAAGCGGACGCGGATGCTCAAGAACCCAGTCTACACCGGTATCACGCCGGAGTTCTGGGGCAACTGCGATGCGATCTGCGGTGAAGAAGAGTGGCACATCTTCGGGATTCCGAGCTGCGGGAAGGGCGAGCCGGGTCAGGCGGCGCACGTCGGGCACGGTGTGGCGCCCTCGCGGTTCCAGCACGTCGAGGTGGGAGGGAAGCGATGATCGAGAAGACGAAGCTCAGCGCGCTTCTCAATGAGGCGCTTCAGAACTCCTCAGCCGATGAGACGGAACTCGTCGTGTGGAGCGGCACGAATTCGCTGACTCGGTTCGCCGAATCGCGCATTCATCAGAACGTGCACGAGGAGAACACGGTCGTGACGGCTCGGGTTGCGGTCGGCAAGAGGCTCGGCGTGACGATGACGAACTGTATGGACCCGGAGGAACTCAAGTCGGCGCTCGCCAGAGCGATCGAGATCGCCAAGGCGAGTCCGGAGGATCCGGACTTCCCGGGCTTCCCGAAGTCGGACCGGGCTCCTGCGGCCGACACGTTCTCCGAGGCGACGGCTGCGATGACTCCGGCCCAGCGCGCGGAAGCCGTAGCAGTGGCTGCCGGGATAGCGGCCGAGAAGGGCACGACGATCTCCGGGGCGTACCGCGTGAGCGCGTTCCGCTTCGCGGTCGCCAACACGAGCGGCACCGAGCAGATGCACGACGGTACCGATGCATTCCTGTCCGTCTTTGCGACCGATTCGAACAAGGTGAACGGAGCCACCGCCGCATACGCGAAAGGCATCGAGGGAATCGATGTAGCACACACGGCGCGGGGCGCGGTCGACAAGTGTGTCGCGGCAGCCAATCCGGTCTCGGTCGACTACGAGCCGATGGACATCGTCGTCGAGCCGCGCGCGATAGCAGAGGTGATAAGCTGGCTCAATTTCACGGCGTTCGGCGCGAAGCAGGTGCAGGAGAACATGTCGTTCATGGCGGGTCGTTTCGGCGAGAAGGTGATGGGCGACAATGTCACGCTCGTCGATGACGGATTCGACACGGCCGGCATCCCGGTCCCGTTCGACTATGAAGGTGTGACGAAGATCCCCGTGACGCTGATCGAAAAGGGTGTGGCTCGCTCGCCCGTCTACGACTCCATCACGGCGGCGAAGGACGGAGTCCAGTCGACGGGGCACGCCGGCACGGCGGCCTTCCGCGGCGGGCCGGCGCCGAGGAACCTCTTCATCACTCCGGGGGATAAGAGCAGGGATGAACTCATCGGCATGGTTGACCGCGGCATCTACGTCTCGAATTTCCATTACGTCAACGGGCTTCTGGACACGCGCCGCGCCCTCTTCACGGGCATGACGCGCGCGGGGACCTACCTCATCGAGAACGGCCGGATCGCGAAGGCAGTCAAGAACATGCGATGGACCGACAGCATGATGAGGGTGTTCTCGGAGGTTGCCGCGATGACGAAAGAGCGGGAGACGGTCGGCGCGTCGTGGGGCGCGGTCGGTTCGGTGACGACGCCGACGATGCTCGTGCGCGGATTCAAGTTCACGGGCGCGACCGATTTCTAGAGTGCACGTTGCGGGGCCCGCCCTTCAACCGGGGCGGGTCCTGCACGGTCAGATGGGGCATACGGGTTATTGCTGGCAGTGACCGAACGGCCTGGGATGACAGGAGGGAACGTGGTGTACGGGGACATCAAAGCGATCGGTGAGCGAATCGAGCGCGAGAGCGCTTTCGTCTCGACACTGCTTGCCGAGATAGACAAGGTCATCGTTGGGCAGCGTTACATGATCGAACGGCTGATGATCGGGCTGTTGGCGAACGGACACGTTCTCATCGAAGGAGTCCCCGGACTCGCCAAAACGCTCGCCGTGCGCACTCTCTCACGGTGCATCGACACGAAATTCCAGCGCATCCAGTTCACACCGGACCTGCTTCCCGCGGATCTCATCGGGACGCTCGTCTACTCCCCAAGTACAGGGACCTTCTCGACGAAGAAGGGTCCCATCTTCTCCAATCTCATTCTGGCGGACGAGATCAACCGCGCTCCTGCGAAGGTTCAGAGCGCGCTCCTCGAGGCCATGCAGGAGCGCCAGATCACCATCGGCGAAGAGACCTTCCCGCTGGACACACCCTTCCTCGTGCTCGCCACGCAGAACCCGATCGAGCAGGAGGGGACCTACCCGCT
>CAZNHF010000192.1:0-4378 GCA_964572375.1 uncultured bacterium | reverse complement strand
GGACGGCGATCTGCTCGATGCGATACCCTTCTGGGATCGTCACGCGGCGCGTGGCAACCTCACCGTGGCTCAGTGCCAGCAGGAGCTCGAGTTCTGAGTAGCGCGGTCCGAACTCGTACGCCCCCGCCTGGAGCTTCTCGTCCATGTCGAGGACGCGCGCGGCGAGCGTGAAGCGCCGCAGGTCATGCACGAGACCGGCCTCGGCGAGGATTCCGGTGATCCTGCCGAATCCGGCGCCCTCGGGGATCTGGACGAGCATGCGCCGCTCGATCTCGCGGGTCCGCAGGAGTGCAAGGCCCTGCACAAGGAATACGAACAGGACGACCGCCACGACGGAGAGGATCACGAGGTCACGAACAAACCAGCCGCGCCGCCGACGCTGCGGCGTCGGCGGTCTGACGCGGTCTCTGCGGCGACCGAACCGCAGCGCTCCTCTGTCGTTCGCAACCGGCATTCTGCTCCCCTGCCTCGGTCTATTCCCGTTCTCCGGGCGGCCCGGTCACGCTCGAAGGCCACTGCGTCCGGCGGTCAGCGTTCCACGTCATGCCCCGAACTGTCGAGATAACCCTGAAGAATGATGGCGGCGGCGATCTGATCGACGCGACCCTTGTTGCCCCGCGCGCGCTCGCCGCCCTCACGCATGATGCGCTCGGCCTCGGAGCTTGACAGCCTCTCGTCCCAGAGGACGATCCGGCAGCGCGACGCATCCTCCAGCGCAATGGCGAGCTCCCGCGAGCGGACGGCCCTCGGGCCAACCGACCCATCCATCCGGATTGGGTAGCCAACGGCGATGGTGTCCGCCCCGCGCTCGGCCGCGAGTTCCGCGAGCCGCCGGGCAACGCCGACATCCGAGTCGAACGCCATCGTCTCGTCGGACGACGCGAGAAAGCGGCTCTCATCGCTGACGGCGACGCCGACACGGGCCTCGCCGGGATCCACACCGATGACCCTCCCCTTCTCTCCATCCGGATATCGAAGCATGGAGAGAAGCCCGGCGAAGTCGTCCGGCATCGGCACAGCAAACTCCATCCGTGCACCGGTTCTGGGGTGCTCGAAGGCAAGCCTCCTGGAGAAGAGCGCCTGTCGGGTCCCCGCATCGTTGATGCGCTTCGCGTCCGGTCGGTAGTGCGGAGTCACGTCTGCGAGCGACCGTCTCACACCGCCGTAATCAGCGTCACCGACGACGGGGTGATGGAAATGCGACATGTGCACGCGGATCTGATGCGTCCGTCCGGTCTTCAGATCGATTGAGAGCAGCGTCGCGAAAGTGAACCCCTCGCGGACGGTCCACCCGGTCACGGCCTGGCGCCCATCATCGCGGACACCCATCCGCTTGCGATCGGTCTCGCGACGCCCGATCGGAGCGTCAATCACACCGTCGGCCTCGTCGAAAGTCCCCCACACGATCGTGAGGTACTCCTTGCGCACCTCTCTCGCTTCGAACATCGCCGACAGTCTGCGATGCGACTCGTCGTTCTTCGCCGCCACTATGAGGCCGGATGTGTTGCGGTCAAGACGGTGGACGATACCCGGCCGGAGTGTCCCGCCGAGCGTCGAGAGCCCAAGCCCTCGGCCGACGAGCGCGTTGACGAGCGTACCCGAGCGAGCGCCGGGCGCCGGGTGGACGACCATACCTACAGGCTTGTCGACCACAATGATATCGTCGTCTTCGAAGATGACGTCGAGCGGGATGTTCTCGGGGCCGGCCGTCAGATGCTCGAGTTCGGGAACCTCAGCCTCGACGCGGTCGCCGGCGGCGACGCGCGAGGATGGTTTCGCGATGGCGCCGTTCAGCGTGGCGAGCCCTGACGCGATGATCTCCTTCGCCCTCGTCCGCGAGAGGTCGGGCGCGTACGCACCGAGGAAGTGATCCAGCCGGTCTCCCTGACTGTCCTCGGTCACGACGAGCACGACGCTCCTGCTCATTATCTCTCCCCGCTCGGGGACAGAGGGACGTGCTGAGTGGCGCCGGAGAGGAAGACGATGTGGATTGCGAGGATGGTGACGCCGATGGTGATCGCGCTGTCCGCCACGTTGAAGGACGGCCATCTGAGCGCACCAAAACCGATGTCGATGAAGTCGACGACGGCACCGATACGTATGCGGTCAACGAGGTTGCCGACCGCACCGCCAAGCACGAGCCCGAAGGCCGTGCGCTCCCAGAAGCGCATCTTCGCAATCTCTCGCGAGAACGCAATGATCGCGATTGACGCAGCCGCGGAGATCCACACGAACCACATGCTCCCCCCGCGGAACAGCCCGAACGCGGCGCCCGTGTTCGATGTCCGGGTCAGCCGGACGAACGTGCCGATCACGTCGATGGACGAGCCCATCCGCATCGCATTGACGACGATGAGCTTGACGATCTGGTCGGCGACGACGATGGAGGCGCCGAGCAGAAGGAGGCTCAAGGGTCTGCCGCGGCCCGGGCTACTTGTCGTTGGGATCAAGGTCTCCATTCTCTTCCGCCTTCTTGCAGTCGATGCAGAGGCGGGCGTGCGGAACGACCTCAAGACGCGGCTTGTTGATCCGCTCGCCGCACGCCGAACAGCACCCGTACGTTCCGTCCTTGATGCGCTTGAGCGCCTCATCGATATGATAAACGAGCCGCCCCTCGGCCGACGCCATCTGGTACGCCTTCTCACGCTCCTGCGCATCGCTCGCCTGGTCGGCCATGTGGACCGAGTAGGCAGAGAGGTCCCCGGCCGCATTCCGCTGCGACTCGTTGAAGATATTGTCTTCGAAGTAGCCCAATTCCTTGAGCAGCTTCATTCTCTCCTCGATGAGCCTCTCCTCGAAGTGATTGAGATCCTTCTTGTTCAACTGTCCCCCTCCACCCGCGGGCCCCAGGATCACTCCCGGCCGCTCTTCTGCGTGCGCTCAACTGCAATCCACGCGCTCTCTCCGTTCACGTCCCAGTCCCGCGCGAACTCGCCTGCCTCCCGGCCTGCGGAGATACTCTCGGCGAGCGTCTCACCGGCGATCCGCGACGCGAAACGCTCTATGGCACTCGTCAGAAGCGGGCTCGCCTCATAGCAGACCCTGATGCGGTCCACGACCTCGAACCCCGCTTCCTTCCTCATGAACTGGATCTTGTTGATCATCTCCCGCGCGAAGCCTTCGTCCCTGAGCTCGTCGTCGATAGCGAGGTCCAGACCGATGGTCAGAATCCCCTCGCTCTGCACGGCAAAGCCCTCACGCGGCATCGTGACGATTTTGACATCATTGGGCTCGATCACGACGTCGTCATCCCCGAGCTGCGTGTTGACGGTCTTCCCGTCGACCAGCGCCTCCACGTCAGCCTCGTCAAGCTCACGGATGGCCTTTGCGATCTCGTTGACGCGCGTGCCGTGCTTCGGCCCGAGCGCCTGGAACACGGGGACTGCCTTGAACTCAGCGAGATCGGCGGTCTCGGCCCACTCCACGCTCTTGACGTTGAGTTCCGCGAGCACAAGTTCAAGAAGCCCCTCGATCCCGGACTGGAGTGCGCCCGGCACACCCGCGACGAGAATGCGCGACAGCGGCTGCCGGACCTTCACGTTCGCGACGTTCCTCGCGGCCCGCCCGAGTCCGACGATCGATCGCGCGAGATCCATGTCGGTATCGAGCTTGCCGTCGATGCCGCCCTCAGGCACGTCGGGATACGACGTCAGATGCACACTCTCGGTCGTGCATCCGAACACGCGACTGACAACCGCGTCACCAGCGCCCGCGCACAGGCGGCGATAGACCGCCTCCGACAGGAGAGGCGCGAACGGCGCCATGGCCCGGGAAGTCGCAAGCAACACCTCGAAGAGCGTCGAGTACGCTGCCGTCTTGTCGGCGTCCATCTCTCCCTTCCAGAACCTGGAGCGGGAGAGCCGAACGTACCAGTTCGAGAGGTCCTCCAGGATGAAGCTCTGGAGGCGCCGAACGGCCTTTGTGATGTCGTAGCTCTCCATGCTGCGCGTGGCGTCGGCGATCATCGCGTGCATGCGCGATACGATCCACCGGTCCGTGACCGGCCGCTCCGACAGCGGCACTGAGTGCTCGGCCGGATCGTACCCGTCTATGTTCGCGTAGAGCGCGAAGAACCCGTATGTGTTCCGGAACGTCCCGATGACTTTGCTGGCCACCTCCTTGACGCCGTCTTCGTCGAACCGCGTCGGGAGCCACGGAGGACTCGTCGAGAGCATGTACCAGCGAAGCGCGTCGGCTCCGTCCTCGTCCATCAACTTTATTGAATCGACGGTATTGCCGATCCGCTTGCTCATCTTCTTGCCGTTCTTGTCGAGCACCATGTCGTTGACGACGCAGCGCTTGAACGCCGACGTGCCGGAGACAATGGTCGAGATCGCCAGGAGCGAGTAGAACCACCCGCGCGTCTGGTCGACGCCCT
>CAZNHF010000191.1:0-4385 GCA_964572375.1 uncultured bacterium | reverse complement strand
CCATCGAGACTCACAGGCCTGCGGCCGAGTTCGACGTCATCGGGTTCACCCTCCAGTACGAACTTCACTACACGACCATCCTGTCGATGATTGATCTTGCCGGGCTGCCGCTTCGCGCGGAAGAGCGGAGCGACGGAATGCCAATCGTCATCGCGGGGGGTCCGGGGGCGTTCAACCCGGAGCCGATGGCGCCCTTCTTCGACGCCATCGTCGTGGGCGATGGTGAGACCGTCATCCTCGACATCGCCGACGTTCTCATCGCCGCGAAGGACTCCGGCGCCTCTCACGGGAGCGGGTCCGGCGTTTCACGCAGAACCGTGCTCGAGCGTCTGGCCGGCGTCCGGGGCGTCTACGTCCCGTCGCTCTACCGCGTCGACGAGGACGATGGAAGATACCGCGGCACGGTCCCGGTCTCTGACGTGGCACCCGCCGTCGTCGCTCGACGGGCGGAGGCGCGGCTCGACGGGCTGGGCCTGCCGGCATGTCCCATCATTCCCATCACCGAGGCCGCTCACGACCGCCTGACACTCGAGATCATGCGTGGCTGCACGCGCGGCTGCCGTTTCTGCCAGGCGGGCATGATCACGCGTCCGGTGCGGGAGCGACCGGTGAACGACCTGGTGGAACTCGCGGTCAACGGCATCGATCGCTCGGGATACGACGAGGTCTCGCTGATGTCGCTCTCGACGTCGGACTATGCCGGTCTCGACGAACTCGTTGCGGCGCTCAATGACGAACTCGCGGAGCGCAAGGTGAGCATCGCGCTCCCATCGCTCAGGCTCGATCGTTTCGGGTTGGAGCTGGCGAGCGGCGTCGGCAGCGTCCGGAAGGCCGGGCTCACGTTCGCGCCGGAGGCGGGATCTCAGCGCATGCGTGACGTGATCAACAAGAACGAGACTGAGGAACACATCATCGAAACGGTCGGCGTCGCATTCTCGTCCGGTTGGGATCGCATCAAGCTCTATTTCATGATCGGACTTCCCACGGAGACAGACGAGGACGTCGAGGCAATCGCATCACTTGTTGCGCGAGTCCGCCACGCGGCGCGAGGGAGGCGAAAGGCGGCGAGTATCAACGTATCGATCTCGCCGTTCGTCCCGAAGCCGCACACACCGTTTCAGTGGGAAGCACAGGACAGGCCGGAGGAGACCGCGCGCAAGGAGGCCATCCTCAGAGAGCGGCTTCGGCTGAAGGGTGTGAAGTGCTCGCTCCGGGATCCGAACGTTTCGTTCCTCGAAGGTGTGCTCGCGCGCGGAGATCGTCGGCTTGCCAGCGTCGTTCAGCGTGCGTACGAGGGCGGCGCACGGCTCGAGGCGTGGACCGAGCGATTCGACTTCGAGCTCTGGCGTGGAGCGTTCGCCGCGGAGGGGCTGGACCCCGTGGAGTACCTCGCGGAGCGGGATGTGTCCGATCCGCTCCCGTGGGACCACATCGACGGCGGCCCTTCTCGACGGTTCCTTCTCGAGGAGCGGGGCAAGGCGCTCCGCGGGGAGACCACACCGGATTGCAGAATTGAGGGATGCTTCGACTGCGGCGCATGCGATTCCGCTCCCGAGGCGCGCGCGCTGCCGCCGAGGGGAGTGGATGCGATTGCCGCAGAGACGGAAGCGCGGCGGGCGAGCGGCTTCGGCCGCCGCACTCGCCGGGCCGTGTCCGACGTCGGAGGCGGCCGCTGGCGCGTCCGGCTCGCCAAGCGGGGCCGGGTCCGATTCCTGTCGCACCTCGACATTGCGCGCGCTCTCACGCGCGCGGCGACGGCGTCAGGACTTCCGGTGGCCTTCTCGCAGGGATTCAATCCGCACCCGAAGCTCTCCTTCGGCCCGCCGCTCCCTGTGGGGACGACCGGCGGTGCGGAGCTCTTCGACATCGAACTCACGCGGAGTGTGTCGGCCGACGACGTCGTTCAGAGTCTGTCCGCGTTTCTTCCGGAGGGGCTCGACATCATCGATGCCGTGCAGTCTCCGGGGCGGCTCTCCATCACATCTGAGGCTCTGGCCTCTGCGTACACGATGTCGCTCCCGCGTCCGTTCGCGTCGATGTCCGATGAGGAGATCGACAGGCGGCTCGATGCGCTGCGGCGCGTCCGCGAGGCGGATGTGGCGCGCGGCGACCGCGTGAAGACGGTTCAGCCGGCGGACAATATCCTCGAACTCTGCCGGATCGAAGGAGAAGTCCCCGGACTCTCGCTCGCCCTCAAGCTGGGTGAGCAGGGGGCGATGCGTCCGCTTGACGTGCTGGATCTGCTCCTGAGCGACCATAGGGAGGCCCTTCTCGTCCATATCCATCACGTGGAACTCAGGCGGCGGAGGCGGGACGGGAGCGCCGGTTTCGAGGCCCTGTAGCGGGTGGCTCTTGACGAGACGGACGGCGGGCCTATAATGAGGTCCATGGACAATCCACGAACGAACGGATTCGTTCGATGATTCACCGCTTCATAGGAGTGATGTGTACAAAGAAATTGTAGTCAACGATACGCCGGGCGAAACCCGCATCGCGATTCTCGAAGACCACAAGCTTGTCGAGCTCATGGTCGAGGCCGAGGACGGTGGACGCATTGTCGGCGACATCTACAAGGGACGTGTGGGCGCGGTCCTGCCTGGTATGCAGGCCGCGTTCATCGATATCGGCACGGAGAAGAGCGCCTTCCTTCACGTCTCTGACATGCGCGACGTCACCGCTGCGGACGATGATGTGCTCGTCGGGATGGACGGTCTTGAGGTAGAGGAGGGGCGCAGGCTCGAATCGCCTAATGCGCCAATCCAGGATCTGCTCAAGAAGGGCCAGGAGGTCATCGTTCAGGTGACCAAGGAGCCGATGAGCACGAAGGGACCGCGCGTAACGACGCAGATCTCCATGCCGGGGCGGTTTCTCGTTCTTGTTCCGTTCTCGGGGTCAGTCGGCGTTTCGCGGAAGATCGAGAACGCCGCGGAGCGCGATCGCCTGAAGGAGATTGCGCGCGAGATCCGGCCGCGGTGGGGCGGTATCATCGTTCGCACCGTCGCGGAAGGCATGAGCAAACGTCAGCTCAAGCGCGATGTGAAGTACCTGGCGCGCCAGTGGACGAAGATCCACGCGAGCGCAGACAAAAAGAAGGCGCCGGCGCTCGTGCACCGCGAAATGAGCCTGACGGCAGGACTCGTGCGCGACGTCTTCGCGACGGACGTCGAGAGGCTCATCATCGATTCGAGGGCCGGATACCGCGAGATCATGGGTTATCTCAGGACGGTCGCCCCGGAACTGCGGTCGCACGTCGAGTTCTACAAGGAAAGCGCCCCAATCTTCGATACTTACGACATCGAAGGTGAGATCGATAAGAGCCTTCGCAGGAAGGTCTACTTCAAGAAGGGCGGCTACATCGTCATCGACCACACCGAGGCCTTGATCTCGGTCGACGTGAACACCGGTCGCTACACAGGGAAGAAGGACCAGGAGGAGACTATCCTCCGGACGAACCTCGAGGCTGCGAGCGAGATCGGCCGGCAGCTCCGTCTCAGAGATATCGGCGGTATCATCATCATCGATTTCATCGACATGGCGAGCGATGGGAACCGCGACAAGGTCCTCCAGGAGCTCAAGCGGGTGCTGTCCCGCGACCGCGCACGGAGCAAGGTGTTCCCGATTGGGGAACTCGGGCTCGTCCGCATGACGCGTCAGCGCGTGCGCCCGACCCTCCTTCACCTGTACTCGGACCCCTGTCCGGCCTGTGAAGGAACGGGGAAGGTGCTGTCGCTCGATTCGATCCAGCTCATCATCGAGCGGGCTGTGCGTCGGGCCGCATCGTCGCACCGCGACCGGAAGCTCGTGCTGGCCGTGTCGCCCGAGCTCGCAGTGCATCTTCTCACCGAACGCGAAGCGCATCTGAAGCGGCTGAGGCGCGAGACGAGGCGGAACATCGAGGTAATCGACGACGAGAGCCTCGAGCGCGAGGAGTTCAAGATCCTTTCTTCGAGATCCGGCAAAGAGCTGATCTCGGAGCTCAAGGTCTAGCGGAGGGCATGGGATGCAGCCTTCAACGCCGGCGGTCGAGGCCGGATTTCTCCGCGCCATCCTCGACAGTGACCCGGACCCTGTCCTGGTCGCCGACCTCGAACACCGCATTGTGTTCATGAACCGCGCGGCCGTCTCCCACTATTCGAAGGGAGAAGCCCTCCTGGGTACGAATCTGCTCGATTGCCACAACGAATGCTCCAACCGTGTCATCATCGAGGTGCTCGACGCGCTCCGGGAGGGTGAGGAGGAGCGTCTCATCACGGACAACGAGCGACACCGCATCTTCATGCGGGCCGTGCGGGATCGAGACGGAACCCTCGTCGGATACTTCGAACGCTACGAGGCTCCCACGCGCGTTGGGATCAAATAGACCGTATTGCCCGTGGCCGTGGGTC
>CAZNHF010000190.1:0-4404 GCA_964572375.1 uncultured bacterium | reverse complement strand
ATTCGTGCTTGCCGGCGTGACGACCGGTCTCGTCATGTCGGTGAACTCGCTCAGATCCCGTCTGGATCCGGACCTCGACATCGGCGCGTCCAGACGGTCGGCCATCGTCGTGGCCGCGGAGCGCGTGGGGGCCGCCACGGTCTCTATCAGCTTGACCCATGCGGAGTCGGCTTCTTCCGACGCTTCCGGCAGCGAGTTCTTCGATCTGTTTCTCCGTGGATACTACCCCGAACGGACGCGCGAGCACCGTTACGAGACGGGCTCCGGTTTCATCATCGACCCCGACGGTTACATTCTGACGAACGACCACGTCATCCGCGGCGGGAGCGACGTCATGGTCGTGCTCCGCGACGGCCGTGAGTTCGAGGGGCGCGTGCTCGGCGCCGATCCGAGGTACGACCTCGCAGTGATCAAGGTGGACGGTGAGGACCTTCCTGTCGCATCGCTCGGTGATTCGGACGACGTGATGATCGGAGAGTGGGTCGTCGCGATCGGCAACCCGTTCGGTTATCTCCTGGACGATCCGGAACCGACGGTCACCGCGGGCGTCGTCAGCGCTCTCCATCGCGACGTGCAGCCTCGGGAGGCCGGCGCGATCTACAAGAACATGATACAGACCGATGCGGCGATCAACGAAGGCAACTCCGGCGGACCGCTCGTCAACGGCAGGGGAGAGGTCATCGGGATCAACTCGTTCGCTCTGTTCTCGGCCGACCAGGCCTATATCGGCATGAGCTTTGCCATCCCGATCAACACGGCACGGTTTCTCGTCGACGAACTCATCCAGTACGGTCGCGTGCGCGACATCTGGGTGGGGATGGGACTTCGGAACATATCCCCGTCGGTGGCGCGCGCGCTCGCGCTGCCGGGGGACGACGGCGCGTTCATCGCGACCGTCGAGCCCGAGAGCCCCGCCGACCGCGCAGGGCTCAGGCCGGGCGATGTCGTGCTCGCTGTGAACGGGATACCGACGGCTGACGCGCAGGCCGTCTGGACCGCGTTCTACGGAGCTCGTGTCGGTGACCATCTCGTCATAGACGCCATCAGGAAGGGCAGAGCCCGCGAGTTCGACATGACTCTTGAGGAGGTTCCCCGGTGACCGACCGCTGTCCCTCCGCGGTTCCAACGATCGCCGTATTGAGCCTGTCGGACCTGCAACTCGCGCTCGAGCTGTCCAGGGGCGGTCTCTCGTTCACCGTGCCCGAGGCCCGCAAGGTGGCCGACCTGCTCGGACGCGATCCCACCATCGTCGAAGCAAACATCTTCAACACCATGTGGAGCGAGCACTGCTCCTACAAGAGCAGCCGCGCCGTGCTCGGTGAGTATTTGCCGACTGAGGGCGCGGACGTCGTGCTTGGGCCCGGTGAGGACGCCGGCGTCGTCAGACTCGGCGAGTTCGAGGGGGAGAGCTACTGCATCGCCATCGCGCACGAGAGCCACAACCACCCGTCGCAGGTGGTCCCGAACGAGGGCGCGGCGACCGGGATCGGCGGGATCGTGCGTGACGTCTACTGCATGGGCGCGGACGTTATCGGGGTGATGGACCCGCTCCGCTTCGGCGATCCGAACGGAGTCCATGCCGAGCGGACGCGCGAGATCGTGCACGGGGTGGTCGAGGGGATCTGGCAGTACGGCAACGCTCTCGGCGTGCCGAATCTCGGCGGCGACGTCTACTTCGATCCGTGCTTCGACGACAACTGTCTCGTGAACGTCGTCGCGTTGGGGCTCGTCCGGGAGAATCGGGTCATACGCAGCCGCATTCCGGAGGAGGCGCGCGGCAGGGAGTACGACGTCATCCTCGTCGGGAAGCCGACAGATCCATCGGGCTTCGGCGGCGCCACGTTCGCATCGCGGATCCTCGATGAGGAGAAGGCGTTCGACGACAAGTACGCGGTTCAGGTCCCAGACCCGTTCCTCAAGCGAATGCTCGCCGTCGCCACCCGGGAGGTCCTCGAGTTCACATCGGACCGGGGCATTCCAATCGGCTTCAAGGACCTCGGAGCCGGCGGCATAGCATGTGCGACCTCGGAACTTGGCGCCGCCGCCGGATTGGGCGTGCGCATCGACCTGTCGAGCGTGCACGTGGCCGAGCAGGGGATGCCACCGGAGGTGATCGCTTGTTCCGAGACGCAGGAGCGATACGCTCTCGTGGTGCCGCGTGAGATCTCGGCCGAGGTGGCTGCGATCTTCAACGAGCGCTTCGAGCTCCCTGAAATCTGCCATGGCTCGGGGGCCTTCGTCATAGGAGAGGTCATCGACGAGCCGCGGTTCGTGCTCACTCACGAGGGACGCGTCGTCTGCGACGCCTCGACTGAGCAGATCACGACCGGCATCTCCTATGCGCGGCAGGCGCAGGCGCGCGAGAGGACGTTCCGCCAGGTAAACCTGCGGGAGACGATCGACTTTGCATCGGCGCTCATCGCCGTGCTGGGCTCGCCGAACGTCGCATCACGGGAACACATCTACAGGCACTACGACAGTGAGGTCAAGGGTGCGACGGTCGTCCGGCCGGGCGAGGCGGACGCCGGCATTCTCGTCCCCATCCCCGGTTCACCGCTCGGCGTTGCGGTCTCGTGCGACGGGGTCCCGCGGTACGGTGCGGCCGACGCCTATGAGGCAGGGGCGCGCGCTGTGGCGGAGGCCGTTCGCAATGTTGCGTCCGTCGGCGCGGTACCCATCGCCCTCACGGATTGCCTCAACTTCGGAAACCCCGAGGTGCCCGAGGTCTTCCACGACTTCGTGGAGGCCGTGCGGGGCGTCGGCGATGCGGCGCGCGGCATCGGCCTGAAGAACGGCGATGCTCCGATCCCCATCGTGTCCGGCAACGTGAGTTTCTACAACCAGTCGTCAACGGGCAACGCCATCCACCCGTCGCCGATCGTCTGCTGTGTGGGGCGGCTCGACGATGTTTCGAAGCACGTCACCCAGGGGCTCAAGGCGGAGGGCCACGCGTTCTACCTCGTGGGTGTGCGCGGCGCGGCGCTCGGAGCCTCGGCGCTTCTCGAGACCGTTCCGGATCTGGACGTCGCGGCGACCAACTCGCAAGCGCAGGGCGCCATATCCAGAACCGATTTCGACGCCGAACGCAGAATGTATGCCGCCGTGACGGATCTCATCGACGAGGGGCTGGCGACGGCCTGTCACGATATCTCGGACGGGGGTCTGGTCACGGCCGCGGCAGAGATGATCCTGACGTGCCCGGAGGGTGAGAGCGTCGGCCTGAGGCTTGACGCGCGCGCGCTCAAGCCCACGCCGGGTGAGTGGGACGACATCGCGGCGCTTTTCAACGAGGCAGGTGGCTACCTTCTTGAGGTCGCCCCGCACGACGAGAAGCGGACGGTCGAAGTTCTCACGGACCGTGGAGTCTGGTTCGCGCGCATCGGTACCACAACGGTCGACGATTCGCTTCTTGTCCGGAACGTGCGCGGGGACGACGTGACGATCGAGGGGTCGGCGATGCGCGAGGCATGGCTCGGCGGAACGCGAGACGCCATCCTGGGGCGCGTGGGGGAGGACGACCGATGACGGCGAGCTGTCCGCGCGTGGCGGTCATACGGTTTCCAGGGCTCAACTGCGAGAACGAGACGCGCAGGGCGGTGATGGCACAGGGCGTCGCGGCGGACATCTTCATGTGGAACGGACCGACCGACGAGCTCGCGCGCTACGACGCGTACGTTCTGCCAGGTGGCTTCTCATACCAGGACCGCGTCCGGGCCGGCGCCATCGCTGCGAAGGACCGGGTCATGGACTGCATCAGCGAACAGGCATCGGCGGGAAAGCCGGTGCTCGGTATCTGCAACGGCGCGCAGATCCTCGTCGAGTCAGGTCTCGTGCCGGGACTCGGTGACGGATACGTCGAGATGGGGCTTGCGCGGAACATCATGCCGGACCGCGACGGGTACTACTCGCGCTGGGCGTATCTGAGGGTCGAGAGCCTGAGGACGGCGGCGACCGCGAGTCTGTTGCCGGGTCGTGTCGTGCCGGTCCCGGTCGCGCACGCCGAGGGACGGTTCGTGACGACCGACGGAGGATTGATCGCGCGGCTTCGCGCGAACGGCCAGATCGCGTTCACGTATGCGACGCCCGACGGCGCAGCCTCGGACGAATTCCCGTGGAACCCCAACGGGTCGACGGCGTCGATCGCCGGTATCTGCAATCCCGCGGGCAACGTTGTGGCGATGATGCCTCATCCGGAGCGGGCGGCCTGGCTCTACCAGGTGCCCGAGACGCTGGCTGGCGAGTGGGGCGCGCGCAGGCGCGCGGCGCACGGCGACAGGGCGATGCTGAACCTCCCCGGGCCCGGAGCGCAGGTGCTCGGATCGCTCTGCGAGAGACTGCTCACCGCCGAGGGGGTCTGACATGGTCCGGAATGTGACGTTGGCCGTTCGTCTGAAGATCACCGAC
>CAZNHF010000189.1:0-4457 GCA_964572375.1 uncultured bacterium | reverse complement strand
TCTCTCCCCCATCGCCCGAAGCGCTTCGTCATCCATCATCACACATGTCCCCAGCGCATCGCGGAGCGCGTCCGCGTCTCCCACCGGGACGACCCAGCCTGATTTGCCGTTCTGCACGAAGTCCGACACGTCCCCGACACACGTCGACAGCGCGGGCAATCCGTGCGCCAGCCCCTCGAGGACCGCGTTCGGGAAGCCCTCCCAATTCGACGTCAGGGCGACGGCGTCGGAACCGAGATAGACGCTCCGGACGTCGTCGGTCGGTCCGAGGAACGCGACCGTCCCGGAGAGCCCCAGTGACTCAGCCTTCGTGCGGATCTCGTCTCCGAACTTCGGGAACCGACACGCGCCGACCCAGACGACACCAAGCCGGCTTCGCGCGTCCGGCGGCAACCCGGCGATCGCGTCGAGGAGAAGTCCCGGGTTCTTCTCGGACACGAGTCGCGCCACGACGGCAAGGAGCCGCGTCCGTCCTCCAGCGAGATGCTCCGCGCGGAATCGCCGCCCGCTCTCCCGCTCCTCCGCCGTCGGCGCCGTCCATTCAATACCGTTCGGGATGACGGCCACTCGCCCTCTCCAGGCCGGCACGTACTTCTCGATGTGATCCCGGATGGCTGATGCGTTCGCGATCATGGCGCCGGCACGCGGCGCCAGAAGCTGCTCGAGCGTGCGGAGTCCGGACGACGCGCCAAGACGGACGCTCCGTTCCGAGACGATTATGGCCGGCCGCCTGAGCCCGAACGCCGCGACCCGCGCGAGAATGCCCGGTCGCGTCATGTAGGCGTGCACGATGTCGAAACGCCCTTCAATGAAGCGCCGCCGAAGACGACGCGTCAGGCCGGGCTCAGAACCACCCCGCCGCCCGACCTGGTGAACGGGGATCCCGACCTCTTCGAGACTCGGTACGAAGTGGCGCACCGGGTGATAGATGGCAACCTCGGGTTCGACACGAGAACGGTCCGCGGCGCGGGCGAGCGTCACAAGCTGGCGCTGCGCTCCACCGGAGCCAAGGCCATCGATGAGATAGAGAACCCGGATCGGTCTCACGCGTCACCGTCCTCCCCGCGCTCTTTCGCGAGCCCGACCTTCGATATCGTGTAGAGAAACTTGCCGGTCGCCGTCGGGGGAATCTCCTGTTCGAGCGAGAACGTCACGCGGCACGGTGCGCCCATTGCGTCCTGGAATCGCCTCGTGATCTCCTCACGCTTGCCAAGCACACGGCCTTCCGCGCCCCGCCGCGGCACGACCCGCACGAGGAGCGAGTCCAGGTCGTTCTGAACGACCTGGAAGGTCTTTATGTCGCCCTCGTTGTACTCGACTCCGAGTGTGTGAATGAAGAACTCCGGGACAACCATGCCGCCATCTCTCCTGAGGATACGCGCGCTGCTCCTCCCAATGACACGGGCAATCAGAGGGTAAGGTCTGCCGCAAAGGCATGAATCCTCACCTCGTATTGCCCGGTCACCCACGCGATAGCGAATGAGCGGCATCGTGTAGTTGCGAAGGCATGTAACCAACACCTCGCCTTCCTCACCTACGGCGGCCGGTGTCCCGTCATCTCGGAGGACTTCGACGTGTACCGCCTCGCCCGCGACGTGCATCCCCGCGTGCTCAGAACACTCCGCCGCGATCGCTCCGGCCTCCCGCCCTCCATAGCGATCGAAGACGGGAGCCCCGAACACGGCCTCGATGCGCTCTCGCATCTCTGCGGTCAGCGTGCTGGCGCTGCTCACGATGGTTCGCGGTCTGGGAACATCAAGCCCCTCGTTCGCCACGAATTCGGCGAGCGTGTGGAGCGCGTCGGCATACCCCTCGATACACACGGGTCTGTATGACCGAAGGAATTCTACGTATCCCTCCATCGCCACGGGGCCCATGTCGAAGGCGTCGATGGTAGTCCTCCCGTAGAAAAAGCGCTTGAGCCTGAGTCCCGATGTTATACCGGCGCGGAGGTCTCGTCGCGCACCCCACAGTTTGACGTGGCGCTCACCGCGAGCGACCCCGGCCCACTCGAAGAACAACTGGGTCGCGGCGAGGGATGAGGCAAGTTGATTCCGGTCATGATAGAAGCGCGTCGGTGACCCGGTCGAACCGCCGGAGGCATCAAGAAAAGTACCCCGCCCCATCTCGACCTTGAGTTCCTCAAGATGATTGATGAGGTCCGCCTTCGTCAGGGGGGGCACATCCATCAGCGCACGCATTGGATCCGCCTTCACCTGCGTTGCGGTCTGTCCTCCGAAGCGGGATGCATAGAACGGGCTTCGCTCGAGCGCGTGCGCCAGGATTCCACCGAGAAGCCCGTCCCGGCGCGTCTCGAAGATACGGTGGCTCTCAAACTGCTGCTCACGGTATTCACGGAGCATGCGCATGAGCGGGCTGCGCCGGACCCCCGTCCATAGAACAGGGTCGATCACCCTTGTGGTCGTCAGTATTCGGAGGCTAGTCATGAGTCCTTCTCGTGTGCCGGTCCCGCAGAGAGCCTGTCGATCCATGCGGCGCAGACAATCAGTAGTATGGTTTGCATCTTCGAATAGTAGGAGACGACACCGACGTCGAGGATTAGGAACGTCGGCACGAATATGAACACGAACCTTCTCAGAAGACTGTCCACACGCGGCAGGAATGCCGCGCGGAACAACAGCGCGATGTTCAGGCCGTAGTAGAATACGAGCCCGACAAGCCCCATGCCGACCCCGATCTCTATCATGTTGTTATGCGCGTAGCGCCCCTGCCCCGCCAGCCACCAGAATGAATCGACACCGAATCCGGCAACCGGCCTCTGCGCGAAGTACATGAACCCCATCCGGACGAACTCCGTGCGCTCGACAAGGCTCTTCGCGCCGCCTGAGACCGAGGTCAGTGACGTTACGATCTCAGTCATTCGTCCGAGCATCACCGACCACATGAAGCGCAGCGGTTCGAACGCAGATATCAGGACCGCCCCAAGCACGACCACGAGCGCGACGTGGATGAGTGCCCTTCCACGGGAGCGCTTTCCCAAGAGGCTGGCGAGCCAGATAAGGACGACGCCGACGAAGCCCTTCCGCGACGATGACGCTGCGACTCCAGCGAGCAGCACGAGCCCCGCTACGTGAACGAGGACTCGATGCCATCTGGTTCGCGCCCCGTCCACCCCGGCGCAGAACGCGCTGAGGCCGACGAGCGCCGCGAGACCGAGGACATTTGGATTGCCGTAGAGGCCCTGGAGCCGTCCGCCCTCGGCGATGACGCCCGTCCCGAACGCAATGAGAACACCCGCGACACTCCAGGCAAGCACGTTGCCGAGAATCCATCTCCCGAGATCGAGCGACCGGACAGCATCGTAAAAGACCAGACCGAGTACGTAGATCTGCAGGAGTGTGACAACGCGCGACGGACCCGTTCCGCCCCGCGTCGACCAGAACAGCGATGCAGCCGCCCAGACGAGGAAGGCCCATCGCCACCTGAGGAGCGGCGACGTCAGGTACTGGAGTATCGAGGGGAAGAGCCGCTCGCCGCGCGCGAGAACGTAAAGTCCGCCGCATGCGGCCAGAAGCATATAGAAATAGCGCAGCGTTTCCGGGGCATGACCGAAGACCGCGATCGCCGCGACCAGGCCGGACACGCCAACTCGTGCCGTAACGTCGAGCGCACATTCGCGCGACTCGGCGTGCGTGGTCGGGCAGAGCGCGTGTGTCGCCATCCGATCCTCCCGCGGCCTATCGACGTCCCATCAGACGCGCCGCCGTGCCGACCTTCCTCACGGTCGGTCGCTCGACTCCTGTCAGCACCTTGAGAGCGCCGACGCGTAACGCCCGTGTCGCGAGCGAAGCGGTGTAGAGCCGCGCTCCGAGAGTGTCGGGCAACGTGAGCTGGAGCCGTTCCCACCATCCACCGGGGAAGCGCCCGCGTCCCTCGTGGACACTCAGATTCATCCGGCCATCGAAGCGACAGTCCATCCAGTGCTCGTAGCGGAGTTTCTCTCCATCCCACTCGTATACGACCGCCGCGCTTCGTCTGTTCGAGCGAAGCGAGCGGGTGCCGCCTCCGTGCATCGCACGAAACAGGAAGTTGCCTAGACTGTAGATGATACTCGCACTCTCGACATCTTCACCCGCGCCAACGACATGCGGGTGGCATCCGACAACCTGGGACGCGCCGTCAGCAACAAGCGCGCGTGCCCATGCGCGCTGCTGCGGTGATGCCAGACCGATCTGTTCTTCACCCCAGTGCGCGAACACGGCGAGTTGGCGTTCCGGTAACCGATGGGTGCTGACAACTCCCGTCGAATCGTCGACGAGAAGAGGACCGTTACCGTGCTCCGTGGAGCGCGGGTTGGTCTCGGGAAAACAGACCCCGAGCACATCGAGTCCCGGAGCCAGTTCTGCCGTCGGACGCTTCGTCGTCCCGAAGACACCGCGCTCTCCGAACACATCCTCGAGCCACGAGAGCGACCGGGTGAACGCATTGACGCCGTA
>CAZNHF010000188.1:0-4463 GCA_964572375.1 uncultured bacterium | reverse complement strand
GCAACGGGGACATTCATCGTGATAGCCGGTGACATGAACCTGGTGGGCTCATCGAAGCAGGTCGAGACGCTCGTAGCAGGCACGATCGCCGACGAGGACAGATTCGGGAAGACAGCCGCGGCCGACTGGGACGGGACACCGCTCGCGGACGCCTCGCCGCTCCATCTCGGCGGCCGCGAGGGCTACACATGGCGGGACGACACGAGCCGGTTCGCTCCAGGCAAGCTCGACTACATCGTGTACTCGGACAGCGTCATGGAGATCACGGGCGGGTTCGTTCTCAGGACCGAGGATCTGCCGAACGAGCTGCTCGGCCTGTACGGGCTCAGGCCGGGCGATACCGGGGAGGCGTCCGACCACCTTCCTGTCATCGCGGACTTCCGATCACGGTAGCGCTACCGTGATGCAGCAGCCGCGCCGGGATGGCGCGGCCGCGGCTGAAGCCCATGTTCGAACTGTCGACGAACGCGGCGAACCCGCTACTCCCCGCGCTGCGCGAATCGCATCAGCATCATGCGGATGATGAGGGTCTGTTCCCCCGCCGGGATGTCGACGGCCGCGTCCGCGAGCGCTCTGAGCGTCGCCGCATCTGGAACCCCGCTCGGCTCGAGTGCGTGCTCTTCCTGGAAACTCACGAGTGCGAGCACCGCCTCCGCGTCCCACTCCCCCATGCCGTAGTTCACGTCCATCCCGAGAGAGGCCATCACGGCCTTCAGGAAGACGCGCTCCTCGTAGCCGAGCTCGAGTGGCATCGACGGTGCGTCCGCAATCTCGATCTGTGACGGATCGTCCACGACGATCTGCGGCTTCCCCTTGTACTCGACGACCGTGCCCGTTACACAGATGCGGCGACCGTCGAAGAGCGCCTCAGGTTCGTCCTCAAAGAGACCTCGCGTGGTCCCCCAGATCACGACCGTGAAAGGCTGGTCGGGGTACGGTTTGTCCAAATTGAGAAACGTCGGGGTGCCGCCCGTGCGACCAAGGTACGCCGCGCTGACGACAGTGCCACAGACCGTGGCCTCCTCGCCGATGTGGGATGCGGCCTCGTCGGCCGTGAGCACTGCACCGTCTCCGTAGAGCGGCAGCGTTCCGCACAGCACGAGCGCGACGGTCACGAGCATCAGTGTAGATCCGGTCATGCTTTCGGGTCTCTTCATTATTGCGGTTCCTCCCTCTTCGCCACCTCTTCAACGAGATCATGCACAACGCGCGGATTCGCCCTGCCGCCGCTTCGCGCCATCACCTGCCCGACCAGATAGCGAACGAGCTTCCGCTCGCCGCCGCGCAGCCGCTTGAGCTCCTCCGGGTGCTCAGCCAGCACTGCGGCAATGAGCAGGGAGAGTTCGTACTCATCCGAAACCTGCGCAAGTCCATGCCGCTCGACCAGCGCATCCAGGTCGGCGTCGGAGTCGATCGCCTGCTCGAGCAACCGCTTCGCTGCGGCCTCGCTGAGCGTCCCGTTCACCTGCAGAGAAACGAGTTCCGCGAGTCTCCGCGCCGGCAACACCCGGCCGTACATGTCGTCCAGTGCGATCCCCCGTTCGTGCGCGAGCCCGCGTACTGGGCCGACCAGCCAGTTCGCACACGCTGCGGCGTGCGCGGCCAGGGTCCCCGCAACATTGGAAGAACCCGCCGCACGAACGGCGTCCTCGTAGTAGGACACGACGCCCGGATCATCAGCAATGATCGCGGCTGTGTCGTCCGGAAGACCATGTTCATCTCGAAGCCTCGCTCGGACCGCCGCCGGGAGTTCAGGAACGAGCGCACGGAGTTCATCGATCAGCTCCTCGCCCACGGCGACATCCGGCAGGTCCGGTTCGCAGAAATAGCGATAGTCTGACGCATCCTCCTTGGAACGCATCGGCACTGCCTCGCCCTCCCTCTCGTCCCAGAGCAGTGTCTGGTGTTCGACGCGACCGCCGGAATCCAGAATCTGGCTCTGTCGCTCGATTTCGTGCGTGAGCGCGTGCCGGATCGACCGGAACGAATTGAGGTTCTTGATCTCGCACGGCGTGCCCGGCGTTCCGTCATCTCCGGCGAGTGATACGTTGGTGTCGAAGCGAAGGCGGCCTTCGTGCATGCGACCGCTCGTAACGCCGCAGTAGACGAGAACCCGGCGCACCTCCTCCGCGAACGCGACGGCGTCATCGACGCTCCGCATATCCGGCAGCGTGACGACTTCGAGAAGGGGAATCCCGCACCGGTTCATGTCCACAAGGCTGAAGCGACCCGCCCGATGCGCGGTCTTCCCCGCGTCCTCCTCAAGGTGAAGCTGCTTGAAGACGACGCGAAAGCTGCGCCCTCCGGTCTCAACGCCGAGATAGCCGCCGATCGCGAGCGGGTGGGTATGCTGTGTGATCTGGTAGCCCTTGGGAAGATCCGGATAGAAGTAGCTCTTGCGGGCGAACGATGATGTGTCCGCGACCTCGGCGCCCAGAGCGAGCGCAGCCACGACTCCCAATTCCACCGCGCGGGCGTTCAGGACCGGGAGCGCCCCCGGAAGCCCCAGGCAGACCGGACAGACGCGTGTGTTCGGCGCGCCGCCGACCGCGTTCTCGCACGCACAGAAGATCTTCGTGCGAGTCGCGAGCTGCGCGTGGACCTCGAAGCCTATGACGGGATTTCGGGTCACTCGTCGCCTCCCCCGCCGCCCACCGTACGTCCGTCGGCCGGTGGTGCGAACGGACCGCCGCATGCGCGCTCGACCTCTCCGGCGACGGCGAACATGACGGGCTCCGCCATGCGGTCCACCATGACCTGGAGCCCAACCGGGAGTCCATCGGGCGAAAATCCGCATGGGACAGAGAGGGCCGCGCTCCCCGCCAGGTTCGCGGGAACGGTGAAGACGTCCGACAAGTACATCGCCAGCGGGTCGTCGACACGCTCACCAAGTCGGAATGCGGCCGTCGGCGAGACCGGGCCGACAATGGCGTCGACATCCCCGAACGCATCAAGCAGTTCACGCGTGATGCGTCGACGCGCGGCCTGAGCGCTCACGTAGTAGTGGTCGCGATATCCCGCGGAGAGCGCGTATGTGCCCAGCATGATCCGACGCTTCACCTCAACGCCGAAACCTCCCGCACGGGTCAGTTCGTACATGTCGCCGAGATTGGCCGCGTCGGCACGATAGCCGAACATCACACCGTCATACCTGGCGAGGTTCGCGGAGGCTTCCGCATCCGCGATCAGATAGTACGCGGCGACACCACGACCGAGCGCGGGGAGCGAGAGTTCCCGAACCGTCGCACCGGCGCTCTCGAGCGATGCGATCGCGCGCTCGACACACGTCCGCACATCCGGGTCGGTTCCGGCACCCAGGAACTCGCTCACGATGCCGATCCTGAGACCCGCGACGCCGGCCGTGACCGCAGCGACGCAGCCCGGCACGGGCGAATCAAGGCTCGTGGCATCGGCGGGGTCCTTCCCCGTGATGGTCTCAAGAAGCGCCGCAGCACCTTCAACGTCTCGTGCCATCGGACCGATCTGGTCGAACGAAGACGCGAAGGCCACAAGCCCGTAGCGAGATACGCGCCCGTACGTCGGTTTGACGCCGACGACGCCGCAGAACCCGGCAGGCTGTCTGACCGATCCTCCGGTGTCCGAGCCGAGCGCGAGCACCGCCTCTCCTGCAGCCAGCGCTGCGGCAGAACCGCCACTCGAACCGCCGGGCACCCGGTCACGATCCCACGGATTTCGTACCGGCCCGTATGCCGAATACTCATTGGACGAACCCATGGCGAACTCGTCCATGTTGGTCTTCCCGATGACGACCGCTCCCGCCTCCTCGAGCCTCGTCACAACGGTCGCATCATAGGGCGGGTCGTATCCGGCGAGCATCGCCGACGCGCAGGTCGTCCCGAGGCCGCGCGTCGAGATGTTGTCCTTCACGGCAACCGGGATGCCGGCAAGCGCACCGAGGGTGTCGCCCCGCGCGCGAGCGTCATCCACGGCGCCGGCCCTGGCGAGCGCGAGCTCCGGATCGGCGACACGGATGAACGTGTTGAGTTCGCTTGAGTTCACCTCGACGGCGTCCAGCGCGGCGCTCACGAGGTCACGGCTCGAGAGCGTTCGACTCTTGAGACCGGCCGCGATCTCGCGGAACGTATGATCGGTAAGCCTCACGAGTCTTCCGGGAGGAAGCCCGGCACGGAGAACTGGTCCTCCTCGGATGACGGGGCGTCGCGGAGGGCTTCATCTGGCGTGAGCATGGCTCCGGTCCTGTCGGCCCGGAGCTTGCCGGTCCTGTCGGCCCGGAGCTTGCCGGCGTCGTCACCAGGCACGTCGGATACCGCGGAGACGGCAGCAGCACCATCATCTCCCCCAGGCTCCGCGAGGCTCTCGAAATGTTCGAGAACGACGCTGAGCTCGGCGGCGAGCGTGGCGAGTTCCTCGTCCGAGATGGCAAGACGCGCAAGCCGAGCTACGTGCCTCGCCTCATCGACGCTGACGACCATATCCACGCT
>CAZNHF010000187.1:0-4503 GCA_964572375.1 uncultured bacterium | reverse complement strand
CGACTCAGGCGATGAGCTGGGCGGCACTCGAGGGCGACGCACTCAGAACGTTCCTTACGCACCCGATTCCGCGCAGTACGTAGGGCATCGAGCGCCGCGGCATCCTGGTGTCGCGCCGCGGCCTGCCGCCGCTCCGGCAGCAGGACCAGACCATGCCGACGGAGGCGCCATGACCAGACCGAGTTCATCCGGTCGTCTCGTCAAGAAGCTGACGGGCCTCGCGGCCCGCGACGAGCGGCTCGTCGTCGGGCTCATGTCCGGCACGTCGGCCGACGGGATCGACGCCGCGCTCGTGAGGTGTCACGGGTGGGGGCACCGGCTCGAGGCCGAGCTCGTCAACTTCGTCTGCGTCCCGTACGAGCCGACCCTCGCCGAACGGCTCGGGCATTCGGCGCACGCGGGTGTTGCGGAAGTCGCCCGCCTCAACTTCGACGTTGGCGAGGCGTTCGCCGCCGCGGCGCTGGCGCTCCTCCGCAAGTCGGGCATGCGCCCGACGGACGTGCACCTCATCGGTTCCCACGGCCAGACCATCTATCATGAACCACCAGCGGGCGAGCGACGCGGGGCGACGCTCCAGATCGGCGAGGGCGACGTCATCGCCCGACGGACCGGTGTTGTGACCATCTCCGACTTCCGAACTGCCGACATCGCCGCCGGAGGCTCCGGCGCGCCGCTCATCCCGCTCGTCGACTGGCTTCTCTTCCGGAAGCCCGGCGTGGCGAGACTGATGCTCAATATCGGGGGCATCGCGAACGTGACGTGGCTGGTGGAGGATCTCGGGGGCGTTCGCGCGTTCGACACGGGTCCCGGCAACGCGCTCTGCGACGAGATCGCGAGGCGCGCAACACACGGTCGCCAGCCGTATGACGCCGATGGCGCCGGCGCGGCGCGCGGCACTGTGCATGAAGAAGCGGCGTCGTCCTTCCTTGCCCGGCAGTACTTCGCCGCGCAGCCCCCGAAGTCGACGGGGAAGGAGCTCTTCGGTCGAGACGCGGCGCGGGATCTTGCGGAACTCGTCCACGGCGAGAAGGGACGCGAATGGTCTGCGGGCGCGGAAACGCTGTCGGAGAGTGACATCGACGACCTCCAGGCGACGGCGGCCGCCGTGACGGCGCGCTCGATTCGCAACGCTGTGCGGTTCCTGCCGCCGGCGCCGGGTCTTGTCGAGGTGATCGTCAGCGGAGGAGGCGTCAGGAACCGGGCGATGATGACGCTGCTCGCGGAGCTCTTCGCGCCGATACCCGTGATGAACCTGGCGGAGATCGGTATCGATCCCGACGCCAAGGAAGCGATGGGGTTCGCGGTACTCGCCAACGAGACATTGAGCGGCGGCCCCGGCAACGTACCCGCCGCAACTGGCGCGAAGACCGGAGCCGTGCTCGGCAAGATCAGCATCGGGTTCTAGGGGGACCTCATGACCATCAGACAGAAGGCCGCGCGACTCATTATGACCCACATCTCCGATCGGGCGTGGGATGATTACGGCGACGAGTGCCGCAGGCTCAAGCGTGACATCGAAGAGCTTGGTGTGGGCGGCTTCTGTCTCTTCGGTGGCAACGTCGACCGCACTCCCGATTTCATCGCCGCGATGCGAGGGCTTGCAGACCACCGCCTGCTTGTCGGGTCCGATCTGGAACGCGGCGCCGGCCAGCAGCTCGAGGGAGCGACCGTCTTCCCGTCGCTGATGATGTGCGGTGCCACCGGAGACCCGAACCTCGCGTTCGCGCAGGGCTGTGTGACTGCTGTGGAGGCGAGAGCCGCCGGCATCAATCTGGTCTTCGCGCCCGTGGCTGACGTGCATACCGAGGATGCGAATCCGATCATCGGCGTCCGCGCGTTCGGCAGCGAGCCGGGCATGGTCGCGGAGTTCGTCGCGGCCTTCGTGCGGGGGCTCGAGCGTGCCGGTGTCGCGGGAACCGTCAAACACTTCCCGGGCCACGGTGACACGCGACGAGACTCGCATATCGAGCTTCCCGTCGTCGACGCCGACCGCGCGACGCTCGAGTCGCGCGAGCTGGTCCCGTTCCGGGCGGCGTTCGCGGAAAGTGTGAAGGCCGTCATGACCGCGCACGTGGAGTATCCGGCGCTGGACTCGGGCCCGGCCACGCTATCACGGGCCATCATGACCGACCTTCTGCGCGGCGACCTTGGTTTCCGCGGTCTCGTCGTGACCGACGCGCTTCTGATGGGCGGCATTGCGGAGGTTCATGGCCCCGGTGAGGCGGCGGTACGCGCGCTCGAAGCGGGCGTTGACGTTCTTCTCATGCCTGCCGATGCGGAGGCCACGGTTGAGGGCGTCGCCAACGCCGTCGAGTCCGGTCGGCTCACCGAGGAACGCCTTGATGACTCTATCGCGCGGATCGAACAGCTCCTCGACTGGTCCGAGGCGTGTCCGATGCCCGAGCCGCCGTACGACGTGCTTCCGCGCGAACTCGCCGACACGCTGCGCTGTCACCTCGACGGGACCGGGGCTGATCTCTGGGGCGAGAGCCGGAGCCACGTTGCGGCGGAGATAGCGAGGCGCGGCGTGACCTGGGTCAAGGGTGATCCGAAGACCACGGCAAGCGAGCTTGCCGCGTGCGACCCGGCGTCCGTCGTCCTGGTCGCGATCCACGAGGTCGGGGAGTTCGACAACTTCATCTGGCTGAGAAGCGAGTTCGAGGCGGCGTTCCCCGGCGGGCGATTCGCGTCCGCGTGTGTGCCGGCGGACTCTGGTTCCCGGGTGGAGCAGGCCACCGGAGAGCCCTGCACCACGGAATCCTGCCCCGTGGACGATGACGGTCACGAGGAGGAGATCCTAAGTGTCGTGGCCGGCTCCTCACACTGCATTGTCGCGCTCTTCGACGAGGTGACGGCCTGGAAGGGGCATGCGGGTTTCGCCGAACCCGCGCGCCGGCTGGTCGAGTCCATTGTCGACACGGCTCCGCACGTGACGACGCTTCTCTTCGCGGCCCCATGGCACGCGGACGCCGCCGCCGGTTCCGATGCTGTGCTCTGCTGCTGGGACGGCTCACGACCCGCGCAGCTTGCAGCACTCGGCGCGCTGCTGGGCGTGCCGCCCGAGAACCCAAAGGCGCGATAGCTGATACGGTCGGGCTGGCCCACGGCGCGATCGCAAACGAAACGAGGCCACCCTTGTAAGGCGGCCTCGTTTGCGTTCCGGACGATAGACTCTAGCGGTAGAGCGCCTTCAATGTGCCCCAGCTGGACTGCTCGACCGGTGTGTTCACGTTGCTGTCGAGATAGGATACGATGTTCTCCATCAGTGCGATGGCCTCCGGGTAGATGAAGGCCTCGCTGACCCAGTCCTCGTCGGTCGTGTGGATGATTCTGCCGCCGCCGGCAGGCGCCGTGAAGATCCAGCCGAGATACTCACCACCGTACTCGAGGATATTCTCGATCGTGCCATCGCCGGTCGCGGCACACCCGTACCAGAAACGCGGCAGCGTCGGCACGACGTTGGGCTGCGTGGCAAGCGATCCGAGTACGTTCATCGGCACCAGATTGCCGGCGAGGATGCCTGTGCTCGTGAACGACCCTCCAAGCGCTGTGACGATGTCACTGAAGGCGACATTCCCAGCGGAGTAGTCGCAGATGTACTCACCCTGCAGGTAGACGGGCCGGCCACTTTCCACGAACTGCTTGATGACCTGGATCCGATAGGTCGGCAGATCGACGATCCCGGACGAGACGATCAGGATGTGAACGCCATCGAAGTTGGCGATGCTGTCGAGCGCGGTCTGGTCAACGATCGTAGCCGTGTGTCCCATGCTCGTGGCGACCGTTTGCCATCTGAGATCCGTGCTGTGATGCGGTTCCACGCTCTGGCTCTCGATGATGCTGATGGTACGAGCGCCGTCGGTCGTTGGAGTGGGCCGCATCATCACGGCGTCTGTCGGAGCGTCCGGGCCGGGGCCCGGTGGAAGCGTGGCCGCGCCCGCGAGTGTCGCCAGTGCGGTGGCGAGGGCGATGGTCAGGGCAAGTGCCCCCGAGCGCTGATACGGTCCGTTTTGCAGTGTCACTGATGCCACCTCCTCTGAGTGGATTGTTTCATAGAATACTCAGTTTATCATGGGCTGGGCGCTCAGTCAATTCTTCATCCGGCGCAGCGGTTCCACCGGCGATCTGAATCGCCCCATTGCTCCCTTGGACTCTTTCTAACGTTGCGGCTCACATCTGCGCGGTTGAGTCGGTCCCGTCTGGAGGCTATGCTCAGTGATTATGCCCTGATGGCCTGCGGAAGCTCGGTTCAGAGCTGAACGGCAAGCGCATGTCGACCGCTTCATCGCGATGAGGAACCGACGAACGTGACTGACGGAGAAGATCGGACAGAACAGACCGCTCCTGGAATCGACCACGAGGGCGCGGTTCCCGAACTCGGCGAGGTCGATCCCGATCTCACCCAGGCGGTTCTCGAGCGCACCCCGAAGATGGATATCACCAGGGGAAACGTGCTCAAGAACGTGCTGTACATGGGCATCCCGTCGATGATCGGGTTCGGCG
>CAZNHF010000186.1:0-4531 GCA_964572375.1 uncultured bacterium | reverse complement strand
TCAGGTAGATCTCAACCCCGGAGACAGTCGCGTCATCCGGGAACTGCAGATAGTCGTACACGCCTGCCGCATTCGAGTCCGGGATTGGAAGCTCCGGATTCTCGCAGTACTCGTAGGTCGTCACCGGCGTCAGAACAAAGTCGATCCCGCTGACATGTGCGCCACCGGCGACCGCGACATCGTCCACGACCGCGGTACCCCAGTCCACCTTCTCCGCAGTGACCGAGTAGGTCCCATCGTAGATGTCCTCGATGAGCCAGCTGCCGTCCTCGGCCGTGACGGTCGTGGCGTCACCCGGCGCCATCGTGATCGTAATGCCGCTGTGATCGGACTCGCCGGCGAGGAGCGCTGTGCCGGACACACTGCCGTCGGGTGTGCTCTCCTGCGCGAGCAGGTATGTCACCGTATTCTCGAGAAGGTCCTTCCGGCCCGCGGCGTCGGCAATCGCATAGTTGAACGAGTAGAACACGATCTGGCCGCTCGCCGGATCCGGCGTGTTGTCGTAGACGAGCACGCTCGGAAGCGTCGCGTAGGTCACCCAGCTCATCACGATGTCGGCGCCGGCGGTCGGGATGTAGGAGTCCCCATCTCCGTAGCCGCTGTAGCCGATGGGGATGTCGCCGAGTGTGTTCGGGAACGCTGTGACCGGGTGAGCCGCGTCGTACACGACGAGGCTCGTGCCGCTCGAATCGTGCTCCCAGTCGTTCCCGTGCAGCACGTTCGCCGCGAACGACGGGTAGCCCGGGGAGCTGATCGCATCGTACGCCAGCTCGCCGCCCTCGATGAGGAGCTTGCCCTCATCGGCGACGTACGCCTCAAGGTCATCACGGTAGTTCGGAGCCAGGATCGGCTCCGTGTTGTTCCCTGCTGACCAGATGATGAAGTCGTAGTTCTCCCAGGTTGCCGGGTCGGTCGTCGCCGCGGTCTCCACGATGACGTCGTATCCCAGCTCGATAAGGTCGGTCTCGAAATCCTGGGCCGCCGATTCCTGCACGCCGTCGTATACATCGAGCACGGCTCCGGTCTTGTCGATCTTGACCGTCTCGTTCTTCGTCCCGCCGTCCTGGATGACGAGCAGGTTCGCGAGCGTCTGCTCGAGGTAGAACTGCTCGACCTGCGACGGTGAGCCGATGACAACGCCGCGAGTCTCGGGGATATGATGATACGCGCGCACCTTGAAGGTGTAGTTGAAGTACGGGAGCGTCACCTCGAAGCGCCCGCCCATGAGCGCATCCGAGAACACCTCGGTGTAGAGCTCGCCGCTGTCGGCGCGGTAGACCTTCACCGATGCCGTCAACCCGTCCATCGTGTGCGCCTCGAACACCGAGCCGCGCACGAGACCTGACGGCGCCGGATCGAGCAGGAAGTCGACGTCGTTGACGCCGTACTGGATGAAGAGTTCCTCGACGTGCGTAAGGTAGCCGAACTTCATCACGTAGATGTCGTAGTAGCCGATCTCGAGTTCATCCTCGACCGCGTAGGTACCGTCGGCGATCGTCAGCGCCTCGAACACGGTTGACGCCGATGCTGTGTCAGCGCCCGCCGCGTATCCCTTGATCTTCGCGCCCTCGAGCATCCCCCCACCGTTCTCGGCGACCGAACCCGAGATCGTCCCGTAGACGACCTCGACCAGGATGTCCTCGAGATAGACGTTGAAGCCGCTCTTGCCGATGGCGGCATGCACGGTGCCCGTCCCGGTGCACGTGTCGAGGATGTCGACCGTCATCGCGACGCCGGAGTTCGCCGTCGCATCGATACCGCAACCCGCGGCATGGAGGTCGAAATCGGTCTCGGACGTTGTGCCCGTGATCGTTCCCTCGTAGTACGGCGCGAGGAACCCGTACAGACCGATCGACGGCACGCTCGCCTCGATGTCGGCCGATGCGAAGTCCGCGGCGCCCGTCACCGGGAGCACGTCGGACAGGCAGTTGTACGTCTCACTGATCCGGCTGCCGAGCACCGTCAGGTCCTCGCCGTACGGAGCGGTGACCGAGAGCACGACTTCGCCGTTGATGTCGGTCGTTCCGACGAGGGGATCGACACCCCAGCCGTCGATCGTGATAACGACGTCCGGCTCGAGGTTGCTCTCATCATCCCAGACCGTGATGGTGACGTCGGTCATCGTGTTGACAGTGATGGTGTCCGGAACGATCGTGTAGGTCACCGGGTAGATGACCGGGACGTCCTCGGAGTAGCGGTAGTAGTTGGGCTTGGTGACCGTGAGCTTCATCGTTCCAGGCATCGCAGTCGGGATGACGCTCATGTCCATCGGCGCGCCTGTACCGTCGGCCACACCGATGATCTCGCCGTTGAACGTCAGCGCCACGATCGATCCGTCGTCGGCCGTGACGTTGAACGTCGCGGCGCCGATGGGAAGCACGCCCTGATGCGCGATCGTCAGATCCTGCGGAACCTCCGTGTACATCTGTGTGAAGGCGTCGCAGTGGGCGTGGAAGAGGTTGTACGTGACCGCCTTGTCGCCCGGGTTGTACGGCCAGCTCGACGCCCACAGGTAGTGCTTGCCCGATGCGTTGCCGAACGCCGGCCGGAGGACGCCGTTCGACTCGTTGAACCGGCTCTCGACAGGATAGCCCGGGTCGAAGTCCGGGAACATCTCGTCGTAGATGCCGAAGACGTACGCGTCGTTGACGAACGAGTACGAAATCTCGGAGGCGGCAATGAGACCGAGTGCGCCACCCTCCATGCGGTGGAACGCCTCCGTGAAGCACTCGCCCGACCAGTTGTACTTGCCGGTCAGGCAGTTGATCGAGAACACGAACGTCAGGTCGGTGTTCGTGAGTCCGGAGAGGTCACTCGTCTGGTAGTCGGGCTCGCCCCACCCAGACTCGCCACCGTGGTCGCGGTGCTGGAGCATGAACGCGCCGGAGTTGATGTCGTTGTTGATCCTGGTCGCGTTGCCGCCCCAATCGGTCAGGTGGCTCGAGTTCGCGGGCAGGTAGCCCAGGCCATCGGGACCGAAGTACTCCTCGAGCATGTAGGTGTTCGTGTTGGTCGACCAGAACGTGCCCGGCGTCCCCGAGTAGACGGCGTACTCACGGACCGGCGTCTTGCCGAGGACGTTCGCGAGGTACCCGTAGACGACTTCGGTGCAGACCTGGAACCAGCGCTCATCCTGCCAGCCGCAGGCCACGATCGGGTTCTGGTAGAAGTCGGGGTTCGTCGGCGGGTTCTGCTCGTAGCTGATCGCCTTGGTGACGAGCCGCTCGACGTTGGTCGGGTTCGCCGTCATGCGCGCCATGACGATCTCGGGCAGCATGTCGCCGTCCCGATCACCGTAGATGTTGTCGGACACGCAGTAGCTGTTGTAGATCGGCGACGTAATGCCGGTCGTGCCGCCGCTCGTGACGTAGTCACCGAGCAGTAGGATGGCAACGGGCTTCGTCGTCCAGCCATCGTAGGCCGCATTGATCCAGTTCTCGATGTCGGTCGTTGTTGCGCCAGTCTCCGTGAGCGTCACAACCCCGGTATCGATACCCTGCTCCATCCGGAACTGCTTGATCTCCTCGGCCCACACGGTGTACGCCGGGTCGTCCGGGCAGATAATGACGTACTCATACTCCGTGTCACGCGAGTTCGGCGCACGGTACTCGATCTCGGGAAGCGACTCGTAGTTAACGAGGTTCGCCTCGAGAAGCGGGTCCCAGTAGCGACTGCGGTACTCGGTCTCGCCGAACTGACCCGTCCCGCCCTCGAACGTCACGCGGATCTCGACGTCCTTGTAGACGGTGAGTTCACGCGTCACAGGGTTGTACTGGAACGGCGTGATGCCGATGGTCGCAACATCGACGCCGCGCATCTGATGGACCTCGGAGATGCGCGCGAACTCCGCGGGGTAGAACGCGTCGACGTCATAGATCGCCGGGTCCTTGACGAGAAGCATCGGGGAATCGTCGGTCTCCAGCGGGATATCCGGCGCCGGAGCGATGTCGATGTCGCGGATGATCTCGGTCGAGAAGGACAAGATCTCTAGCCTGGGTGTGGCGCCTTCCGGGATGGCGATTATGCGACCGATACCCGGGAGGTTCGGGGCGCCCTCGTTGTTGGGAAGCGCAAGCGCGGATATCGAAACCTGCTGCATCGGATCTCCATCAACGTCGATGTCGTCGATGTCGATCTTCTCCAACGTGTACGAAAGCTTCAGGTGGGAACTCGAGAGCTCTTCGACGGTCAGCCCACCCTCTCCCGCATACTCCTCGAACACGATCGTCCGAGCGGGACAGACGGCGACCATCAGCACGAGCGCTGCCACAACCCACGAAGCGACTCTCATCGCGACCTCCTCAGGCGACACGCACCGACACACGAGGCCGGCGCCGCTCCCCCGCGGCCCGACCCCACCTGAAAATCGGCGCGATTATAGCACCACTTGTGCAGTTCTTCCAGTGGAAGCTTGCTTCTAGGCGCAATCTGCCGTGTGCGTTATTTGTCAGGAGGGTGTTCGCGCAGTGCGGGCGTGGGGGCCCCCCCAGGGGGGGGGCCGGGCCGCGGGGGGGGGGGGGGGGGGGGGGGG
>CAZNHF010000185.1:0-4582 GCA_964572375.1 uncultured bacterium | reverse complement strand
AAGCTGATCTTCGTCGCGAGGAACGAGTTCGAGGCGTACTTGATGAGTTCGGCGCACTCCGGCGTTGTCTCGACGATGGGAGTACGGATGAGGTAGAGCGGCGAGTAGATGCTCCTCATGACCTGGAACGCCTTCTCGCTGTCCGCGCCGACCACGATGCGGTCGGGTCGCATGAAGTCGCCGACGGCTGCGCCCTCGCGCAGGAACTCCGGGTTCGACACGACGTCGAAGCCGTGCGGCTCGGACTGATGGTCGCGGATGATCTTGCTGATGCGGCGTGCCGTCCCGACAGGGACCGTGCTCTTCTGAACGATGATGCGATAGCCGTTCATGTGCTTGCCTATGTCGCGCGCGACGGCGTCGACCTGCGACAGATCGACCGCCCCGTCCTCCCCCTCCGGCGTTCCGACGGCGCAGAGAATGACGTCGCACTCCCTGACGGCACGACTGAATTCAGTCGTGAACTCGAGGCGTCCCTCCCGCACGTTCCGCACCACCACCTCAGAGAGCCCCGGTTCGTAGAACGGGATCTCCCCCGCCTTCAGCTTCTCGATCTTCTCCTCGACCAGGTCCACACAGACGACCGTGTTGCCGAAATCGGCCAGACCCGCCCCACCGACGAGTCCGACGTACCCCGCTCCTATCACTGCGATCTTGTGCATATCTGAGTCAGCTCCTCCCGGGCGTTCTGCCTTGCCCCTTCGTCGAGCGTCGGCCGAAGCAGGCGGTCGGCGCTTAGATGCGGCAGACTCTGGCAGAGATTTCGATCGGCCCCAGCAGTTCCTCCTGGCTCGCCAGGAGGACGGCGACGTCCGACCGTCCGGCCGCATCGAGCGCGGCGGCGGCAGATTCGTAGGCCAGACCTGGCCTGTTGTTCTCCTTCGAGAGGTGCGCGAGGACCACGGTCGACACGGGGTGCCCCCCCGCACGTGCCAGCTCGCGAGCCGCCGTCTCGTTGGACAGATGCCCCACGTTGCTCATGATCCGTTGCTTCAACGGCCACGGATACGGACCGTCTACGAGCATACGCTCGTCGTGATTGAATTCGAGAACGACGCAGTCGGCGCGAGCCATCTGATCGCGCACCGTCGAGCTCACCACGCCGAGGTCGGTCGCTATGACAAGCCTTGCCGAGTCGGCCTGGAACGCGTACCCGACCGGGTCCGCGCAATCGTGGCTGGTGGAGAATGGTGAAACGGTGATGTCGCCGATCGTGAGCGGATCGCCCGCGGCGATCGGGATCCTGGCGAATCCGTCACCCGCCCGCTTCCCGATCGCGCGCAGTGTGGCTCGCGTGGCGTGAACGGGAAGATCAAACCGGCGCGCGATGGGACCGACGCCGCTGATGTGATCCGAGTGCTCGTGTGACACGAACACGGCCGCCAGATCGGACGCATCCACTCCGGCTTCTGCGATGGCGCACGCTGCCCGCCTCGCCGAGATGCCGGCGTCCATGAGGATGCTGGTCGTGTCTGTGGATACGAGGAAGGCGTTCCCGGAGCTTCCGCTGGCGAGAACCGTAAGCCTCATCTGCACCCCTCTGGACCGGCGCGACTGCGGCCGCATCGGTCGCGAGCCGAGCTACGCGGCGTCTTCGGACAGCTTGGCCGCCACGTGCTGCGAGATGAGCCGCTCGAACCGACTCTGGTAGATCAGGTCGAACCGGTCCATCATGTCCGGAATGATCTCCTGAGCCTGCCGGCGCACCCGCTGGGCAAGGACCGTCGCCTCGGAGATGTTGAGCCGACCCCCCATGATCTCTTCGCAAGCGCTGTCGACGAGTTCACGAAGCTGTGCGAGCTTCTCCTCCTCGTCGGCCAGCAGCTGGGCCAGTTCGGTGTCGTCGAAGTGGTCGGTCATCAATCGCTCCCTCGGCCGGGTTCTCCGGATGATGCCGGGTCCCCGATGAGTGTGATGTTCCGGCAAACGCAGTAAGTCCTACGGATTCTATCGGTCGGAAGGCCGTGTGGTCAAGCGCTTTGGGTCATTCCGGGAGGCGACTTGACACCTTAGAGCGTGCAGGCGTAAGCTCTTAGGGACGAGAATCCCCCCTCACGGCACACGCAGGAGGCCTCCATCTGATGAAGCGTGGACTCAGAGAACGTCTCACAGGGCTCATCGACACCATCGAAGGCATGCCGATCTCTCTCGGTCGCTGGCTTGTGATACTCGCAGCCATCATCGCTCTGAGGCACTTCCTCGAGCAGGTGTCGGGCCAGCTCAAGACCACCTACTTCCTTTCGTACTTCATCCACTACCCGTTGGCCTACCTCGCACCGCTGCTCGGGCTCTCGATCGTCCTCGCCGTCATGGCGAAGGAGCGTATCGAACGGGTCACGAAGCTCATGCTCTTCGCGTGGCTCCTCACGCTCCTGCCGCCGCTCCTGGACCTGCTTCTTGCGGGCGGCGGAGAGAACCCTGAGCTCATCGGCTATCTCATCCCCGACCACACGGGTCTTGGTGCCGCGTTCGCGAACCTCCTCAATCCGTTCTACCACGGATTCCAAGGCACGACCGCGGGCATCAGGCTCGAGGCCGCGGTGGGCTGTGTCCTGGCCGGCGTCTACGTGCACTTGAAGACCCGGAGTTTCGGCAGAGCGCTTCTTGCTGTCGTAGTGGTCTACCCCACGATGTTCTTCTTCTTCGCGCTTCCACCGATCACCGTCGCCATCACGAGGCTCTTCGGTGCCGAGATCGACAACGTCTACCAGCTCTTCTTCGCGCGCGCGAACGTCTACCGGGCATTCGTCAATGTCACACCGTTCGCTCTGTCGGATCTCTCGAATTCGCTCATTGACCTCATAGTGCTCGTGCCGATCCTCAAGGTCTGGTACTGGCTCTACGACCGCGAGGGCTTCTGGCGATTCGCACGCTCGGTCGACGCGCCGACCGTCGGCCTCCACCTCGCAGCAACGGTGGCCGGCATCGTCCTTGGCGCGCGGCTCCTCATGGGGTCGACGGGCGCGGTTTCGGTCGCGCATCCGTTCGATGCGATCTCGCTCGTTGGACTCATCCTCGCCTCCTTCTTCACGGCGCAGGCGGCCACGTACATGAGGCGGTGGTTCGCCGGCAGCGGCGAGGCTACCTCCCCCGAGGAGCGCATGAGCACCATGCGGCTCGGGCTTGTCATGATGGCGTTCGCGCTTCTGTTCTCCGTCTCGGTGAGCTACGTCGCGATGACGTACGTGATCGCGACGCTCGCAATCTACGTGCTCTACTTCGCGCCGCCGTTCCGCCTCGGGCGGTACACACCGCTCGCCGGACTCATGGTCGGCGGAGTCGTGCTGTTCTCCCTCAGTCTGGGCTACTGCGCGTACGCTGGAGAGCAGGCGGCGCTCTGGCTTCCGAAGAGTGTCGTCGCGCTGGCGATCATCTCGCCGATGCTTGCTTTCCTCGCTCGCGACGTGTGGGACCCCGCGGCAGGGGACACACCGTTTTCGCTCTCGGCGGCCAGGCTGTCCGGCGGCCAGGCCGCGCGGGCGGTCGCGGGTGCGGGACTTCTTCTCGCGGCGCTCGTTCCGGCAGCGGTCCTGCGCGAGCCGCTCTATGCCATCCCCGGTGTCATCGTTGGCGTGGCCGGCCTCTACGCACTCCTCAAGGTCCGGTCGAAGGCCGTCCCGGCCGTGGTCGGGGGCGCCGGTGCCGTGCTGCTTATCTCACTGCTGACCATGGGACTCACGACCGCGCAGGTCCTCACGACCGACCTCGCCGATACGAGCTTCTCGAGCTCGTCGCGCCGCGCGGGTTCGTTCGAATTCATGGAGAAGGGGGACGCCACCGAGCAGCAGGGACTCGTCAACGATGGCATCCTCATGATGAGAAACGGCGACAGCGAGGGCGCGATCGTCGATTTCCGCCGGGCCATCGAGATCGATCCGCAGTATGTGCAGGCCTACGTGAGCCTCGGCTCCGCACAGCTGAGGATCGAGGATCTGGAAGGCGCCGAGAGATCGTTCCGCCGGGCCATCGAGATCGAGGGAGAGAACGTGCTCGCTCTGGTCGGACTCGGCCAGACGTATAAGCTCTTCGACCAGACCGAACAGGCCGTCGCCTACCTGGAGCGCGCTCTCGAAATAGACCCCCGGAGTGTGGACGCCACGTATACGCTGGCGCTCATCTACCAGGCTGATGGAGAGATCGAGAAGGAGGTCGAGGCGCTCATTCGTACCGTCGAGTTCGACGAGCGGCACAGCCATGCTCTCTCGCGTCTCGCGGACATCTACCTCGCGAACGGGCTCTACGAACAGGCCATCTCGGCGCTCAACGCCGTCCAGGCGGGACGCGCCCCGGTTGAACACGTGCACACGCGACTGGCTGACGCGCACTACTCGATGGGCAACATGGCGGCCGCGGAGGAGGAACTCCGGCGGGAGATCATGCTGCGACCGAGAACGGCAGCGCCGCGCGCCAACCTGGCGAGGCTGTTGACCGAACAGGGGAGAACGGACGAAGCGAAGACCGAGCTCAGACAGGCGATCGATGTAGCGCAGGATCCGCAGCTGAAGTCGCTCCTCGAACGGGAGCTTGTGACGATCGGCGGGTAGCGGACATGCAAAGCCATCGCGACCATTCACGTGTTCAC
>CAZNHF010000184.1:0-4640 GCA_964572375.1 uncultured bacterium | reverse complement strand
TGAAGACCTGCTCGAAGGCCAGGAACTTGAGGATGCCGAGGTTCACGCTCGGGTGGAACCGCAGACCGCCCTTGTACGGGCCGATGGCGCTGTTCATCTCGATGCGGAAGCCGCGGTTGACCTGAACGTCGCCGTTGTCGTCGACCCAGGGAACGCGGAACATGATGACGCGCTCGGGCTCGCAGATACGCTCAAGGATCTTCGCCTTGCGGTACTCGGGACGCTTCTCGAGGACCGGCCAGAGCGAGTCAACAACTTCCTGAACCGCCTGGTGGAACTCGGGCTGCGCTGGGTTCTTCGCCTTGATCATCTCCATGAAGGCGGCAACGGACTCTGCCATGCTTTTTCCTCCATCTGCCTTTGAAACTCACCTCTGACATCCCGGACCCCAATGCCCGGAGCAAGCAATCACGACCACAGAGCGTAGCATACCGAGAAGCGACCGGTCAACGGCAAAAGGGCCACTAATAGGGGTTTTCTCCGTGTCTGGGGTGCGAAGGGAAAACTCGGAGGCTAGGTGGTTCGCTCCGACATGAGGACTACGTAGCGGCCGAAGCCGCTACCCGGCAGGCTAGGTGGTTCGCTCCGACATGAGGACTACGTAGCGGCCGTTGTCCGCAGCCACGTGGCAGTTGCCGAAGACATGCCGCATGTGGCGCTGGACTCCGGTGTAGCGCATGAGGACGAGATAGAGCCGGCCGTGGATCCGGAGGTGCTCGCGGGCGTCATCGACCAGCGGGAAGAGGACGTCGTTCCCCGCGTGGAAGGGAGGGTTCGAAATGACCCGATCGAACCGCTCGCCGATGACCGCGTCGAACCGGTCGCCGAGCACGGCTTCGACCCGGGGCTTCCCGTTCTTCCTGGCGTGGTTGAGATAGTGCTCGCGGATGTTCATCTCGGCGTATTCGACGGCGCGCGCGTTGCAGTCGACCATGACGACGCGACCGACCGACGCGGCGTGCGCCGCGGAAATCCCGATAGGACCGTAGCCGCACCCAACGTCGATGACACTGTGCCTCGGTCGCATCTCCATCGTCTCGATGAGGAACCGCGTGCCGTCGTCGATGGCCTTGCGAGAGAACACGCCGGCGTACGTGTGGAAGCGGTAGCGTCGACCGCGGAGTTCGTCTTCGACGACGTGTTCGTACTTCGAAAGGTCGATGGCCTCGGGCGAGCACATGGCGTTCCCCTCGGCACGCATCACCCAGTAACCGCCGCTTCTGAGCACGACCTTCGCCGAACCGATGGTCTCGGAAAGCTTCTGCATGTAGCTCTTGGCGCCCTTGCGGACCTTCGCGACGACGTAGAAGCTGCCGCCGTTCTTGAGCTTCGACTGCGCGCGCTCGATCATCTCGAAGATGGTCTCGGTCCCATCCTCCACGGGAGGGTTCAGGGCGATCACATTGAAATGTCCGTTGGAGAATCTGTTCAGCGTGTGGTCGAGCACGACGGAGGCGTTCTCAATGTCGTTCGCGTGGACGTTGCGCTGCGCCATCCTGACGGCGCGGATGTCGAGATCGACCATCTGGATATCGAGGTCGGGCGCCGCGTCGGAGAGAGCGATGCCAACGGCGCCGTAGCCGCACCCGTAGTCGAGGACGTGGTCACCAGGACGGACTTTGATCGCGCCGAGCAGCAGCTGCGTCGACGTCGCGATCTTCTCCTTGGAGAAGAGACCTCCGACCGTTCGGAGGGTCCGCGTCTTCTCGCCGAGCTTCGTCTCGATCTCGTAAGTGTCTCTGACCATGTCCGCCGTCGATGTGAGAGCGCTTGATGTCGATGCCGGGAGATGCGCCGGAAAACGGCTTGCGGGCGCCTGTGCGCGCATGGCGCGACACTCTCTTCGGCTGTCCTGGGCGTTGGTGTGAACGGACACGCGGTCCTGGAGGATGCGGGCAGGTTCTCCGCCAAGCGGTGATGGCTTGCGACCCGGGGAGAGCGCTGTCGTGGCCCCGGCTGGGGCTCTATTGACCACCGGTCGGGCGGTCCGAAACCGGGAACTGAACCCGGTCTTAGCATCCATCTCACGCTGTGCGTGATGGCTCGGTCGACTGCAGGCGCTGAAGAGACAGGACGCGCACATACAGCCACAACCGTTCACTGACGCCACATGAACTATACGCCCCGGCGCATGGGGGGTCAAGCGGATTCAGGGGTGAGCGACCGGCCCCCGCCGCCCTTGATGCGCTTCGCCACAAGCAGACCACCCACGAACATGGGCACGAAGTAGAGGACTATGCGCCAGAGAACGAGCGCGATACCAATGAAGTGCGAGGGAAGATAGGCGGCGAAGAATCCGATGTAGCCTCCCTCACCGATGGCGACGGAGCCCGGCGTCGGAGACGCCCCGAGGATCGGTTTGAGGAGACTCTGAAGAAGAAGCGGATCGACAGCAGAACCGTTGTATCCGAATCCCCGGAGGATGACGAGGCCGACC
Organism: uncultured bacterium; assembly: GCA_964572375.1. Classification (GTDB taxonomy): domain Bacteria; phylum Joyebacterota; class Joyebacteria; order Joyebacterales; family Joyebacteraceae; genus JAPEKQ01. Next base: position 2,203 of record CAZNHF010000184.1, on the reverse strand, counting down.
GAGAACTCGGCGACAAAGGCGAGTACGACGAACCCCACGCACAGAAGAAGCACCCACCGCTTCCGACTCCAGATGGTCGCGAGCGCCTCTCGGAAGATGTGCGACTCCTCCTCGAGGAGAACGCGCGTCTTTTCGATGCGTTCGGCCGCCTTCCCCGTGAATCTCCGCGCTACAGCGGCGGAGATTCGATCGACGATGCGGTCAAACAACGTCGGGAACCTCAGCATGATCACGAGGATGACGATGAGGATGAGCGTTGGAACCGCCGACAGTGGTGCGACGACCTTCACGAACGTGAGCGATGCATCGGAACCGGTCCACCCGGCAAGCGCGAGGGCGAGCGTCGCGAGCAGGACGAAGAAGAAGAACACGGGCGGGATGAATCCCTTGACGACCACAACAGCCGTCGCCCACCCCGCGCGCACGCCCTTCTTCGTGAGCAGGAACGCCTGGTACGGCACGCCGGCAGCGCTGGCGGGAATGAGCTGCCAGATGAAGAAGCCCTCGAGCGTGAGTTCGACGGCTTCACGGAGCGAGATCTTCGCCTCCTGTGTCTGATTGACAAGGACGAGAAGGCTCATCGCCTCGAGGACCACCCTGAGCGCGGCAAGCGCGAAGAGCGCCACGACCATCCACGTGCCGAACCGCGCCACGCCCTGCCAGGTCTCCTCACCCGTTGTCAGGGCAAGGGTCGCGGCGAGAATCGCGAGGCTTCCGATCACGAAGAAGATGGCCCCGTTCCGGAGCCTGGACCGCTCGACCCTTGGCTGGTCCGCTGACAGCTCAGGCACGATGCTCGCCACCCGCGGAGCGATACCGCCCGGCTCTTTGTGCGTGTCGTCGCTCAGGGACTCCGCCTCTGCACCTGATAAGTGCCTAGCAGGCAATAACCTCGCGGGTTCTCACTCCGCTCCGAGTGCACCTACTATAGTGCGGGCTGGAAGGGGGGTCAATAGCAGCAAGAGGGTACGTTTCTTGCTGTTCTAGGGCGAACATGCTACGTTACGCGACCTGTGACACCACTCGGGCGCCCATCTCCATGTATCCGCAACGCGCCCGCCCGAGGAGGGCATGAGAAATGAAGACATCTGTGAAGACGGCAGCGATCGTCCTCATGACACTCGCGTTCGCGTGTGCGGCCGGCGCCAGCTTCCCCGACCGACCGCTCGAGGGCTTCGGGACCGACACCATCGGCGGACTCGGCGGTGAGCAGTACGTCGTCACCTCGCTCGGCGACTCGGGACCGGGCACGCTCCGTGACGCCGTCTCGCAGTCGAACCGCTACGTGACGTTCGCCCTCGGCGGGACGATCGAACTCGAGGAGACTCTCCGCATCACGGGTGACCACATCACGATCGACGCCATCGATGCGCCCGGCCAAGGAGTCACCATCACGGCCGCGCACGCAGGAGTAGCCGCGGCGCTCCTCGATCTCCGAGGCGCGAGTCACATGATCGTCCGCAACATCCGGGTCATCGACGCGCCGGACACGGACACCGGAGACAATCTCCGCATCTGGGAGTACGCGCACCACATCGTCATCGACCACTGCTCGTTCCGCCGCGCAGGCGACGGCAATGTCGACATCGTGCGCGACGCTCACGACATCACGATCCAGTGGTGTATCCTCGCGGACACCGTGAAGAACTCGCTGATCGCCGAGCGCTGCTACAACATCTCGCTCCACCACAACCTCTATGTCAACGGCGACGAGAGGAACCCGCAGATCGATGACACGACCTTCGTCGATTTCGTCAACAACGTCGTCTATGGCTGGTCCAGCAACTACGGAACGCGCATCAGGAATGCTGCCAGCGCGAACGTGGTCATGAACTACTACGTCCCCGACGGAGGGAGCGACGCATCCGACGCGCTCGTCCTCGACGGGGCCGGGCCCGTCTACATGCATGACAACATCCTCCCGCCCGCCTGTCCGGCCGAGGGCACCTGCGGCGCAATGCTCGAGGCTCCGGCCGTCACCGAGATGGACCCCGAGACGGCGCTCCGCACGGTCCTCGCCGAGGCCGGAGCGCACCCGCGCGACATCGATGACGCCGACTACACGAATGAGGTCGGTTCGAGCCCCGTAGAAAGCACCTCGTGGGGCGCCATCAAGGCGATGTACCGCTAGCCGAAGCGACATACGAGTACGCCGGCGCCCCCCTCCATGTGGCGGGGCGCTTCTTCGTGCATCTCACCTCCT
>CAZNHF010000183.1:0-4733 GCA_964572375.1 uncultured bacterium | reverse complement strand
CGAGCGAACGCTCGTAGTCGGCGCCGGCCCGCGCGGCATCGTAGAGCCTCCGAACGGTTTCAAGATTGTGACTGAACACTTCGGGACGCGCGGCCAGGACGGTGTCCACGGCGCACGTATCACCCGCGAAGTCCGGGACGAGCACCTCGACGCCGGTCCCAGGACAGAGTTCGTGGATCGCGCGCACCGTCGCCGCGAAGTGGGACGCGCCGCCATCCGGAAGATCGTCTCTCGTAACCGACGTGATGACGACGAACGACAGCCCCAGATCTCTGACCGCCTCGGCGACCATGCGCGGCTCCTCGGGGTCGGGAGCCTGCCCTCTCCCATGCGACACGGCGCAGAATCGGCAATCCCGCGTACAGTGGTCACCCAGGACCATGAAGGTGGCTGTACCCCTGCTGAAGCAGTCGACGCGGTTCGGACACCGGGCCTCGTTGCACACCGTCGTAAGACCGCTCTTTGCGAGTATGTCGCGGACGCGTTTCGTCTTCGCCGGATCCGAGATCGGCTTCGTCAGCCAGTCAGGCAGTCTTCTCCGCTCGCTCACGAGGCCTCGATCCTTCCCAACACTACTCCCGGCACGACCTTGCTATCCTCGCTCGCCGCGACTTCGACGAGTATGCCGTCGCAGGGCGCCAGAACGGTCAGCGCCGCCTTCTCCTCGTCTGATTCCACAACCAGCAATTCATCACCTTCCGAGACGCTCTCTCCCAGTTCGACCTTCCAGAAGAGGACCGTGAACTCGCCGGCGTCCGAATCGGCCGGGTCGAGGATGATATTCCGAACCACAGACGCTCCTTCGCTCAGCGGCCGCTAGATCTCCTTGCGGAGCCTTGCCGGGAGGATTCCCATGTGGTCGCGATACTTGGCAACGGCCCGACGCGAGATCCTGTAGCCGCGCCGCGCCAGGTCCTCCGCCACCTTCTGATCAGACATCGGCTTCTGCTTGTCCTCGTTGCTGATGATCTCACGCATCGCGTCGCGGACAGCCTTCGAAGCGATCTCGGTACCGTCACTCGTACGGATGCCGCTCGAGAAGAAGTACTTGAGCTCGAAGGTCCCGCGCGGGGTTTGGACGTACTTACCGCGGGTCACGCGGCTCACCGTCGATTCGTGCATGCTGACGTCATCGGCGATCTGCTGAAGCGTCAGCGGCTTGAGCGCGGACACACCCTTCTCGAAGAAACCGGGTTGCGCGCGCACGATGCTCTCCATCACGCGAACCATCGTCTTGCGACGGTTCTCGATGCTCTGCACGATCCACCTGGCCGCCTTGAGCTTCTTGGTGATGAATTCCTTCTCGTCTGATTCGGATTCCGAGCTCAGGATGCGGCGGTACGTCGGATTGATCCGCACACGCGGGACGTCCTGATCGTTCAGATAGACGACTCGCTCGCCGTCCACGTCCTCGACGATCAGATCCGGTGTGATGTAGTCGATCGAACCCGGGTCCGGATCGGTTCGCGGTCGAGGGTCGAGCTTCGAGATCTCATTGACCGCCACACGGAGGTCGTCGACAGAGACACCGAGCCGTCTGCGCATCTGGTCGTACTTGCACGCCTTGAGTTCTTCAAAGCACTCGGCGATCACGCGCACTGCCAGCCCGTCGCCCATCCCCTTGCGGGTCAGCTGGATGATCAGGCACTCCTTGATGTCGCGCGCCGCGATGCCTGGGGGCCCGATAGACTGCACGAGCTTCAGAGCCTCTTCCACGAGCTCCACGTCGATCCTGAGCGTCGCGGCTATATCCTCGAGTGAGCCGGTGACGAACCCATCCTCGCCCAATTCGTCGATGATGTACTCAGCCACCCCGATGAGACGGTCGTCCGTGCACTCCATGTGCAGCAGCTGCTTGAGCTGGTCCTCGAAGGTCGACACGGCGACCGGGACGCGCTCATACCGGTCATCGTCTTCGCGCTCGAGGTTCTGACCGTACGCGTGCGCGTAGACGTCGTCCATGTAGTCGTCCATGTCGAGATCCTCGGTCGCAGCCTCGGTCTCGCCGGTCCTGTCCGTCTCGTCCTTCGGCGGCTCCTTGGGCTCCTCGGGTGCTTCCTCTCCGGGCAGCGCCTCGCTGGTTCCCTCCCCCTGTTCCTCCTCACCCGACTGCGACTCTTCGGCGTCGCTCTCTTCAACGTCGTCCGCCTCGTCAGTGGCCTCAAGCAACGGGTTCTGCAGCAGCTCCTGCTTGAGGAACTGCTCGAGTTCGAGCGTCGATACCTGGAGGATCTTGAGCGCCATCTGCAGCCGCGGGGTCATCACGAGCTGTTGGGACATACGCAGCTGCATCGTGGGCTTCATGCTCATCTCGTGTCTCCTTCGCGATCCGCCGCGCCTTCGGCGCGAACCCGACCGCCACGTTCGCCCGCGGCCCGTCTAGAGCCGGAATCTGTCTCCGAGGTAGAGCTTCTTTGCCTCTTCGTTCGTCGCGAGCTGCTCCGCGCTGCCCGCCAGCAGAATCTGACCCTCATACATGATATACGCACGATCGGTGACCGACAACGTCTCGCGGACGCTGTGGTCGGTGATGAGAATGCCGATCCCACGGTCGCGCAGACTGCGGATGATAGCCTGAATGTCCTGCACCACGATCGGATCGATGCCGACGAACGGCTCGTCGAGCAGAAGGAAAGCAGGTCTGGTCACGAGCGCGCGAGTGATCTCGACCCTCCTGCGCTCGCCGCCCGACAACGTCGTCGCGGGCTGAGACGCGAGATTCTCGATACCGAGTTCCTTGAGGAGTTCGCTCAGGCGCTCTTCCCGATCACGACGATTGAGTCCGATCGTCTCGAGGATCGCGAGTACGTTGTTACGGACCGAGAGCCCTCGAAAGATCGACGACTCCTGCGCGAGATACCCCACGCCTCTGGAAGCGCGTCGATACATCGGAAGACGTGTGATGTCGTCATCGTCAAGATGGACCGCCCCCGCATCCGGCGCAAGGAGTCCCACGATCATGTGGAACGTCGTCGTCTTTCCGGCGCCGTTCGGCCCGAGCAGACCCACGACCTCGCCGCGATTGAGGTTCAGATCGACCTCGTTGACGACGCGTCGGCGTCCGTACTGTTTGACGAGCCCGGTCGCACGAAGGCACCGCGGCCCGTCCGAGTCACCATTCTGCTTCGTCATTCTTCTTCCACGAGTTCGCCGTCCGCCGAGCGGACGTATGCCTTGAAGTCAGAGAGGATCCTGAGATTGCCGAGGTCGGGATCCGCCTCGGCGCCGATCCCGGTCATCACGTCGCCGTCTCGCGTGACCCTGACTGCCATCTCGGTCAGGATCCGACCACGGCGCTCGTCCCAGGTCAGATGCTCGGTCTGGAGTACGGTTCCGTCGTTCGACGTGACGACAACGGAACCGGAGACCTCCATGTCGTTCGTGCGCCTCTTCAGAAGGCCGTTCCGGGCGGTGAGCACACTGCGGCTCGCGCCCTCGTCGTCGAAGAATTCGACCCGCGGCCGCGTCGTCTCGACGCGGTCGGCCTCCTCGAACACGAGTCCGAGCTGCGCCGTGAGCGACCACACGGACCTACCGTCGTGCGTCTGCGTGAGCGTGAAGTTGTTGATCTCCTGATCCGGGATCACACCACCCTCAGCGGATGAACCGGTCCCGCCCTCCTCGCCGCACGAGACGAGCACGCTCGCCGCGGCCGCGATGGCCAGGAACGCCAGCAGGCGCCGCACAGCTCCGCTTCCACGTCCCTTCAACACTCCCGCTCTCCTCTCGTGTTCCCCTCGCCGCCCGCTGGCGGCCGGCGCCCCGGGCGCCTCTCGACCGTTCGGTGTGTCTTCGACCGTACACCACAGAACATAGCCGTACCGGTCCGGCCACTCAAGCAGGCAATTCACACCCGAGCTTCGCAACGTAGATTAGCAAAGGGAGTTCCGGGGGTCAACAGGGGGTGAAGCCACGGCCAGACACCCTTCGGAGGTCTCCGGCCACCCGGTCGGCAGACCCGCGGCAGGTAACTGCCTAGCCCACTGCCTTCAGACAGTCATGGATGTGGATGACGCCCGCGGGGGCCTCTTCCCCGTCCACGATGACAAGCGACGTAATGGGACTCGGCAGCACGGTCTCCATGAGTTCGAGAGCCCTGACCACGAGTTCATCTTCACTGATGGTCTCTGGATCACGCGTCATGACGTCGCCGACACGGACCGACAGTATGTTCTCGTGCTTCATGAGGATGCGCTTGAGGTCGCCATCGGTCAGCAGTCCGACGAGCCGTCCGTCCGTGTCCACGACCGTCGTCACACCGAGCCGCTTGTTCGCAATCTCGAGAACGGCCTCCCGCATGAGGGCATCGACGCTTACGACGGGGAGTTGGTCACCCGCGTGCATCACCTCCGCGACAGTCAGGCGAAGGCGTCGTCCCAGCGCTCCCCCGGGATGGAAATCGGCGAACTGCTCCGCGTCCACCTCTTTCTCCTTGAGGACCGCTACGGCCAACGCGTCACCGAGCGCCAGGGCCGCCGTGGTACTCGCGGTCGGGACGAGGTCCATCGGACAGGCCTCTCGCTCAACCGTTGCGTCGAGCACGATGTCCGCCTCGCGCGCGAGCGTCGAATCCATCCGCCCTGTGATCACGATGAGCGGGATGCCCAGTCGACGGAACGACGGCACAAGCCTCAGAAGCTCGTCGCCCTCCCCCGACTTCGAGACCGCGAGCACCACGTCGCGTCGACTCAGATTGCCGAGGTCGCCGTGCGCGGCCTCGGACGGATGAAGGA
>CAZNHF010000182.1:0-4733 GCA_964572375.1 uncultured bacterium | reverse complement strand
CGTCGACGTACACGAACGACTACACGGACATATTCCTGCAGGGGAAGGCCGGGGAGGTGCTCCCGGCACTGGTGAAGGAAGTGCTGGGGAAGTAGCGGGATTCGCAGGAAGGCCGGATGTTACGAGGCGTCGCGCACAGCGCGACGCCTTCTCCTTGATGGATTATCTGACGAGCACGATCTTGCTCGTGGCGTCTCCGAGGCCGTCGACCGAGAGCCGCGCGAGATAGACGCCCGACGCGACATCCTCACCCGATGCGTTCCGTCCATCCCACTCCACGGTCTGGAGTCCCGCCGCGGCGGGACCCGACCGGAGTGTCCGGACATGGCGTCCTGCGATGTCGTAGAGCTCGAGCGAGACGTCCGTACCGACGGTAGCTGAGAAAGCGAGTTCGCAGAGACCGCGAGCAGGGTTTGGGACTGCGGGATGGAGCGTGAGCACGGGCTGTGCATCGTCGTCGACATCCGTCACGGGCTCCGGCTCGTAGCAGCCCATGTCGACGCGGCCTTCGAGGATTCGCGTTCCGTCGACAAGGTCGGTCGCGGGGAGCCTGAGTCCGGCAGTATCCGCGGGACCCGTATTGACGCAGGGCGACCAGGGCACGGGTGAGAAAGGCGCCGTGCCATGCTCCGCGAACAGTGGATCCATGTCGATGTTGCCGGTCCCCGTGAGTCCCTCCTCGATGCACGAGTACGTCGTGTAGAACGGCTTGCACCCCGCGAGTTCGCCCGGGAGGTAGTAGGGCGAGATGTTCCCCCAGACGACCGAGCCGGTCATCGCCGGTTTGCCGATGTGGCTGTGGACGACGCCCGTCAGTTCGTACTGGTTGCCGTTCGAGACGTGGTTGCCCGCGAACGTGCAGGCGATGAGGTCCGGATAAGCATATTCGCTGTAGACGGCCGAGCCGTGCCACAGCGTGTAGTTGTTCTCGAAGAGGCAGTTGACGAACGCCGGCGACGCCTGGTGCGTGCACGCGACCGCGCCACCGTAGGATGCGACGTTCGAGCGGAAGACGCAGTTTCTCGCGACGAGGTTCGAGAAGCCGACCGTCGAGATCGCTCCGCCCAGGGCATCGCCATCGACCGACTTCGCGTACTCGATGGTGCACCACTCGAGTCGTGACTCGCCGGCCGCGGCCGAAGTCCACGGGAAGCGGATGCCGCCCCAGCAGCCGGTCGTCGTCGAGTCCGGTGCGAACGCTTCCGGCTCGTCGGTCGTGAACAGTATGGGGTCGCACGGCGTACCGATCGCGAGGATGCGACCGAGCACCGTCAGTGAGTGATGACCGTCGAAGACGACGCGCACGCCCTCGGCGACCGTGAGCGTGGCCGGATACACGACCGTCACATCGCCCGTGACACGCATCGTGTCGGCGTCCCACAGTGCGTCGACCGTGATGTCGCCGGAGACTTCGAGGGAGTTCCGCATGAGGCGCGCGCATGTCGCTGGGGTCGCATCGTCGAGCTGCTCGCCCGCGTACGGGGCCGCTGCGCGCCCGTTTGCACCGATCCCTGTCCAGCGGGTTACCTGCCGCTCGGAGCGCTGTCGTGGAGACGCGAATGTCTGGCATCCGTAGCCGATCGCGGGAGAGCCGCCCTTGAGCGTGAAATCGAGCTTTGCCGGGTCGGCAAGCTGGGGATCGGTTCCGATCATGTTGTTGTTCGGGGGCAGCCCGGCCTCCGGCCAGGGCGTCGGGATCACTCAGCCATACTCGCACAGAAAGACGAAGTGTCTGAGCACGTCGGAGTTCGCGTGGTGGTCGCTGTGGTAGGTCCAGTTGTCGCGGATGACCGGATATCCATAGAGACCGGTCTGTACGCTCGGGGCGAAACTGGCGCCGGTCGGGAGCCACTCGTTCTGCAGGCCGTTGATGTAGAGAAAATCGTACCCCGTGTCCGTTGCGTTCACGACGATGTTCCGCTCGAGCGTCACGCCCGTCCCGGTGCCCTGCATGCGAACGCCGTAGTCGTGCGGTCCGTAGAACGTGCAGTAGCGGACGGACCCCGTCGGGATCTCGTTGTAGTCGAACGTGTCGATGCCGCGAAACCGCACGTTGCCGCTCAGGATGACGCAGTCTTCGATGTCGAGACGGTTGTCGCAATAGGAGATGCAGATCTGTTCGCCCTGAAGGTCGAGGATTGCGCCGTTGCCGACGATGTGGACGTCCTCACCGGGCTCGCCCTCGAGGAGCCAACCTCTCGGAGAGAGGACGGGTCCGATGAGGAGGCCGCCGGTGTAGACCTGTCCCGTCTCAAGTTCGACGAGGCGGTCGTAACCGCCGCCGGGACCTGCGGCCTCGTACGCCTCGCGAAGCGACGTTGCGGAGGCGGGTGCTGCCAGAATGACGAGGGCGATCAGGAGCAGGAGCGTGCTTGTTGGCAGTCTCCGTGCGGTGGGCATCGGTCGCGTTGCTCCGGAAGTGGCGAATAGTCTACTGCGCAGTTTCTTCCATTCTATCATGAATTGGCGGTCCGGCCCAGTGTTGGCCTTGAATCAAGCGCGATGTCAGGGCACAATCGCATGGGAAGGAACGGACACCGGCCTGTGAGGAGGATCGACCTTGAACCGACGGAGCATCACGTGGCTCGGCTTGTGGGTGAACGCCGTCCTCGCGGTCGGCAAGACGCTTGCCGGTGGTGTCTTCGGGAGCCAGACCATCCTCGCGGACGGGCTGCACAGCTTTTCGGATCTGGTCACCGACGTCATCGTGCTCGCGGGGCTACGCGTCTCCGACAAGCCGGCGGACTCCAACCACCAGTATGGGCATCTGCGTGTGACGACGCTCGTCACGGTGTTCATCGGGGCATCGCTCCTTGCCGTCGCTGTCTGGATCGCCTGGTCGTCGATCACAACTCTCCGCGAGCCGCACGGCGTGATCAGAGCGGCGGTGCCGCTCGCGGCCGCTCTCATCTCCATCCCCCTCAAGGAGATCCTGTACCGAATCACCAGGCGGATAGGACAACGGGAGCGCGATTCGTCACTGCTCGCCAACGCGTGGCATCACCGGTCTGACGCGTTCACATCCGTCGCCGCTGCTGCCGGGTTGACCGGCGTGCTCATTGGCGGTCCCAGTTGGGCGTTTCTCGATCATGTCGTCGCAATCGTCCTGGCGACGTTTCTGATGGTCGTGGCGATCGGCATCATGCGGCAGAGCCTCAGCGAACTCGCCGACTCCGCGCCACCCTACGATGTGCTCGCGCGGATCAGCGAGTGCATCGGAGCGACACCGGGAGTTCGCTCTCATCACGCGATGCGCGCCCGCAGGCTCGGCGGCAGAGTCGCTGTTGACGTCCGCGTGCTCGTCGACGCCGAGATGTCCGTGCAGGACGGGCACGATGTCGCGGAACAGGTGCAGCAGCGCGTGCTCAACTGCGGCTGCGACGTGCTCGAGGTCGTCGTGCACGTTGAACCCGACGGACCGGAGCAGCGCTCCACCACGTAGCCGTGGCAACAGACTCGGAGGACAGATGACGAAGAGCAGCGAAATGCCGTCTCACCACGGTCCGGCCGGATGTGGTGAGACCCACAAGAACGAGACGATGAAGCTGCTTCTCGAGCGCGCGAGCGTCCGCGACTTCGAGAGCCGTGAGATCCCCGACGACGTCTTCGAGGACGTCATGCGCGCCGCAGCGCACGCGCCGACCGGCGGGAACCTCCAGCCGTACTCGATCATCGCCGTGCGCGAGCAGGCGACGAAGGACACGCTCACCGAGATGTGCGGCGGGCAGCGCTTCATCTCCCGCGCGCCGGTGGCTCTCATATTCTGCATCGACTACCACCGTCTTGAACGATGGGCGAGGCTCGAGGACGCTCCGTTCTCGGCGCATGACAGCTTGATGTCGTTCTGGATCGCGTTTCAGGACACCGTCATCGCCGCGCAGAACATCTGCACGGCGGCCGACGCGCAGGGGCTTGGCTCGGTCTACGTCGGGAGCATCATGTCGAGCTTCACGGAACTTCGGGAGATGCTCGATATGCCCGATGGTGTCTTCCCGGTCGTACTCCTGAGTCTCGGATATCCGAAGACGCGACCGGAACCCAGACGGAAGCTCCCGCCCGCCGTCTTCGTCCATCGCGAGCGTTACACCGAACTTCCGGATGACGAGCTCAGGGCGGTCTTCAACGAGAAGTACAACAACGCCGAGATCGAGGCGCTCGCCGAGCGCGTCGCGGTTCTTGAGAAGGTCGTACGACGCGTCCACGGTGACCCCGAAGCGGAGAAGGCCGTCAGAGGTATCGAGGAGCGCGGGTTCATCACGATGGCGCAGCGTTACTTCGGTCTGCACTACCGCGCCGACCTCATGCCGGTCTTCAACGAGTCGATCCTCAAGTCGCTCAAAGACGCGGGGTTCGGCTGCCTGGAGCCGTACGAATACGAGTGGGAGCTTGATGACGAGGAGGCCGCGTGAGGGGAGAGGGGACGTCCGCGCTGGTCATCGAGGTCCCGGCGGCCGAGGCGCTGGTCGGGCCGTTCCGACAGCGGTACGACCCCGTCGCACCGCTCGGCATGCCGGCTCATGTCACACTGCTGTTCCCGTTCGTCGACGTTGATGACATCGGCGAGGAACTGCTCGCGGATCTCTGGCAGCACTTCTCCATAGTCTCGCGGTTCACGTTCTCGCTGGCGCGGCTCGGGCAGTTCGCGGACGTTCTCTTTCTCGTGCCGGAGCCGCGCGAACCTCTGGACCGTCTGATCGCGGTCACGCGGGAGCGATACCCCGAGTACCCACCGT
>CAZNHF010000181.1:0-4926 GCA_964572375.1 uncultured bacterium | reverse complement strand
TCGCGGCGCTCTCCTTGATGACCTGCGAGGCGATGACGCTCCGCTGGATCTGGTTCGTCCCCTCGTAGATCTGAGTGATCTTCGCGTCGCGCATCATCTTCTCGACCGGATACTCCTTCATGTAGCCGTACCCGCCAAGCACCTGAACGGCGTCGGTCGTGACCGACATCGCGACGTCGGACGCGAAGAGCTTGGCCATCGCCGAGATCTTCGCTACGTTCCTCTCGCCGGAGTCGACTACGCGCGCAGCGTGGTGCACGAGGGCCCGGGCCGCTTCGACCTGCGTCGCCATGTCCGCGAGCATGAACTGCAGCCCCTGGAACGACGCGATCGGCTGTCCGAACTGCTCACGATGACGCGCGTACTTGACGGCCTCATCGAGCGCGCCCTGGGCGATACCGACGGCCTGCGCCGCCACACCCGGGCGCGAGTGGTCGAACGTCTTCATCGCCACCATGAACCCCATGCCCTCGCGTCCCAGCAAATTCTCCTTCGGAACGCGACAGTCCTGGAAGATGAGTTCGCGCGTCGCCGACGCCCGGATGCCCATCTTGTTTTCCTTCTTCCCGAACGTGAACCCGGGCGTGTCCCTCTCGACGATGAGCGCGGAGATACCGCGGATACCGACGCCCTTCTTCGTTCGCGCAATGACGGAGTAGATCTCGGCCTCGCCACCGTTGGTGATCCACTGCTTCGTGCCGTTGAGGACGTACTCGTCGCCGTCGAGGACCGCCGTGGTCTCGATGGCGCCGGCGTCGCTACCCGCGTTCGCCTCGGTGAGCGCGAAGGCCGCGAGCTTCTCGCCTGCCGCGATCGGCGGCAGGTACTTCTTCTTCTGCTCGTCGCTGCCGAAGAGAAGGATCGGGTACGTCCCCAGCGCGGTCGCGGCGAACGCCAGCGAGATGCCGCCGCAGACGCGAGAGAGTTCCTCGGTGGCTACGCACATTTCCATGGCGCCGCCGCCGAACCCACCGTATTCCTCCGGGATGTAGACGCCGCAGATGTCCGATTCCGCGAAGACCTTGACGATCTTCCACGGGAACTCGCCGCTTTCGTCGAGCTCCTCGCGGACGGGCAGGATCTTCTCGCGCGCGATCTGAGCGCACAGGTCCTTCAACATCTGCTGCTCTTCAGTGAGGAAACAGTTCATGAAGAACTCTCCTTCTTCCGCCGCCGGCCGCCGCGCCTTCCCCGCCGCGACGAGGACGAGCGGCGCGATTGCTTCTTGCCGTCATCGAGAAGACCGAGCTTCGTGAGCGCGTTCCTCGCCGCCATCTGCTCGGCCTCCTTCTTATTATTGCCCTCCCCGCGTCCGAGCGCCCGGCCATCGATCTTGAGCTCCACATAGAACTTGCGCTCGTGCTCGGGTCCGGTCGCGGAGACGACGCGGTATCTCGGTCGCGCGCCCATCTTCTTCTGGACGTGCTCCTGTACGACGCTCTTGTAGTTCTTGTACTCATCGATGTTGAGGAGCTTGTCCATGTCGGCGAGGATGTGAGTCTCCACGAAGCCGCGCGCAGCGTCCAACCCCGAATCGAGGTAGACGGCCGCGATGACGGCCTCGAACGCGTCGGCAAGGATTGACGATCGGTTCCCCCCGCCGGAGACACGCTCGTTATCGGAGAGGTGGATGTACCGCCCGAGTTCGAGCTCCTCCGCGCGCCTCGAGAGAACGGTCTCGCTGACAAGGAGTGACTTGATCTTCGTCAACCGCCCCTCCTGACGCTTCGCGTACTTCGCGTAGAGCGACTCGTTGACGACAAGACCGAGCACGGAGTCCCCAAGGAACTCCATCCGCTCGTTCGACTGCCCTCGCCCCATCTCCTGCTCATGAACATACGACCTGTGGCTCAACGCCTGGTCCAGGAGACGGAGGTCCCGCATCCGGATCCCGAGTTCACGGCAGAGCTGTCTGAGTTCGACGGCTCGGTCGGAATCGAGTCCGGCGTTCGGGCGCACCAGAACGCGGAAGCGCTCTGTGATACTGTATCGCTTTTTCATCCCTTGGCGTCTCGGCTAACTCTCGAACCTGGAGACGACGAGCACACAGTTGTGACCGCCGAATCCGAACGAGTTGGTGAGGACGTTGGTGACGTCCGCCTCGCGAGGTTCGTTGGGAACGCAGTCGAGATCACACTCCGGATCCGGGTTCTCGTAGTTGATGGTGGGGGGTATGACCGAACGTCCGATAGTCAGCACGCTGATGATGAACTCCAGCCCGCCCGCGGCGCCGAGGAGATGCCCCGTCATCGACTTCGTCGATGACACGGCCACCGTCTCCGCATGCGGGCCAAAGACAGTCTTGATGGCGGCCGTCTCCAGCTTGTCGTTCAATGGCGTGGAAGTGCCGTGCGCGTTGATGTACTGAACGTCCTTCGGGGCAAGCCCTGCATCCGCGAGCGCGAACCTCATGGCTGCCGCGGCACCGGAGCCGTCCGGCGCCGGTGCGGTCATGTGATACGCGTCTCCAGTCGCTCCGTAGCCCGTAAGCTCCGCGTGGATCGTCGCCCCGCGCTTCTGCGCGTGCTCGAGTTCCTCGAGAACAACGATGCCGGACCCTTCGCCAAGCACGAAGCCGTCGCGCTCCGCGTCGAACGGGCGGGACGCCCGTTCCGGTTCGTCGTTCCTGGACGAGATCGCCCGCATCGCAGAGAAGCCGCTCACCGACAATGCGCTGATGGCCGCCTCTGTTCCACCGGCGAGGATCGCGTCGGCGTCGCCGTGCTGGATGGCACGGAACGCCGTTCCGATCGCATGCCCGCTTGACGCACACGCGGACACAGTCGCGAAGTTCGGACCCTTGAGTCCCAACATGATGGACACCGTACCCGACGACATATCAGGGATGAGCATCGGGATGAAGAACGGGCTTACTCTGCGCGGCCCCTTCTCCATGAGCACGGTGTGCTGAGTCTCGAGTGTCTGAATTCCCCCCACCCCGGAGCCGATAATCGCGCCGACGCGACCCGCGTCGAAGCCGGAATCGGCAAGTCCGGAGTCCTTCCAGGCCATGAGCGATGCGGCTACGCCGTAGTGCACGCTCTGATCCATCTTGCGAGCCTCACGCTTGTCGATCCAGTCCTCGACATCGAATCCACTGATCTCGCAGGCGATGCGTACCGGATACCGCGACGCATCGAACTTCGTAATCGTCACCGCGCCACTCGTGCCAGCCAGAAGCGCGCTCCAGGTGGACTCGACATCAAGGCCAAGCGGGGTGAGAGCCCCCAGGCCTGTGACCACTACTCTTCTCGACATGCTCCCCTTCCGGTCCCTCTGATCCTCTGTTCCCCTATCACTCTCGACTGCTTGCGTCCCACGACGGCGGCTTCACTCTGCCACCGGTTCCCCTGTAAGACAGAACGCCGCGGCCTCGCCAGTGGACGAAACCGCGGCGTAGGATCGCAGTTTCACTCTACGCACTGACCTTCTTCTCGAGATAGGCGACGATGTCGGCGACCGTCTTGAGGCCCTCGGCCTCGTCGGAGTCGTCGGCAGTGATACCGAATTCGTCCTCGAGCGAGAAGAGGATGTCAGCCTGCTCGAGCGAGTCAGCGCCGAGGTCCTCCACTATCAGGGCCTCCATCGTGACCTGCTCGGCGTCGATCTGGAGCTTCTCGGCGATGACCTGCTTGACCTTCCCTGCTACGTCTGCCATGTCACTCTCCCTTCTTCATCTCCAGCTGCGTACGGAGACCGACCCTACCAGGCCATGCCCCCGTCCACGTTTATTGTCTGACCAGTGATGTAGTCTGCATCATCGGAGACCAGGAATGCAACCAGATTTGCCACGTCTTCCGGTGTCCCGAGTCGCTTGAGCAGTATCCTGCTTGTGAGCCCCTCACGCACCTTGTCGGAGAGCCGCTCCGTCATCGGCGTCCGAATGAACCCCGGTGCGACCGCATTCGCGGTGATATTCCGCGACGCAAACTCCCGCGCGGTGGTCTTCGTCAGCGCTATCAACCCCGCCTTGGAGGCAGCGTAGTTCGCCTGTCCGACATTGCCAACCTGGCCGACGACCGACGCGATGTTGACGATACGGCCCCAACGGGCAGACATCATCGGACGCACGGCGGACCTGGTGCAATTGAACGCTCCCTTGAGGTTGACCCTGAGCACGATGTCCCAATCGTCGGGAGACATGCGGATGAGCAAGTTGTCGCGCGTTATTCCCGCGTTATTGACGAGGATGTCGAGACCTTCGAGTTCCTCCGCGACCGCCTTCATCGTTTCCGCCACCGCGTCGGCGTCCGACACGTCGAGCACGAACGCGGCCGCCGTACCGCCGGCCGCCTCTATCTCCGAGGCCACCGTCCGAGCGGCCTCGGAATCGATGTCGGCCACACCTACAGCCGAGCCCTCGCGGGCGAGCTTGAGCGCGATCACCCGACCTATGCCGGAGCCCGCGCCTGTCACGATCGCCTTCCGATTGTCCAACCTCATGGTGGTCCTCCCCGTACTGCCGCCGGCTTCGTGCCGCTTACGGCCGCGCACCGCCGGGCAGTGCCGCGCACTGCCTAAGACGTTAGCTGGTCAATGTCCTTGAGTGCCCCTCCGCCGGCCGACGGAACGGCCGGAGCTATCTTCCGCATAAGACCGCGGAGCACCTTCCCCGGGCCGACTTCGATGACTTGGACCGCGCCCAGGTCGACAAGCGTCTCCATGCACGACACCCAGCGAACAGGGCTCACGACCTGCTCGACGAGACGACGACGAATCTGCTCCGGGTCGTCGAGGGCAGAACCGGTGACGTTCGCGATGAAGATCGCCCGCGGCCGCTCGATGGCCACGCCGTCGAGGAACGATTCCATTCCGCGACGCGCGTCCTCCAGAAGCTCGGTGTGGAACGCCCCGCTGACCTTCAGCTCGATCGTCCTGTGCGCGCCGCGCTCCGTCGCGATCTGCATCGCTGCCCGGACCGCATCG
>CAZNHF010000180.1:0-4933 GCA_964572375.1 uncultured bacterium | reverse complement strand
GCCGAGGCCGAGCGGAGGTCCGAGAACAGGCGCCCCGAGAAGCTCCAGCGACAGGCCGAGGCCGAGCGGAGGTCCGAGAACAGGCCCTGCGCGGAAACCAGGCGACAGGCCGCGTACGAGCGCTGGATCGAGGTCGGGTCCTGCGAGAGGTCCCCGGACGGCGGGGAAGCCGCGTGCCGGAGCAAAGCCGCGTGCCGGAGCAAAGCCGCGTGCCGGAGCAAAGCCGGGCGGTGGGCGGAAGCCTGCGCTCGGTTGGGTGGCAGTTCCCAGGAAGAAGCAGGGTGTCGGGAGGAAGCCGGGCCCCAAGAAGAAGCCTTCAATGGAGCACGTCACGCTCAGTGTCCCCCGCGGCCGCATCGAGCATCTGGCCGGGCCGCTGACGGGTGTAGCCGCGGCGAAGCTCCAGCAGTACGGCGCTTTGCTCCTCGAGCATGCCCCACAGATGAGCCTGGTGTCCCGCCACGAGTTGGCCCGGCTGGACGTCCATATGATCGATTCTGCGGCGCTCCTGGCGTACAAGGAGTTGCCGGTGGGGCCCCGTGCCTGGACGGCGGACCTTGGTACCGGGGGTGGACTCCCGGGCATCGTTCTCGCGATTCTACGACCAGAGGCACAGATCTCGCTCGTTGATTCGCGACGGAGCCGTATCGTGTTCCTGAAGATCGTGAAGCGCGAGATGGATTTGGAGAACGTCGAGATCGTCCATGAGCGGATCGAGGACCTGGCCGGCAAGCGGTCGTTCGAACTCTGCGTGGCACGCGCCCTCGGCAAGATAGACGATGTCTTGCTGCCGTGCCTTGATCTGGTGGCACCGGGCGGGTCTCTTGTACTGTTCAAGGGCCCCAAGTGGCAGGAGGAGCGGGAAAGGGCGATCGAGATGGCCGCAGGCAATGGGGCTGTGTTGGCCGGCGAGCAGGCGATCGAGCTCCGCGGGGCCGACAGGTCGACGATGTTCGTCGAATTCAAGGCCGGCGGTGTTCCACGTGAAACGGTTTCACGTGAAACAGAGGATGCAGATTAGGCTGCGAGACGCCCGACAGAGCAGTTATCCACCTATCCACAATGCTCCAGAACGACCGAAAACGCCGCCCTCACGGGCGGCGTTTCTCATGCGACGCGCCCCAAGTGCCTCTGAAACGCAGAAATCGGTGGATAACTCCCACAGCTCCCAGATTACCGCTTGACACTCCAGCGAGCTGCGGTATCATCCCAGCAACTTCCCACGCCACGCGGGTCAACGCGGGTGAGTCCGCACGAGTTATCCACAGGCAGGGGGCTATGGGGCGCATCATCGCAGTTGCGAACCAGAAGGGCGGCGTCGGCAAGACCACAACAGCCGTGAACGTGGCTGCTTGCATGGCCGTTGCAGAGCGGAAGACCCTCCTTTTGGACATCGACCCCCAGGCAAACGCCACCAGCGGTGTCGGCATCGAGAAGGCCGACGTCCAGACGGGCATCTACGAAGTCCTTATTGGTGAGGCCGATATCCACGATGCGATCGTTTCGGCCCCGGATCTTCCCTTCCTGCACGTACTTCCGGCACAACAGCGCCTGATCGGCGCCGAGATAGAGCTTGTCAACGTCATGGCCCGCGAGACGAAACTCAAGCGGGTGCTCGAGCCTCTTCGGGACGAGTACGAGCACATCATCATCGACTGTCCGCCCTCGCTCGGGCTCCTGACAGTCAACACATTAACGGCGGCTGATACGGTTGTCGTGCCCATCCAGTGCGAGTACTACGCGCTGGAGGGTCTTGGCCAGCTCCTGAACACGATTCGCTTGGTGCAGCGCAATCTCAACCCGGAACTCCGAATCGAAGGCATCCTTCTGACGATGTACGATGGGCGGCTCAATCTTGCACGTCAGGTGGCCGAGGAGGCCCGGCGGTACTTTGGGGACCGAGTCTACAAGTCGATGATCCCGAGGAACGTCAGGCTCGGTGAGGCGCCGAGCTTCGGTCAACCGATAATACTTTACGATATCCTCTCCTCCGGCGCGCAGAGCTACATCGCTCTCACGAAGGAGATTCTTGAGGAGACCGCCCCGCACGAGTTCGCGCCGCTGGTCAAGCAGCCGCAGCAGGCGGCCTGACGACGTACGAGCGCGGCTGCCACGCAGGAGGTATTTGGATGGGTGGAGCGATGAAGAACAGGACAGCCCTGGGCAAGGGTCTCGGTGCGCTCATCCCCGACGCCGACGACCGGGCGACCATCGGGACGTCAGGCGGGATACGTGAGCTCCCCGTCGACGCAATCGAGGCGAACCCGGAGCAGCCGCGGACCCGGTTCGACGAGGACCGTCTCGAGGAACTCGCGGCATCGCTCAGACGGCACGGCGTGATCCAGCCGGTCGTCGTGCGCCCGAACCCTGGAGGCGGCTACCGTCTCGTAGCCGGCGAGCGTCGTCTGCGCGCATCCCGGATGGCGGGGATTGAGACGATCCCGGCCATCATCCGTGACGTGGACGAGGGCACCGGGCTAGAACTGGCGCTCGTCGAGAACCTCCAGCGTGAGGGCCTCGACCCTATCGACGAGGCGCACGGATACGAGGCGCTGATGGAGGTCTCTGGTCTCGCGCAGACGGAGGTCGCGGAACGAGTTGGGAAGAACAGGAGCACGGTCGCCAACGCGCTGCGGCTCCTTGACCTTCCGCTTGAGATCCAGGAGTTCATTTCCGCAGGCGCGCTCAGCGCGGGACACGGTCGCGCGATTCTCGCGGCCGGACCAGCGGAGGCGCAGCGCAAGCTCGCTGACCGCGTCATGAAGCGCGGACTGTCCGTCAGAGAGGCCGAGGCCCTGGCGCGCGGCTCCCAGAATCGCCGCAAGAAGTCCACTCCTCGGCGTGTTCAGACCGACCCGATCCTCCGCGATGTCGAGGAGCGGCTCCAGCGTCTGCTGGGGACGCTCGTGCGTATCGACAAGACGGGGAGCGAGGGCACGATCCGGATCGAGTTCTATTCGCAGGACGAACTCGACCAGCTTCTCGACACGCTGCTGTCGCTTGAATCGATGGCAGATCGGACGTAGTCAGAACGATGGGGTCACAGAACGATGGGGTCACGGAGGAGAGCTGACAAATGAAGAAGCCGGCAGCAATCATCCCGATCATCATTATTGTCAATGCTTGTCTCTGGGGATTCGCGATGATCATGTCGTCGCGCGCACTAAGCGGGACGGGTGGATATCAGTCGATACAGAACATCCTCGTGGGGATGAGCGCCGCATCGCTGATCGTGGTCGGCGGCGGGCTCGGCGCGGTCGCGAAGTCGATGCGGAGAGGCGAGTAGGCAGCGACTGTCGATGACCGGGTTCAGCCCTGCGGGTGGCGCGTTTTGAGCGGCTGTTGAACGGTTATACGTGTTGACTCTGAGTGTCTCGTTTGCTAGTTTCAGGCTCTCGCGCATCGGGCGCGAGTGGATTCGTGGTTCGGCGCGAGTCGCCCCGAACCGCCACCGTAGGGGGTTGCGATGTTCACAAAGGAAGGCGAGAGAAGTGTGAGCGGTGTGAACACGACGATCGGTGCGGGGACCATCCTGTCCGGTGAAATCAAAGTCGAGGGAAGCATCCGTGTGGATGGTGAGTACACGGGGAAGCTGGATGCTACCGACACGCTGATCATCGGAGAATCAGGCAAGGTCGATGGCGACGCGCAGGTCGCGAACGCCATGATCGGCGGCCGGATGTACGGCAACGTATTCGCCTCGGGCAAGATCGAGCTGCAGCGCGGCTCGCAGCTTCTGGGTGACATTGAGACGCGGGGCCTCGTCATTGAGGACGGCGTCGTCTTCCAGGGCAACTGCCAGATGGGTGAGGTTGTCGACGGTCCGGTGCGGCGCCGAGAGGACCGTGAGCCCGAATTCGACATGACCGAAGAGCTGGAGGAGGACGAGGCAACGGTCTAATGACCTTGCCGGACTCCCCAGACCGGGCACGCGAGCGCGGGGCATTGTGTACAAGTGTGCACAACCGCCCATCAAGGCCGTATCTCCTTACAATAGAAGTACTTAGCAGCTTGCCTCGAATCGGCAGAACTGCGGTTATCCACCGCAGTTCGCGCGTGTCAACCGGGCGGCAGTCGCGCAAGTGCGCATAGCCGCCGAGGTTGCGCGGGGCAGACGAGGAGGCGCAGTGGTCTCAGAAGCGATCCAGCAGATCAAGGACGCGGAACGCGCGGCGGAGGAACTCATCCGCCAGGCGAGAGCCGAGGGTAAGAAGGCGATCGCCGACGCACACGAACAGGCGGCGCGGCTGCTGGACGAGATGCGCGCGAGCGCTCGCGACGAGGAGAAGTCGCTCGTCGAGGCGTCACGCTCCGGCGCGGAGTCGGAGGCGGCGCGCATCGTGACCGAGAGCAAGAGCGGTGTCGACGAAGTTCGGACACGCGCGGAGTCGAAAGTGAAGGACGGTGTTGCGAAGGTCCTCGGCTCCGTCTCGGGGGCCGGAACCGCCCGGGAGTAGACGCGCATGGCCGTGAGCCGCATGAAGAAGATCCAGCTCCTTGTCCACAAGTCGACGGGAGCCGGAATCGTAGCGGCCCTCCGTGAGGAGGGCGTGCTTCACGTTACGGAGCCGGCGGCGGAACTGGAGCTCCTCACTGCGCACGACGGACTGAAGGACCGCGAGCGCGAGCACGCGGGACGCATCACGAAACTCGAGTACATCCGGAACCTGCTTCGGCCGTACTACACGCCGTCGAAGAAGGGCCTCGACCGGATGTTCAATCCCCAGATAGAACTCACAGACGACGATCTCGCCCGTGCGATGGCCGAGTTCGATGTCGACGCGTGGTATCAGAAGTGCGTCGACCTCGAAGGGCGAATGCGGAGCGCGGAGGCGGAGATCGGCCGCAAGGAAGCGCTTGCCGCGGAGCTCAAACACTGGGAGGGCTTAAGCGGCGCCATCGAGAGCATCGGCGACACGCGGATGGTGCGCGC
>CAZNHF010000179.1:0-4973 GCA_964572375.1 uncultured bacterium | reverse complement strand
GTTCCGTGACCGCCCGCTACGAGCCGGTCAATCCGGCCATCGTCATCGATCTCGATATCTAGCCGCACGTCGGCCGCCACGGTCCCGGGAGCGTCCCGGCTCCCGTCGGAAGGTGCGCACGCCGGCCCGCTGCCAGGGAGGATGGATTGTCTTTCTACTCCGATTTCGCCAAGTACTACGAGAAGGTCTTCCCCGTGGAGAAGGCCGTCGATGTATTCCTCAAGGAGCGCATGCCGGAGCGCGGCCGCGTTCTCGACGTCGGATGCGGTACGGGCGACTACTGCGGGAGCCTCGCCAGGGCCGGCCGCAGGCCGGTAGGCATCGACCTCGACCCCCGCATGATCGAGACAGCGAAAGGCCGCTATCCGGGCGCCGATTTCCACGTGCTGGATATGACCGAGGTCGGACGGCTGGACGGCAGCTTCGACGGGGCGTTCTGCATCGGGAACGTGGCGTCGCATATCGACCTTCCGGCTCTCGAACGCTTCGTTGACGACCTCGCCGGGCTTACGGAGCCCGGCGCGCCGTGGGTCCTCCAGTTCGTCAATTGGGACTATCTCTTGACGCGCTCTTCGCACCGTTTCCCCGACGTGGCGATCGAGGGCGGCGCGGTCGTCTTCGAACGGCGGTATCCGCGCATCTCGCGTGATGCTGTCGAGTTCGCAACGCGCCTCGTCCGCGGGGATGGTGTGTTGTTCGAGGGCTCCGTCACGCTCCACCCGCTGACCTTCGAGGACTGCGTCAGGGTGCACGACGAGCGTGGTTTCGCGCTCGTGGAGAGCTTCGGGAATTTCAGGGGCTCCGAATTCGAGCCGGGCGTGATGTCATCGAGTATCCACGTGTTCGGTCGCGTTTGAGGATGTCCGGGCTGCCGCGCCGCGACTCCTGAGCGTCACTCGGGCTGCCCCCGGCAGAGTTAGGTCTTGCCCGGGCCTTCCTGCCTTGCGAGAATCGATGGAACGCATACGCAGCTGACCCCGCGTGGGCCGGATCGCAGTCCGGCCTGCCTGCGCGGGGACGTGAGGTTTTCTGGACCGCAACAGGCGAGGAGCTGGAGTCATGGCAATCGTTCTGGACGGAAGTGGACTCACAGTGGAGAAGCTCGTGGCGATCGCTCGTCACGGTGAGAAGGTGGAAGTATCGCCGGACTCCATCGAGCGCATCAAGATCTGTCGCGCGATGCTCGAGGAGAAAATCCAGGCGCACGAGATCATGTACGGCGTGAACACGGGCATCGGGGAGTTCTCGGAGGTCGTGCTGGACGACGAGCAGGTCGAGCAGTTCCAGAGGTATCTCATCTACAATCATGCGGCAGGCATCGGCGATCCCGCCCCGCTCGAGTACGTCCGCGGCGCGATGGCCGGCAGGATCAACGTGCACTGCCACGGGAACTCCGGGTGTCGGCCGGAGATCACCCTGACGCTCGTTGAGATGCTCAACAAGGGTGTCACGCCGTTCGTCTGCCAGAAGGGTTCGGTCGGTGCGTCAGGCGACCTTGCGCCGATGAGCCAGATCGCGCTCCTGTTGATGGGTGAGGGACACGCCTACTACAAGGGCGAGCTTCTGCCGGGCAGTGAGGCGCTCGCGAAGGCCGGGATCCCGATCCCGGGTCTCCAGGCGCGCGACGGCCTCGCGACCATCAACGGGTCCAATCTCCTGACGGCGATGAGCGCCGTCCACATTTACGACATGAACCGCATCCTCAAGCAGGCCGAGATAGCCTGCGCGATGTCGCTCGAGGCGCTCATGGCGAACACGAAGCCCTACGACGAGCGGCTTCACAAGATCCGCGGGTTCAAGGGCGCGGTCCGCACGGCGAAGGCGCTTCTGAAGGTCATGGCCGGCGGCGACGTCGCCGAGGGCCGGCTGAAGATGAAGGTCCAGGACGCCTACTCGATGCGGTCGACCCCGCAGGTCGTCGGCGCCGCGCACGACGCAGTGGCGTGGGCGAAGAGCCAGGTCGAGATCGAGCTGAACGGCGTCGGTGACAATCCGATCTTCTTCCCGGAGTTCAAGCTCACGCTCACCGGCGCGAACTTCCAGGGCACACCTGTCTGTCTGCCGATGGACATGGTCGGCGCGGCCATCACGATGATCTGCGTGATGTCCGAGAGGAGGCTAAACCGGATGACGAACCCGGCGCTCTCGGTCGGCCTGCCGCCGTTCCTGTCGAAGGGCGCGGGGATGATGTCGGGGATGATGCTCTCGCAGTACACGGCCGACAGTCTCATCGTCGAGCAGCGCATCCTCTCGACTCCGGCGAGCATCCAGTCGATTCCGGCTGCCGCCGACCAGGAGGACTTTGTCTCGATGGGCATGAACACGGCCATCAAGAACCACCAGATCATCGACAACGCATACGGCGTCCTCGGCATTGAGTTCATGGCGGCGGCGCAGGCGATGGACTTCAGGGATTTTGAGAAGGGGAAGGGCACGACGGTCGCGCATGACGTTATCCGGAAGCACGTGGCTTTCCTCGACGTCGACCGCCCGCTCTACCCGGACCACACGACGATGCAGGCTCTCGTGAAGTCGTGCGAGATCCTGGATGCGGTGGAGGCGGCAGTAGGGAGCCTCGAGTCATAGCGAAGGAGGGTTACATCATGGGGCAGGCGGCGTGACGAATCCTGCGGAGAAGAAGAGCCTCGATTTCGTGCGGGCGAAGGTGGAGGAGGACCTCGCGTCCGGTCGTTACGACGGTCGTGTGCAGACGCGTTTTCCCCCGGAGCCGAACGGCTACCTCCACATCGGCCACGCGAAGGCGTTCAACCTCAATTTCTCCATCGCGGAGGAGTACGGCGGGCTATGCAATCTCCGGTTCGATGACACGAATCCGTGCACTGAGGAGACCCACTTCGTCGAGCAGATCCAGCAGGACATCCGCTGGCTTGGCTTCGATTGGGACGACCGGCTCTACCACGCCTCGGACTACTTCGAGCAGCTCTACGACTACGCCGTCCAGCTCATCAAGCTCGGCAAGGCCTATGTCTGCGACCTCTCGCAGGACGAGATGCGCGAGTACCGCGGGACACTCACCGAGCCAGGTCGCAGTGGTCCGCACCGGAACCGCTCAGTCGAGGAGAACCTCGATCTGTTCGGGCGCATGCGCGCGGGCGAGTTCTCCGACGGAGTGCGCACGCTCCGGGCGAAGATCGACATGGCCAGCCCGAACATCAACATGCGGGACCCCGTGATGTATCGCATACTCCACGCGCATCATCACCGGACCGGCGACGCGTGGTGCATCTACCCGATGTACGACTTCACGCACTGTCTGTCCGATTCGATCGAACGCGTGACGCACTCGAACTGCTCCATCGAGTTCGAGGATCATCGCGCTCTCTACGACTGGTTTCTCGACGAGCTCGGCGTGTTTCATCCGCAGCAGCTGGAGTTCGCGAGGCTCAACATCACACGCACCGTGCTTTCGAAGCGGCGACTCCTGACGCTCGTCAACGATGGGCACGTGTCGGGGTGGGATGACGCGAGGATGCCGACGCTTGCCGGGATGCGCCGCCGCGGCTACACACCCGAGGCGATCCGCGATTTCCTGAGCCGCGTAGGTGTTGCGAAGACGCCGACGACGATCGAGGTTGAACTCCTCGAACACTGCCTCCGGGAGGACCTCAACCGTCGCGCGCTCCGCGTGATGGCGGTCCTGGATCCGCTCAAGGTCGTCATCGAGAACTACCCAGAGGGGCAGACAGAGGAGTTCGAGGCGGCCAACAACCCGGAGGATGACTCAGCCGGAACCCGGATGCTCCCGTTCTCGCGCACGATCTACATCGAGCGCGCGGATTTCATGGAGGACCCGCCGAAGAAGTTCTTCCGCCTGGCTCCCGGTTGCGAGGTCCGGCTCAAGCACGCCTGTCTCATGACGTGCACGGGCGTCGTGAAGAACGAGGCCGGCGAGATCGTGGAACTCCGGTGCACCTACGACCCTGACTCCCGCGGCGGTGATGCACCGGACGGACGCAGGGTCAAGGGCACGCTCCACTGGGTGTCGGCTGAGCACGCCGTCCCCGCGGAAGTGCGGCTCTTTGACCACCTCTTCCTTGAGGCTCCGCCCGAGGACGGACTCCCGACCGGGACTGAGGTCCTGTCCGGTGCCGATCCTCCCGGCGATGCGGACGCGTGCGGGAGTGGCTGTTGCGACGAGGGCGATGCGGACGCTCCGGCGGCGCGCACGTACGACCTCGCGCGCCTTCTGAACCCGGGGTCGTTGACGGTGCTGGCAGGGTGCCTCGTGGAACCGGGGCTCCGCGAAGCGAAGCCGGGGACGTCGTTCCAGTTCCTGCGACAAGGCTACTTCACACCGGATTCCAGAGACTCACGCTCCGGCAGACTCGTGTTCAACCGGTCCGTGGGGCTGCGAGACACCTGGAGCAAGATCCAGAACGCGCAGACGAAGGGTTAGGCGACGATGGCGGAGAACTCGCTGGACATGGCAGCCCTGAAAGAGGCGGCGGCCCTCATCCGGAGAAACGGGAACATCCTCGTCTTCACGGGCGCCGGGATCTCCGTGGAGAGCGGGGTGCCGCCGTTTCGCGGACCCGACGGCCTGTGGGAGACGCACGATCCGAGCTTCATCGAACTCGGCCGGTTCATGCGGGAGCCCGAGGTGTCGTGGCCGATCATCAACGAGCTCTTCTTTGACGCGGTCGTGCATGCGGAGCCGAACGCGGCACACTTCGCGATCGTCGAACTCGAAAGAGCGGGCCTGGTTCTTGCCGTGGTCACGCAGAATATCGACGGTCTTCATCAGGCAGCCGGCAGCATGGATGTCCTCGAGTTCCACGGGACGACCCGCACACTCCACTGCATGACGTGCGGCGCCGTCTACGAGCGGAACCACGTGGATTTCTCGGAGATGCCGCCATCGTGCGCGAGCTGCGGCGGCATCCTCAAACCCGATTTTGTGTTCTTCAGCGAGGCGATCCCGGAAGACGTGGCCGAGGCGGCGTTCGACGCGG
>CAZNHF010000178.1:2181-4977 GCA_964572375.1 uncultured bacterium | reverse complement strand
GGGATGTCCATCCGGGCCGCGAGCGAATCCGCCGGGCCGGCGACGGCGTCCAGTGTCGCTGCGGATGCCGGAGAGAAGATCGCCGCGGCAACCATAAGAGCGCAGACTAGCCGGATGCTCATCCCTGCAGCATTTCCTTGATCTCCGGCACCGGCGGAACCTTTCCCACGACCTTCACCACTCCGTCCACGACGAGTCCGGGCGTCATCATGACGCCGAACGCTATGATCTCATTGAGGTCCGTCACCTTCTCGATCTCGTAGTCGAGGCCGAGCTCCTTCGCCGCGGTCTCGGTGTTCTCGGCGAGCGCCTTGCACTTCGGGCATCCACCTCCGAGTATCTGGATCTTCATCAAGTGCTCCCTTCGTCAGATGGTACTCACTTACCGGAGGACGCGAGCACCGCAGCCGGCGGTCGCGTCTGTTGAGTCCTAGAACCACGCTCCGTAGATAATACCGCTCGTCGTCGCCATGACGATGACGAGCGACACGTAGACGACCGTCTTCTTCGTTCCCATGACACTCCGGATGACGAGCATGTTCGGAAGCGAGAGAGCGGGACCGGCAAGGAGCAGCGCGAGCGCCGGACCCTTCCCCATTCCGCTCCCGAGCAGTCCCTGCAGGATCGGAACCTCCGTGAGCGTCGCGAAATACATGAACGCACCGGCGACCGACGCGAAGAGGTTGGACCAGAGCGAGTTTCCACCGACCGCGCGGCTCACCCATATCGAGGGGATGAGCCCCTCATGGCCCGGACGACCCAGCAGCAGCCCCGCAACGAGAACGCCGACGAAGAGCAGCGGAAGGATCTGCTTCGCAAATCCCCACGTCGAACCGAACCACTCCCCGCTTTCATCCTCCCTACCACCCGTGATAACGGAAAGCCCAATGATGGCCGCGCCGAACGAAAGCATCGGGAACTCGGGTACGAGCGCAGCCAGGATGATCGGCGGCACGGCCGCGAGAGCCACGCGGAGAAGCGGCAGCCGGAACCACAGGACAAGCGCCGCCGCGAGCCCGAGCGCGAGCGCCGATGTCACGAGCCATTTCGCCTTGAATATGAGGAACCACACGCCCTGCTCTCCGGCCGGAGCTCCCCAATTGGCGAAGACGAGGATACCGACCATGAGAGCGAGGTAGGTCGCCGTCTGCCACAGCGGCCGGGCGACGGATGGCTCGGGCATCATGGCCTGGGCTCGCGCCTTCTCGAGCTCTTCACCTCTGAAGAAGAAGTGCATCGCGAGTCCGATGACGACACTGAAGAGCACGGCCCCGAGCGCGCGGGCGACTCCCAGCTCCGGCCCGAGCACTCGCGCGGTGAGAATAATGGCGAGCACGTTGATGGCAGGTCCCGAATAGAGGAACGCCGTCGCCGGTCCGAGCCCTGCACCCATCCGGTAGATGCCGGCGAAGAGGGGCAGAACCGTGCAGGAACAGACCGCGAGGACGGACCCTGAGACCGACGCCACACTGTACGCCACAAGCTTGTTGGTTCCGGCGCCCAGATACTTCATCACCGAGTTCTTGCTCACGAAGACGGAGATGGCCCCGGCAATGAAGAACGCCGGGATAAGGCAGAGGAGCACGTGCTCCCGTGCGTAGGACCGGAGCAACAGAAGCGACTCCAGGATCGCGTTGTCGAACCGCGGCTCTCCGACGGGCATGTAGAACGCAGCGAGGAAGACGGCTGCTATAATGAGAAGGACGCGTCCTTCACGCTTCCAGTTCAAAGGTGCCCTCTCTCTCCGACTTACGGTGTGCCTCCCGCGTGGGCAAGCCTCCGCGGGCGCAGTCCGCGTCAGATCGATGTCCAGATAAGGTAGACCCCGCCGAGCATCACGAGAACGCCGCAGGCTCGTCTCAGAATGGTGGCGCCACGCGAGCGCTCGTTCCAGTTCATGTATCGCTGCACGACTTCCGTGAATGTGCCGGCAAGCACGATGATCGAGCAATGACCAGCGCCGTACATGAGAAGCAGCAGCGCGCTGTAGACCGGCCGCTCCGCGGCAGCCGTCAGCGCTACCGCAAGCATCGGCGCCATGAATGCGAACGTGCACGGACCCAGCGCAATCCCGAAGACAAGACCGAGCACGAACGCCGCGGGCGCTCCACGCCCCTTCGAACTCACGCTCCCCGGGCCGCTCCACGGAATGCGGATGACGTCCAGGAGTACAAGCCCCACGAGGAAGAAGACAGCAGCGACCGCGTAATTGCCGACCCGACCAAGGTCGCCGGCGATGCGTCCGGCTGCTGCCGTGATGACGCCAATCACCGCGATCGTAACGAGGATGCCAACGGAGAACGCAAGCGACAAGCTGAACGCTCGTCGCGTCGTGATGCGCCCTTGACCGTTCACAAACCCGACGATCAGCGGGATGCTCGCAAGGTGGCACGGGCTGAGCACGATACTCAGCACGCCCCACGCGAGAGCCGCTGCGAGAGCGATCGCCGGGGCGCCGTCGACGGCGCGGGTGAGTGTGACGAAGAGTTCTCCCACCTACTTCTCCCCGGCCGTCTCGCCGAATTCGTAGCCGAGCTCGGACCACTTGGCCATGATGTCCTCACGGGAGAGGAATCCCTGGTGCCGGAAGAGTTCGCTCCCGTCCGGGGCGAGGAATATCTGTGTGGGGATGACACGGACCTCGTACTGCTCCCCCGCACTCCGGTCTTTCCAGACGTCGATGAAGATGACGTCGAGCTCTCCTGCGTATGTCTCCCGAAGCTCCTCGAGGATCGGCGCCATCATCTTGCAGGGGACACACTTGTCGGCCCCCAGATCGATGAGGCGCGGCAGGGC
>CAZNHF010000178.1:0-2081 GCA_964572375.1 uncultured bacterium | reverse complement strand
CTCGCGTCCTGCTCCTGTGCCGGCTCCGAGCAGGACACAAGAAGAAGCGTCGCGAGTACCGCCACGATGACCCCGGCCAACGCGACCGGACGACCGTTCACGCTTGTCATGACGAACACCCCCCGGTTCCATCTGCCTTGATCACATCCTCGACGCACCCGAAGAAGCCGAGCACACAGGGTACGCGAAGGCTGTAGTAGACTTGTGCGCCACGCTTCTCATCTGAGACGATTCCCGCGGACTTGAGCACGGACAGGTGCCTCGAGACGGTCGACATGTCGGCGCCGACCATCTCCGTAAGGTCCGCCACACAGCGCTCCCCTTTGGAGAGCTCGTCGACGAGAAAGAGCCGCGTCGCATGGGCGAGCGACTTCAACACCGCCGCGCGCTCCTTGTAGCGGGCCCTTGTTTGATCGTTCACAGTCATCCTCCACTCTGGCTGGTCTCTGCGTTGTTATTTGTTTATTTTACCAAATAGCCAAATAGCAGGTCAAGAACAAACCCGGCTCTCATCGAACCGGGCCCGCTACCAGCCTTCGTGCAGTGCTGGAGCCGTCGACCAGAGTCTCGCACGTAGTCTGCGCGACCTGGCATGGGCGCCTTGCCCTAGTCCTCCTCGCCGCTCCCGTGATCGTGGTCGCTGAACTTGCTCTTGTCGTACTCCATGCCGGGTCTGAGCGCCGACATCTTCCGGAGCCGTTCGACGATGCCGGGCAGGACCTCGATAGCATGATCGATATCCTCCCCCGTCGTCCACCGGCCGAGCGTGAACTGGAGCGAGCCGTGCGCCTCCTCGTGCTTGACGCCCATGGCGAGCTGCACGTATGAAGGCTCGAGCGTCTTCGCCGAGCAAGCCGAGCCACTCGAGAGCATGATCCCCTCCATGTCGAGCGACAGGAGTAGGGCCTCGCCCTCGATGTAGGCGAACCGGATGTTGGCGTTGTTCGGAAGCCGCCGGTCGCGCGGGCCGTTAAGCTCAGTGTCGGCGATCTTCAGGAGCTCGTCGATGAGCCGGTTGCGATAGCCCTTCACGCGCTCGACCTCGGCGGGCATCTCCTCTCTGAGGAGTTCGGCCGCCTTGCCGAAACCGACGATACCGGCGACGTTCTCGGTGCCCGACCGGAGTCCACCCTCCTGGCCACCGCCGTGGAGCACGGCCTCAATGCGCGTGCCCTTTCTCAGGTAGAGCGCACCGACGCCCTTCGGTCCGTACATGTCGTTCGACGAGAACGTGACCATGTCAAACGGGAGCGTCGAGAGGTCGATCGGAATCCACGACTGCGCGGCGACGGCGTCGGTGTGGAAGAGCACGCCGCGGCCTTTCGCGATGGCGGCGATCTCACCGACCGGTTCGATGGTGCCCACCTCGCCGTTGGCCATCATCACGGAGATGAGGACCGTATCGTCGCGGATGGCGTCCTTGACGGCGGCGGGATCAACGAACCCGTCCGCGTCGACCGGCAGAGTCGTTACCTCAAAGCCCTCGCGCGCGAGGAGCTTCAGCGGCGTCACGACCGATCGGTGTTCGACGACGGTCGAGATGATGTGCTTGCCCTTCCTGCGGAGCTTCATCGCGGCGCCCTTCAAGGCGAGGTTGTTCGCCTCGGTCGCGCCGCCGGTGAAGATCAGCTCGGTCGGATCGCACGAGAACAGCGCTGCCAACCGGTTTCGCGCGAGCTCGACGCCCTCGCGGACCGGGTCGCCCGCCGCGTGGAGCGACGACGGGTTGCCGTAACTCCTCGTGAAGAACGGGAGCATCTCCTCGACGACCCTCGGGTCGACGGGCGCTCCCGACTGGTAATCGAGGAAACCCTTCGTCGTGATTCGTTCACCCATGTGTCACCTCCGACACGTGGTTGCGCTCTCGGGGAGCCTTACACCGTGGACCTGCAGCGGCGGCCCGGCCAAATGCACGGCCGGGGGCGCCTCTCGTCATCAGAAACTCAGGATCGCGTCGGCGTCGAGCGCGATGTCGTTGAGCGTCGCGGCCCCCACGACCTCGGCGGCGTCGATGTAATCGCCGCGGGACAGCCCGAGGAGCTGCGAGCTCTGGTCGCAGACCATCAGCTTGACGCCCGCGT
>CAZNHF010000177.1:0-4990 GCA_964572375.1 uncultured bacterium | reverse complement strand
TCAAGCCGCATACGCTGAGACACTCGTTCGCCACCCATCTGCTCGAGGCGGGGGCCGACCTCCGGACCGTCCAGGAGATGCTCGGACACACTGACATCTCGACCACGCAGATCTACACGAGCGTCGACCGCGAGTACCTCAAGGAGATCCACAGGAGCTTCCACCCGCGCGCATAGCGAGGACGGTGAGCATTCGCCGGACGACAACAGTGAGCGAACGGTGATGAACGTCACATGCGAGAAGCAGCACTCGGGAGATCTTTCGTGACACCAGAGCCTGCCACAGTCCTTCCCATGACGGACCTTCAGCCCGAGGCCGTCGCGCATCTGCGTCGACTCGGCGAGCTGGCGCACGACAGATGCGTCGGAGCCTGTGTCGTCGGCGGTGTCGTACGGGACCTCCTGCTCGACAGACCAGCGGGCGACCTCGACATCGTCGTCGAGGAGCGCGCCGAGGACTTCGCCGAGGCGGCCGTGAGGAAGCTCGGCGGGACGTTCAAAGTCTACGCACGGTTCGGCACGGCCCTCCTCCTGATCAGAGGCGAGGCGAAGGTCGACGTCGCCACGGCCCGGTCCGAGAGCTACGCCGCCCCGGGCGCGCTTCCCAACATCCAGGCGGGGAGCATCTCTGCCGACCTCGTCCGGCGCGACTTCACGGTCAATGCGATGGCCGCCAGCATTCTCCCGGACGACTTCGGACGCCTGATCGACGAGCACGGCGGGCGGATCGACCTCGATGCCGGCGTGCTCCGCGTCCTGCACGCCGGGAGCTTCACGGACGACCCGACGCGCATCCTGCGGGCGGTGCGGTTCCAGGCGCGTTTCGGCTTCTCGATCGAACCCGGGACCGAGACGCTGCTTCACGAGGCCGCCCGATCCGGGGCGCTCGACACAGTCAGCGGCGAGCGTATCATGAACGAGCTGACACTGATGCTCGCCGAGACGGACCCGGCACCCGCGCTCATCAGACTCGTCACATGGAAACTGACCGCGGCCGTGAGACCCTGTTGGGCACCGGACGCCGCTCGGGTGGAACGGCTGCTCTCCGGACTCGCGACACTCCCACAGAGGTCGCCCCTGACCCCGCTCCTCGCTCTCCTTGCGTCGGCCGCACCATCGTGCCGCGAGAGCGTGATGGACAGGCTCAGGGCAAGCCGGGAGTTGAGAGACCTGGTCCGCGATCTGGAACGCTACGAAGCACACGCTGCCGACCCGATTGGCGCGGAGGCAGATATCAAGAGGAGCAGCGTTGACGCACTCCTCCGCGATCACGCGACCGAGGTGCTCGAACTCGCGGTCGCCGAGGCACCGGATGGTCGCGCGGCCGACCGCATCCGTCTGTACACCAACGAACTCTCGCGGGTGAAGACGGAGCTCACGGGAATCGACCTCATCGCGCTCGGATTCAGCGAGGGCCAGGGGGTGGGGCAGATGCTCAATGTGTTGAGGCGCGCGCGGCTCGATGGGCTGGTGACCTGCCGCCGGGAGGAGGAGACGCTCGCACTAAAGCATCTCGCAGCTTCGGGCGAAGGCGAAGGCGGTACTTGACGAGAGCAATAAGAGTTGCTAGCGTCTCGCGAGACGCACAGTCGTGAAACGTGCACCATCGGGCGACGCCGCCACGGACGGGAAGCAGTGCGGTCGGAAGGTAACCCGGAAACGAACGGAGAGTAGAGGTTGTGAGCGAGCGAACGGAACTCGACAGATTGACGGACCAGACGCCCCAGGCCGCATCCGGCAAACACACCGGGACGGATGGTGCGGCGTCCCCCAGGGTCGCCGTCGCCGCTGATGAGGGTGTGCCGCTCATCCGCCGTCCGATCTACGAGGTGAGACTCGACGCATTTGAGGGGCCGCTCGACCTCCTGCTTCATCTCATCCGCGAGCACGAGATCGACATCTATGACATCCCGATCGCGACGATCACTGAGCAATACCTCGAGTACATCAACTACATGGACACGCTGGACCTGTCGCTCGCCGGAGAGTTCCTCGAGATGGCGGCAACGCTCATCCGGATCAAAGTCCAGATGCTGCTGCCTCCTGCCATCGAGGAGAGAGACGAAGAAGAGGATCCACGCAAGCAGCTCGTCCGGCAGCTCGTCGAGTACAAGCAGTTCAAGGAGGCCGCCGAGGTTCTTTCGGGGCACGAGGAAGATCGCAAGAGCTTCTTTCCGCACGGTGTTGACACCCGCCACTACCGCACCGTCGAAGAGGAAGAGTTCGACAACGAGGAGTTTCTCCGCGACGTCACGCTCTTCGATCTCGTGGACTGCCTGCGTGAGGTGCTGCAGCGGGTGCCGCAGCGCATCGACGTACACGAGGTCGATATGGAGATCGTCTCCGTGGAAGACCGGATGGAATATATCCGCGCGACCGTCACACGCGGCATCGGCATGACGTTCCGCAGTCTCTTCTCCGACGCCGTGACCCGGGCGGAGATCGTCACGACATTCATCGCGCTTCTCGAACTGATCCGCCTTGGTGCGATACTGGCGGTTCAGGACTCGAGTTTTGGAGAGATCGCGATCCAGGCACGGACGGAGGTATAAGCGTGGCTGAGCTGGAGCTTAAGCGCATCATCGAGGCGGTGCTCTTCGCCGCGGACGTTCCCGTATCGTCGGAGCGCATGGTCGAGGTCATCGGAGGCGAGGACGGTCCGCTCAAGGCTGGTCGCGCCGAGGTGAACGAGGCCCTCCGCGAGCTCTCCTCGGAATACGACGACGCGGGCAGGGCGATCACCATCTCGAAGGTGGCCGGTGGATGGCAGCTCTACTGCCGTCCGGACTACGCAATGTACGCGCGCGACCTGCACAAAGGCCGCATCCCGCCGCGCCTGAGCCAGGCCGCGCTCGAGACACTCGCGATCATTGCGTACAAGCAGCCGCTCGTACGCGCTGAGATCGAGGGGATCAGAGGTGTCGATTCGAGCGGCGTGCTGGCGACGCTCCTGAAGCGCAACCTCGTGACGATCGCCGGACGCGCCCCCGGGATGGGACGCGCGTTGATGTACCGCTCCACGAAGGAATTCTTGCGCTACTTCGGGCTGAACACGATCACCGACCTTCCAAGACTTGAGGAATTCGCCGAGGTGCTCGGACTCCAGCCCGGGGAGCTCCAGATGACGGTTGAGGGAGCGGAGCACATGGCACACATGGCGGTAGGAGCCCCGGCAGAGGCCAGTGTCGCTGCAGGAGCTACAGCCGCAGCCGACGCGAGCCTGCTGTCCGAAGCCGCCGGGACGGTCGATGCCAGTCTGGCTTCCGAAGCCGGCGCTGCGGACGGGATAACGGGGGAGACGCTCCCGGTGACGGCCCCGGTCTTTCCCGCGGAGGACATCGAGTCCGGCGCGCTCACCGCGGAGGACGATGCAATCGATGGTGCGCACGCCCTCGGAGACCATGCCCTCATCCAGCACATCGATGAGGCTTAACAGGTTCCTCGCACGCTGCGGGGCCGCCTCCCGACGCGGCGCTGACCGCCTGATCGCAGACGGCAGAATTCGCGTGAACGGCGCGAACGTCACGGAACCCGGTGTGCGTATCGACCCCGATGTCGACTCCGTGGAGTTCGACGGGACCATCCTTCATCTTCCGGAACAGCTCACCTGCATCGCCCTCAACAAGCCGGCCGGGTATGTCGTCACGATGAGCGATCCGCAGGGTCGCAAGACCGTCGCGGAGCTCATCGCGAACGCGCCCCGCGCCGTCGTTCCAGTCGGCCGCCTGGACGCCCCGACGGAGGGACTGCTCCTCCTGACGGACGACGGCGAGCTCGCGCACCGCATCGCGCACCCCTCGTTCGAGATCGACAAGGTATACAGCGTCGTCGCGCGCGGCATCCTTGGTGAACACGATCGGGTGTCGCTCGAACACGGTGTCGTTCTGGATGGACGGCGCACGTCACCCGCCGCCGTGGAAATCCTCGCGACGAACCGCAACGAAACGCACGCGTTCATCACCATTCACGAAGGACGGAAGCGCCAGATCAGAAGGATGTTCGAGGAGGTGGGCCACCCGGTGCAACGCCTCACCCGCGTGCGCGTCGGCCCCGTGGAACTCGGCAATCTCCGCTCGGGGCACTGGCGCCACCTGACTTCCGACGAACTGACAGCGCTCCGTACCGCCGTGGGGCTCGCAGCCGGCCTCGAGGAGAGCGCCCCCCGGGAAGACAATGGATCCCACGGGGGAGGCGGACACCCCTCGGATGCCGCGGATTAGTCCATTTCCCTAAGCGAAGGAGCTTGCAGGGCTGAACGCTCTGGTTTATACTTTCTTGTTTCGAGTGATAAGCAGGGGATACTCCTGAACTGGCCTCCAACCTCCATCCTCTCACGTGCGAGGGTACGCGGCTGATCATCGCTATCGATGGCCCTGCTGCCTCGGGCAAGAGCACGACCGCACGGTGTGTGGCCGAGCAGCTTGGTTACGTCTATATAGACAGCGGCGCGATGTATCGCGCAGGAGCCCTCGCGGCGATTCGCGCGGGTGTACCGTTGAATGACCACGAGGCGCTGACGCGCGTCGCGGAGTCGGTCGATGTCAAGCTCACCGGTCTCGGACGCGGGCCCGTTCTTCTGAACGGCGAAGACGTCAGCGCGGCCATCCGGGCCCCCGAGGTCACACAGGCCGCATCGGTCATGTCAACGGTATCGGGAGTGCGACGCGCCATGGTCACAGAGCAGAGGCGCGTCGGACACAGCGTCGACTGCGTCATGGAGGGCCGCGACATCGGCACGGTCGTGTTCCCCGATGCCGAACTCAAGATCTTTCTCATTGCGACACTCAAGGAACGTACGCGACGCAGGGTTGCCGATCTGGAATCGCTTGGGCGTCCTGTGGACGCCGGCACGGTGCGGGACGAGATCGCCGAGCGTGACAGGCGCGACTCGATGCGCGAGGACAGTCCGCTTCGGCGGGCCGACGGTGCCATCGAACTCGACACGACCGGGCTCTCGATCAGCGAGCAGGTCGCGGAGGTGATACGCCTCG
>CAZNHF010000176.1:0-5118 GCA_964572375.1 uncultured bacterium | reverse complement strand
CGATGATGAAGACCGCGGGATGCTCCATGATGAGCCTGGTCTCGCGCTGCTTCCGTGGAAGTTCCGGGTACATCTCGAGGATCTCCTCGGCATGGAAGAACTCGAGCTCCTCGGGGAAGTCCGGGTACTTGCCCTTGAGCTCCGGGAAGAGCTCCTGAGCGTGCATGCCGGCCCCGCGGATGACCTTCCAGAGCTTCTTGACCGTATCCACGAGATAGTCGAGGTTCCGATCCTTGTCCGTGATGACCTTCTCCCAGTCCCACTGGTCGACGTAGGAGCTGTGATCATGGTCGAGGAAGTAGTCCTTGCGGACCGCACGCATGTCGGTGTTGATGCCCTGCCCCACCGCGCAGTCGAACTGCGCGAGCGCCATCCGCTTCCACTTCGTCGCTGCCTGAACGACCTGCGCCTCGATGGGCTTGTCGAGGCCGAGACCGCACTTGAAGTCGATCGGTGTGCGCGAGCCGTCGCGGTCGAGGTAGTCGTTCACACCGCTGTCCTGCGAGACGATGAGCGGGACCTGCACCATCTGCAGATTGAGCGCCTCCGCCATTCCGTCTTCGATGTACCGCTTGATCTCATACACGGCTTCCATCCGCTTGAGCGGAGGAAGGGTCGGCTCGTAGCCGGACGGCAGGATCTTCGCGACCTCTTCGTACGTGCTCACACCCGGACCGGCAAGATCGGCCTTCTTGTCCATGTTCTCCATTGATGCTCTCCCGTTCTGCTACGCTGCTCTTCGTCTCCGTTGGACCCCGCAGGGCACAACCGTAACATGTCACAAAGCCATAGAGCTGCAAAGGGTATCACGCTGGTACTATCCGTGACAATACGCATTCGCCGTGCGTCCGGCAGGCGACCTCCTGCTAGGGCGTCACCACGATGTTCTTGCGGCGCCCATTCTTCTTCGCGTAGGCCTCGATGACACCCGAGAGCCTCTTGACGCCCTCGACAATCTCCTCCTTCGTCGGGAAGGAGAAGTTGAGACGCATCGTGTTCTTCTGAAGGCCCGTGCAGTCGAATGCCGACCCGATGACGAACGCGACATTGTGCTCTATGGCGTCGTAGAAGAGCTCGTCCGCGTTCATCGACTCGGGAAGCGTCACCCAGAGAAAGAGACCGCCTTCGGGCTTCGTCCACTCGAGTCCCGGCATCTTCGGCATGTACTCGTCGAGCGCGTCGAGCATGACAGCGCGCTTCTCCGAGTAGATGCCCTTCGCTCTCTCGATGACCTTCGTCAGAAGACCGCGTGACATGATCTCCGCCACGATCGCCTGCGTGAACGCCGGTGTGCAAAGGTCGGTGGCCTGCTTCGCGATGACGAGCTTCTGAATGACGGCCTCGTCGCCGATGACCCAGCCGAGCCTCATGCCCGGGAACAGGATCTTCGAGAACGTATGAAGACCGACGACCTGGCCGGTTCCCTCGAGAGCATAGATCGTCTTGACGGACTCACCCGCATACCGGAGCTCGCGGTACGGACTGTCCTCGAGAATGAGCGCGTCGTACCTCCGCGCGAGGTCGATCAGCTCCAGACGGCGGCTCTCACCCATGGTCAGGCCGGCCGGGTTCTGGAAGTCGGGAATGACGTAGATGAACTTCGGCCGCTGCCCCGCGTCGCGGAGTTTGCGCAGTTCATCATCGAGGAGATCCATCCTCATGCCGCCCTCATCGAGCGACACGCCAATCATGCTGGCCCCGTAGTTGTAGAAAGCGGACAGCCCGCCGATGTACGTGGGTCGACCGACGATGACCGGGTCGCCGATATCGATGAAGCACTTCCCGACGAGGTCGAGCGCCTGCTGCGACGCCACGGTCACTACGATATTGTCCGGGGTGAGCTTCACACCGTTCTCGCGCTCGTGATACGCGATCAGTTCGTCCTTGAGCTTCGGGTCACCCTCGGTCGGGCTGTACTGCAGCGCCGTCTTCCCTTCGCGCTTGAGCACCACCTCGACGATCTCGATGACCTCGGCGATCGGGAATGCCTCGGGGTCCGGCAGGCCACCGGCGAACGAGATGATCTCGGGTCTGCGCGTGAGCTTGAGGAGTTCACGGATCACCGACTTCTTCATCCGCTTCGCGTTGGTCGAGAACAGTCCTTCGAGGTCGTTGACCATGTCGCCTCCCTGCCAGCAGCGTGAGTGGTGGTATCCGTCGATCTGAACACCATCCGTCGATCTGAACACCATCCGTCGATCTGAGCGCCATCGCCAACGGGCCAACATAAGAGCCTATAGCGGCTCTTTCCGGATGTCAAGCTCGTGTTGGAATGTACGTTTGAGCGGTTCTCCATCACCACGGGATCGGGCTCTACCCCCGGGAATTCCGCTGTTTCATTTGCCTTGACCGCAATTCCTTATCGTGATAGGTTTTCGTGAAGATACCGTTCACTTCCATCGTCGTTAGCAATCACAACTCAAGAACATGCGTTCAGATTCAAACTCTCGAATCACCGTATCTTCCACGAGAGGATCGCCCGCCCCCCCCCATACAGACTGGATGGGACACATGCTGACCAAGAAGGAACTCGGGCGCAGGCTCCGCATGTCTCGCTTCGAGAAGGGCCTCACCCTCAAGGATGTCGCCAGGCTCTCCGGGATGTCCGCTACCCACATCTCCGAGGTGGAGCGAGGCAAGACCTCGCCCACGATCGGCGCACTCGAGCGCATAACGGGCGCTCTCGGTGAGAACCCCGCCCACTTCGTCCGCGAGGAGAACCTGCCCCGCGCAGTTCTGACGAAGGCGGGAAGCGCGCGGATGAACTACAACACGGACGCCACCGGAGAACCCGGGCGGTTCAGAATGCTGAGCCCCGGACTGGCGGGGGGATTCTGTCAGGTGTTCGAGAGGGAATTCACTCCCGGCGCGGTCGTGCATTGGCCGCCCAGGATCGGCGAGATGGTGGTCGCCTGCACGGGCGGCTCGTCCCGGGTCACGATCGGTGAAGAGAGTCACGTTATCCGCGAGGGCGACTCGGTCCAATTCCGCATGGACGAGGGCTTCATCATGGAGGCGCTCGGAGACGACCCGGTAACCGGGTTCGCGATCTACGCGTCACCGGGCCTGTACCCCACGTAGCCGCGGTGTGCTCCGTGTGTGACCGACGGTCCGCGCGCAATGATCCCGCTATCTTCGCAAATGGAGGAACAGGAGCACATGCCTACGAAGGAAGAGCTCGGGCGCAGACTGCGCACAGCTCGTTTCGACAAGAACTTGACGCTCAAAGAGGTGGCTGCCCGCTGCGGCATGTCGGCCACTCACATTTCGGAGGTTGAGCGAGGCAAGACATCCCCCACCATCGGGGCGCTTCAGCGCATCACCGATGCACTCGGGGAGAACCCGGCTCACTTCGTGCGGGAGGAGTCGTTCCCACGGGTCATTCACACGAGGGAGTCCCAGTCCTCGTGCAACTTTGCGAAGGACGTGGAAGGACGGCTGGTGAAGTACACGGTCCAGAGCCCCGGCCTGCCCGATGGAATGCTGCAGGTCTTCTCGCGCACGATGCCTCCCGGGGACAAGGTGAGCTTGAATCCGCGCATCGCGGAGATGGTGATTCTCGTTCTGGCCGGCATGCTGCGGGTCACCATCGGCGATGAGATCAATGTGGTGCGCGAAGGCGACACGATCCAGATGCGGATGGACGAGGGCATTGAGCTCGAGGTTGTGGGCGAAGAAGAATACTACGGAATCGCTGCATTCGCTGCGCCGGTACTCATACCTGCGTAGCGCAGCGGCCCCGGACCACCCCCCGGGCCAGGATTTCATCCGAAAGGCTGGGGGACTGACTGGGAACAGAAGGCCGAGCGTTGCCGGTCCCAAAGCTGTAGATCGAGAACCGCAGAGGAGCAGGAACATGCCAACGAAGCAAGAGGTAGGACACAGGGTCCGACTGGCCAGATTCCGCAGGGACCTGACCCTGAAGGAAGTAGCCGCGCGTTCAGGGATGTCCGCCACACACATCTCTGAGATCGAACGCGGCAAGACGTCTCCCACCATAGGTGCACTGGAGCGGATCGCGGGAGCGCTCGAGGAGCGACCCGCCCACTTCGTGGAGGAGCAGACACTCTCACTGGCCGTGCTCACGCGACGGAACGAGCGACCGAAGACCTTCACGTGCGATGCCGACGAGAGAGTGATTGAGGCGGAACTCCTCACGATGAACGTCCCATGGGGAATGACCTCCATCCTGCGTCACGTCAACGAACCCGGCGACGAATGCCATCGCACGGGCGTTCTAGGCGAGGTCGTAGCCCTCTGTCAACGCGGCATGGTGCGATTGACCATCGGTGATGAGATCGTCGTCCTCCGTGAGGGAGACGCCGTCCAGTTTCCGCTCGACGAGGGATACAGCGCCGCGAACATTGGTGACGAGCGCTCAGAGTGTCTAACGATTGCCGCATTCGTCACGAGGAAGGGCTGGTAGCGGAGGCGCTGTTTCTCTGAGCCTCCGCTCATGGTCTTCACAGGTCCCTTCCGCAAACGCGACAAGCCCTGCCCCAATGGGCAGTCGCGTACAGCTCGGCCCTACGATGAACCCCGGTCATACTCTCGAGCGCGGGTCTCGCGGGCGCTCTTCCCTGCTAATGCCAATCATATGGTTGCAGGCCCACCATACCGTAGACCCCTCCAGCGCAACACTACTCACTTGGCACACTCTGTGCAATTAGTCATCGTGCGTCGTCCTCCCGATTTCGCGCCGCGGCACAACGTTGTGGCCGGGGACGACCATCGCTGCTTTGAGCAGAGGAGGCGTCATCATGCTTTCCAGACACAGACTCACGGGGAACCAGCGCGGGTCAACGCTGGTGGCGATGATCCTCATGTCCGTCATCATCCTGATCGTCACGCTGGCCGTATTCCAGATCGGCTCGCATGATGCATCCCTCGCGGCCAGCAGGATCGATCGTTCGAAGGCACTCTACGCAGCCGAGTCGGGTCTCGCTCGGGCGCACACATGGCTCGAGGCCCAGGACGACCCGCCCCCCGGTATCACGGCCATCGAGCCGTTCGGCGCGGTCCCCGAAACTCTCGATACGAGCACGTACTATGTCACGGTCACGCCCGACATCGGCAATGCGGCCGGCTCGCGGAAGTACTTCACGATCCGCTCCGTCG
>CAZNHF010000175.1:0-5218 GCA_964572375.1 uncultured bacterium | reverse complement strand
CCGCA
The DNA here is from genome assembly GCA_964572375.1 of uncultured bacterium. Lineage (GTDB taxonomy): Bacteria > Joyebacterota > Joyebacteria > Joyebacterales > Joyebacteraceae > JAPEKQ01. The sequence continues at coordinate 5,213 of CAZNHF010000175.1, read as the reverse complement.
GTCGTTCGAACTCGGCCAGAACGCGCCGAATCCGTTCAACCCCGTTACCACGCTGTCATTCGCGGTTCCGGAGCCAGGCGGCGATGCGGAAGTGGCCGTATACAGCGTCTCGGGCCGCCGCGTCGCCCTGCTCGTCTCCGGTCATCATGGTGTCGGCCGGTATACGGTGACCTGGGACGGTCGTGACGATGACGGTCACAGGGTTGCATCCGGCATCTACTTCGCTAGAATGGTGGCGTCCGAGTACGTCACTACGAGGAAGATGATCCTCCTCAAGTAGCGGTGGGAACCTCGTCTTTCGAGCGGCGCGGCCCTGTCGCCGCGGTCGGATCATCCACGGAATCACTTCCTCTGCGCCCCGGGCATGCTCGGGGTTTTTCGCGGGAATCCGACGTCAAAGGAGACACAGCCATGTCCGCAGTCAAGCACATCGGGGTCCTCACGAGCGGCGGCGACGCTCCGGGGATGAATGCCGCCATCAGGGCGGTCGTCCGAACCGCGCTCGCCGGCGGGGCCGAGGTCACCGGCATCATGCGCGGTTTCTCCGGGCTTCTCGATGGAGATCTTGAACCGATGACGGCCCGCTCCGTATCGAACATCGTCCAGCTCGGGGGGACGATTCTCAAGACGAGTCGCTGCAGGGAATTCTATGAAGAGGAAGGGCGGACGAAGGCCGCGGCCGTCCTCTCCCGCGCCGGCATCGACTGCCTCGTCGGGATCGGCGGCGACGGAACGTTCCACGGTCTGAGCAAGCTCTCCGCTGAGCACGGCGTCGCGGTGATCGGTGTGCCGGGGACGATCGACAACGACATCGCCGGCACGGAGTTCACGATTGGATTCAGCACGGCCGCCAACACGGCGCTCGAGTCGATCGACAAGATCCGCGACACGGCCGCGTCACACGACCGTATCTTCTTCATCGAGGTGATGGGGAGGAATTGTGGGGCGCTCGCCCTCGAGGTCGGTCTGGCGGGCGGAGCGGAGGGCATCCTCATTCCGGAGATCCCACCAGACCTGGAGAGGCTCTCCGACATCATCACGGAGGGACGCCAGCGCGGAAAGGGCAGCTTCATCATCGTCGTAGCCGAGGGCGCGCTTCCGGGCGGCGCCGCAGAGGCCGCAGCGGCGGTGAAGGAACGGACCGGCGTGAGCTATCGCGTCAGCGTTCTCGGTCACGTTCAGCGCGGCGGGTCGCCAACCGCCGCCGACCGCACGCTCGCCAGCCGCATGGGCGCGGCCGCCGTCGTCGCGGCCACAGAGGGAAGGACCGGCATCATGACCGGAGTACGTGACGGGGACGTCGTGCTCGTCCCGCTCGAGGAGACGTGGCTGGGCGAGACGTTCATCAACCTCGAACTCCTGGGTGTGGCCGAGATCACTGCTACGTAGGGCGGAACACGATCTTCCCGCCCGCCGCATCCACAACGACGCTGTCGCCGGCCTCGAACTCGCCCTCCAGGATCTTCACTGCGAGCGGGTTCTGGACCTCGCGCTGTAGCGCGCGCTTCAGGGGCCGCGCACCGTAGACCGGATCGAAACCCTCCCGGGCGATCATCTCCTTCGCGGCATCCGTCAGCGTGAGACCAATCTTGCGGTCGGCCAGGAGCTTCTGGAGCTTCGTAAGCTGGATGTCGACGATGAGCTTGATCTCGTCCAGAGAGAGCGAATTGAAGATGACGATATCGTCGACGCGGTTGAGGAACTCCGGACGGAACTGCGCCCTTAAGGCCTCCATCACACGCGACGACATCTCCTCGCGGTTCTCCTCTCCGAGCTCGTGGATCCACTGACTCCCGACGTTCGAAGTCATGATGACGATCGAGTTCGTGAAGTCGACCGTCCTCCCCTTCCCGTCGGTCAGACGCCCGTCATCGAGAATCTGGAGGAGAACGTTGAACACATCCGGGTGCGCCTTCTCAATCTCGTCCAGGAGCACGACCGAGTACGGCCTTCTCCGCACGGCCTCGGTGAGATACCCGCCTTCCTCGTACCCGACGTAGCCCGGGGGCGCGCCGATGAGACGCGCGACCGAGTGCTTCTCCATGAACTCGGACATATCGATGCGGACCATCGCATCCTCGTCGTCGAAGAGGAACTCCGCAAGCGCTCTGGCGAGCTCTGTTTTCCCGACTCCCGTCGGCCCCATGAAGATGAACGAACCGATGGGACGACGCGGATCCTGGAGCCCGGCGCGCGCGCGGCGCACCGCGTCCGAGACGACGCTGATGGCCTCGTCCTGACCGACGACGCGAAGCCTCAGCCGGTCGTCCATCCGGAGGAGTTTGTCGCGCTCGCCCTCGAGCATCCGGGCGACGGGGATCCCCGTCCAGGCCGATACGACAGCCGCAATATCGTCCTCGTCGACCTCTTCCTTCAACATCTGCTGGTCCTTCTGAAGCTCGGCAAGCCGCTCGTTCTCGGTGACCAGCCGCGCCTCAAGCTCGATCTGACGACCGTATCTGAGCTCCGCCGCCTTGTTGAGGTCGCCCTGCCGCTCGGCTCGCTCGTACTCGGTCCTGACGTTCTCGATCTCGGCCTTCGTGTCGCGGATGGCCTTGATCGCGGTCTTCTCGTTCTCCCACTGGACCTTCATCTCGGAGCTCTGCTCCTTGAGGTCCGCAAGCTCCTGCTCGATCTTCGCCAGACGCTCCTTCGATGCCTGGTCCTTGTCCTTCTTCATCGCCTCACGTTCGATCTCGAGCTGCATCATCCGTCGCTCTACCTGGTCGAGCTCTTCCGGCATCGAGTCGATCTCCATGCGGAGCTTCGACGCGGCTTCGTCGACAAGGTCGATGGCCTTGTCCGGGAGGAACCGGTCGGTGATGTAGCGGTGTGAGAGCGTCGCGGCCGCAACGATCGCCGTGTCCTTGATGCGAACACCGTGGTGCACCTCGTAGCGCTCCTTGAGCCCTCGGAGGATGGCGATGGTGTCCTCCACGTTCGGTTCGCCCACGAGGACCGGCTGGAACCGCCGCTCGAGCGCGGCGTCCTTTTCGATGTGCTTCCGGTATTCGTCAAGCGTGGTGGCGCCGACCGCGTGGAGTTCGCCCCGCGCCAGGGCGGGTTTGAGCATGTTGGACGCATCCATCGCGCCCTCGGCCGCGCCGGCGCCAACGAGCGTGTGCATCTCGTCGATGAAGAGGATGACCTGACCCTCGGACTCAGAGATCTCGCGGAGCACGGCCTTGAGCCTGTCCTCGAACTCGCCACGGTACTTGGCTCCCGCGATGAGCGCGCCCATGTCGAGCGCGTTGACGCGCTTGTTCTTCAGTCCCTCAGGGACGTCCCCCGCGACGATGCGCTGCGCGAGCCCCTCGGCGATGGCTGTCTTGCCGACGCCGGGCTCACCGATCAGGACCGGGTTGTTCTTTGTGCGACGCGACAGGACCTGGATAACGCGCCGGATCTCCTCGTCGCGCCCGATGACCGGGTCGAGCTTGCCCGCCCGCGCCATGTCGGTGAGATCACGCGTGTACTTGGCAAGCGCCTGGTACTTCTCCTCGGCGTTCGCGTCGGTGACGCGCTGGCCTCCGCGAATGTCCTTGAGGACCTTGAAGATGTTCTCGCGCGTCGCGCCGAACTCCCGGAGAAGGGCGCCGGCCGACGCCTCCTTCGCCTCCGCGAGCGCGATGAGAATGTGCTCAGTGCTGACATACTCGTCCTTGATCTGCTGCGCCTCGTTCCACGCGACTCCGAGCACCGACTCGAAGGTCGGCGCGGCGTACGTCTGCACGCCCCCGCCCTGGACCTGCGGCATGCGATCTATCTCGTCGTCCACTCGCGCCCGAAGCCCGGAGACGTCCGCACCCAGCCGCTGGAGGATCGGGATGACGATCCCCTCCCGCTGCTCGAGAAGCGACAGGAGCAGATGCTCCGTCGTCACTTCCTGGTGGTTCCGGTCCATCGCAAGGTCCTGGGCGGCCTGAACGGCCTCCTGCGCCTTGAGGGTAAATCGATCAAGCCTCATCTTGTCGTGTACCTCCTGTACTGCCCGGTTTCCGATGTCGCGTCTTCAGTCCGGCCGCATCATCGCTCTGGCCGTGCCGGACACCGGCGCGTCGTCCAGCCCGCACCCTCCAGCCGTCAGCCTAGGCCCGAACCAGTGCGGACTCAACAGATTTGATGCGAATTGCGTGATTTGGGTCCGTGCTTTCAGTCCCTCTGCGCGACGACACGCCCTCCTCACGGCGTTTCCCGGTTGACGCTTCCCTCGCCCTTGACTATCATTTTCTATAGATGTTTACGGTGGGCCTTCCCACCTGCGCGGATGTCGGCGGTGTAGCTCAGTCGGTTAGAGCAGCGGAATCATAATCCGCGTGTCCGGGGTTCGAATCCCTGCACCGCTACCAGATTCGGCCCTCCTGTCGCTCCAACGCCGGGGGGGCCGTTTTGTTCGAGTTCAGGCGCGTGCGAAGCTGAACCAGACATTCCGACCGGGGTGTGATCGATGTCAGACATCGTCCAACGGGTCCGGGACACGATTCGCCGCTACGGCATGATCTCCGTGCGCGACGGCGTGCTCGCGGCGGTCTCCGGCGGGGCGGATTCGATCTGCATGGCGCACATCCTTGCGGGACTCCAGGAGGAGTTCGAATTCGAGCTCAAGATCGGCCACCTCGACCACCGCTTTCGCGGCGACGAGTCCAGGCAGGATGCCGACTTCGTTCGGGAGTTCGCAGCCGGTCTCGGCGTGCCGTGCTTCTGTGGCGAGGAGGACGTCCCCCAGTTTCTCATCTCCCACCGGATGTCGAAGCAGGACGCCGCGCGGATGCTCCGCTACCGCTACCTCTACAAGACGATGAAGCTCGAATACTGCCAGAAGATCGCGTTCGGCCACAACGCGGACGACCAGGCCGAAACGGTGCTCATGCGTTTCGTGCGTGGCGCCGGCCCGGACGGGCTCTCGGGCATCCCACCGAAGCGCGACGGCTTCATCATCCGTCCACTCCTGGGCGTCTGGCGCGAGGAGATCGAGGACTATGTCGACGCCAACGAGCTCGACTACCGTGTCGACCCCTCGAATCAGGAGACCGAATACACCAGGAACCGGGTCCGGCACGAGCTTATCCCGGGTCTTGAAAGCTACAACCCGGGAATCAGCCGTGCGCTGGTCAATCTGGGCACGATCATGACCGACGTCTCGGCCCATTTCGGCCGCCTCGTGGACGAAGCCATCCCTACGGTCGTCACCCGCATGAACATCGGCCAGATGG
>CAZNHF010000174.1:0-5279 GCA_964572375.1 uncultured bacterium | reverse complement strand
TCGAGATCGATGACGATGGCCGGATTGACCGGCTCGTAGCGGGCGGTCACGGAACTCGCGTTGACGAACGTCGTGCCGTCCTGCTCCGTGAGTCCGGCCCCCTCGTGAATGTGACCGAAGACGTGAAGCCTCGGCCTCACGCGTGCAACAGCCTCCATGAGGTCGACACAGCCGACGCCCGCTCCACCGAGCGTCACGTCCCCGTGGCCCGCCGGTGGGCCGTGAGTGATGAGGACGTCGACGCCGTCGGGAATGAGGTTCCACCTCTCGCGGAGCTCCTCACCCCTCTGGAGGTTGAACGCCCAGTCCTGGAAGGCGGGCTGCCATGGACTGCCGTAGAACGTGACCCCCTCGATGACGATGGAGTTGTCCCGGAGATAGACGCAGTTCGTCAGCAGCGGCTCGACGCTCGCGGGAGCGCGCTCGAACGGAAAGTCGTGGTTCCCCGCGATGACGACCTTGTGTGGATGAGGGAGCTCTCCGAGCCATGCGTTGAACTCCTGCACGTGCTCGGGTTTGCCGACGCTCGTCAGGTCACCCGCATGGACGAGCACGTCGCCGACCGGGATCCCTGGGATCGCGCGGTGCCGCGCATGCGTGTCGCTGATTGCCACGATCCTCACTTCGGTGCGCTCCATTCACGGGAACAACCGCACGCCCCGGGGTCTCTAATCTTGGAAGTTGCAGGAGGCTGGGCTCGTCAGTGCCCGGAGCACGATTGAGCCGGGACCCGCGCGAGTCTATGACAAGGTCATTGCTCCACACATCGGGAGGCCCCAATGTTCAGAAGGTCCGCAGTCATCGTCTACATCGCGGTCATGCTGTTCTCGCTCGCCGCACAGGGATGCAGCTCGGACGCTCTCGTCACGCCGGTCGAGGCGGAGACATCGTTCGCCCGGGCGGCATCGTCGTCGGTCATCATCGACATCGAGGTGGCTCCCTCGATGATCATCATCAAGGACGAGGGCGAATGGGTCACCGTCCACGCGGTCATCCCGTACTCCACTGTCGAGGCCGGGTCGGTCACGCTTAACGGCATTCAGGCAGTGTCCACGTTCCCGGATGCGTGCGGGGAACTCGTTGCGAAGTTCGCACATGAAGACATCTGCGCCATCGTCGCCCCGCCGTCGGCCACGCTCACTCTGACCGGTATGACGACGGCCGGAGACGTGTTCGAGGGCACGGACACGGTGCGCGTCTCCGAGAAGGGCAACATCTAGCTTCCCGGTCTCTCGGTCGGAAGCACGATTCGCTGTACGAAAAGGCGGCTCGTCGTGACACCTCCCTTCGGCGCAGCCGATCCGTCGCGACGATGCCGTCCTTTTCGAAATGGCAGGCTCTCTCGCAACAGCGCGACTCTCCGTCCACACGACTAGTCGGCGACAATGCCGTCCTTCACGAGATTCCCGACAACTTCACGTGACACCGACTGCAGGAATCCCACGCGGCCGACCGACGGGTCGCCCGAAGTCTTTGCCAGGGCCCTCCAGACGATCTCGCCCGTTTCGCGGTCCAGAAGCTCCGCCTTGAAATCGGCCCACGCGTCGACATCGACGCCACCGCCGGTCCATCGCGTCGAGCGGTGCACGCGGCCGGTATACGGGTTCATATGATGCACGGTGTGGCGAGTCGGCGGGATGCGATGCTTCGTCGCCCCGGCGTCCGTGAGCACGAGCGTCAGCACGGCGTCGATACCGCGCTTGTTGAGCTCACGTCTTCGATCCTCGAAAGCGTACTCATTGTCACCGAAGAACACGGTGTACTGCGCAACGGCGTCAACCCCGCGAACGTCGAGTTCCTCCACGAGGTAGTCCTCCGCGCTCTGAACGAGCATCGCATCGTCGAGATCGATCCAGACCAGCACTCTCTCGTACGGAGCGCCCCGGAAATCCGGAGAGACCTGCGACCGCATGTTCGTCGAGGCGCAGCCGCCCGCCGCGAGGGCGAGAGCTGCGATGGCGAGCACGAGAACCGCCGCACGTCCGTTTCTTCCGACCATCATACTCCGCTCCTTTCCACATGGACGATCCTCTGTCCTCAACCGGCCGGGGACGACCGGGCAAACCGGTCCCGGTCCTACTCCCCGATGATCTTGACCAGCACGCGCTTCCGTCGGCCGCCATCGAACTCGCCGTAGAAGATCTGCTCCCATGGCCCGAAGTCCAGCGCGCCGCCCGTCACGGCAACGACGACCTCGCGGCCCATGACCTGCCGCTTCAGATGCGCGTCGCCGTTGTCCTCACCGGTCCGGTTGTGCCGGTAGTGCGATGTCGGCTCGTGCGGGGCGAGACGCTCGAGCCAATCCTCGTAGTCCGCGTGCAGACCGCGCTCGTCATCGTTGATGAAGACCGACGCCGTGATGTGCATCGCGTTGACGAGAACGAGCCCCTCGCGGACGCCCGACTCCTCGAGCGCCTCCTCCACATCGGGCGTGATGTTGACGAATGCGCGCCGCGAGATGATCTCGAACCAGAGTTCCTTGCGATAGCTCTTCATCAGGACTGCGCCGCCGACGTCTTCATGAACTGGACGCGCTCGTAGCTCGCGGGATCGGCGCTGGCTTCCTGGCTCATCTTCCCGCGGAACTCGGCAATGGATGCGAATCCGTGCGCGTCCATCCAGACGGAGACTTCCTCGAGGATCGGCCCGATGCGCGACACGCCGTGCTGGTAGAGCACGGAGCAGAGTTCGACGGCGGCGGCGCCCGCGAGAAGCTGCTTCACCACGGCCTTGCCGTCGTGCACGCCCGTGGTCGCAACAAGATCGCACGGCAACTCGCCCGAGAGGAGCGCGATCCAGCGTAGCGGAATCAGCATCTCATCCGGCGAACTCAGGTAGCTCGCTGAGACCACCTCCATCTCCTCGATGTCGAAGTCAAACCGGGCGAACCGGTTGAACATCACGAGCGCGTCGGCTCCGCTCTCGGCGAGCGAACGGGCCATGTGCGCGATACTCGAGAAGCGCGAACCGATCTTGAGCGCCACCGGGATGGTCACCTGCTCCTTCACCGCGGCGAGGACATCGAAGTAGACCTGCTCGTACGACCGGCCATCGCGTTCGGTGTCGGAGGGAAGGACGAAGATGTTAAGTTCGATAGCGTCCGCGCCCGCCTGCTCGACCCGCTTCGCGAAATCGGTCCACCCACCAGCCGACACACAGTGGATACTCGCAATGACCGGAATCGCCAGTTCCTTCTTCGCACCGGAGACAAGCTCGATGAACCGGCGGACCGCGTTCTCGCGACCGTAGTTCCTGATGTAGTCCGCAGCTTCCGTGTGTGCGTACGGCGTCTCGCCGGCCGCCACGACCCCGTCCACCTCCGCAATTATCTGCTCCTCGAAGATCGACTTGAGCACGACCGCCCCCGCCCCCGCTTCCTCGCATGCCTTCAACCGTTCGAGCGAACTCGTCAGCCCCGAGCTCGCAACGATGACGGGGTTTCTGAGGTCGAGTCCCATGAACCTGGTTGAGAGGTCGGCCATGTTGAGCCTCCTTTGCTGCCGGTGATCGTGGTCGACACCGCTGCAGCAGTCCGCGCTATCGGCACATCAGTGTCCGTACCGGTGCGTCAGTGTCCGTGCCGTGCTGCATGGTATCACATCTTGCCGAACCGTCGACCGTCGAGCGTCACGTAGTGATCGTGAAGAGCGGCTGTCAGACACGAGTGGACAGGGGATATGAGCAGGATGGATCCAACCGCGGTGCGCTCCATGAGGTCGCCCGGCATGCGGATGACGGCGTGCTCCTGCGAGAGCCCTATGATGGGGGCGTCCAGACGAAGCCTGCCGAGTCCCCGTTCAGCCGGCTCGACGAGGCAACCGAACGTCCGTCCCCCGGCCGGGTCTTGCGGCGGACCACCACTCGCATCCCGCGGCGAACCACATCCCGAGCCCGGCGGACCCCAGCGTGACGCCGCGGACAGATGTGCCGCTCCGCCGTACACGACGACCTCTCCCCGCTCCGCGTACCGCCCGATGACCGGACACGCGACCGCCACTGCGAGACCGTCCTCGCCGCACGCTTCGATATCGAGCTGCATCAGATCATAGAAGATGAAGTTGCCCGGGCGGAGTTCGTCGACACCGTCCATCGACTCGGCGAGGCTCGCGCTCGGCGTGTCGCCGACGGAGATCTCCACAGCGGTTCCCCCGGAACGGGAACCTGCGATCACGTCCCGCGCGCTCTTCATGCGCTCGAGCGACTCCGCGTGGATCGCGCGCACGGCGTCCGCGGACGCGGCCGAGTAGCTCCGGCCCTCGTGCGTGAGGATCCCGACGAGCGACACCGACCCGGCGGCGTCGACGGCCCCGGCGAGTCTCTCGAGCAAGACCGCGTCGTTCCACGGGATCCCCGCGCGGCCATATCCGCAGTCGACCTTGATCCAGACGGCGGCCCCCGGGAGTTCGCCCGCCGCGAGCGGCGTGATGGCGTCCAGCGAATCAACGAGGATGCCGAGCCGCGAACCCGGAGCGGACGGACTGAGGGGACCACTCAGAAGTCCCCGGAGATCATCAAGCTCTCGCAGATTGAGCGGCACGGCCAGTGTGATGTCGTTCCACCCGTGCCCGGCGAAGTAGGCAGCCATCGCAACCGACGAGACCGCACATGCTGAGACGCCGCGCTCACGGAAGAGCACGGCGACATCGGCGGATTGATGTGTCTTGAAGTGCGGCCGGAACCGAACGCCCCACGCATCGGCGCGGCCCAGCATGGCATCGAGGTTGGACGTCGCCCGTCCGACGTCAATCACGAGTGTCGGAGCGCGCACACCTTCGAGAACGTCGCGTGTCCGTCCCCCCGTCACGCCCCGCCCCCGTTGCCGGACGCGAAGTCGCCCGTCAGCGCCACGCGATACGGGAAGAGCCTGGCGCGGAAGACGCCTGCGGCGACGGCCGGGTCACCCTCCATGATGGTCCGAGCGGCAGCGTCGTTCTCCGCGCGATAGACTACGATCCCGAAGCTCGACTCATCGGTGTTGAGAGTCCTTCCGGCCAGGATGACTGTGCCGCTCTCGGTCAGAGCCTTGAGGTACTCGAAGTGCATCGCGATGGAGCGCTCCTCCTCCGACGTCGGCCCGTCGGTGAGCAGCGCTGCTCGCGATGGCTGGATTCTGTAGAGATACTCCTTCACGCCACTCCCCTTCACCGCGCCGCGCTGCGCGGTTCCATGTACTCCGGCCGGCCCCACGGTCTGCCCCTGTGGTAGAACACCTGGTCGGCCCAGACCATGAACGACTGGTGCGGGCCCGGGATGCCGGCGACCGTCGCCATCAGCTTGTG
>CAZNHF010000173.1:0-5283 GCA_964572375.1 uncultured bacterium | reverse complement strand
AACACGCTGCTCATCGTTACATCCGACCACGGCGAGGAGTTCCTGGACCACGGCGGATGGGACCACGGCAGGACGCTCTACTCGGAGGTCGTCGAGGTGCCACTCCTCGTGAACTCCTCCGTCGAGCGACGACGCGGAGCGGACGCGTCCACAGGAGCCGCCCGACGCATCCAAACGGAGGTTTCCATCCTCGACATCCTCCCGACCATGCGAGACGCAGCCGGTCTGCCTCCGGGGGAAGCCGAGCGTGGCGTGAGTCTCATGCCTGTCATCGACGGCAGCGGTGAGGCGCCGGCCGCCCGCGCATTCTACGCGGACCTCCGCAGTCCACCGTGGTTCGGAAGCCTGGCGATGCGCTCGGTCTCGCGGGAGCGACAGAAGTACATCCTCTCGCTTCCCGATCAGGAGGAGCTCTACGACCTGACCCGCGACCCCGGCGAGCGCACTTCGCTCACGGACGTCAGACGGGACGCCGTCGCGGAGTTTCGCCGTGAACTCGAGGAGTTTCAGAATGGGATTCCGCGGTACGGGACGGGGGCCGTCGATGTGTCACTCGATGCCGAGACACTCGAGAAGCTTGAGTCGCTAGGATACGTGCAGTAGGAGGGACCGTGAAGCGTCGCCGCATGACGATAGTGCTCGCGAGGCGTTCGCACGTCGGACGTTCGCACGTCGGGTGTCTGCTGGCAGGATGTCTCTTCGCCCTTGCGTCGTGCGCGAGCCCAGTGCCCGAGATCGAGGGCGCGCGGCACGTCATCTTCATCTCGATCGACACCGCCAGGGCCGACCACTTCGGGTTCATGGGGAGCAAGACCGTGCGGACGCCGAGGCTGGACGCCTTTGCCGCCGAGTCGGTCGTCTTCACCGACTACATGACCGTGGTGCCGACGACGCTCGCGTCGCACACCACGCTTATGACAGGCAATTACCCGCACCACCACGGAACGCCCCGAAACGGGTTCCTCGTCAACGAGAAGAATGAGATGCTCGCCGAGATTCTCACGGACGCAGGGTTCCACACGGCGGGGTTCGCAGGGTCGTTCGCGCTCGACAGTCGATTCGGGTTCGCACAGGGGTTTGCCCACTACGACGAGAGCTGGGATGTTCTCGTTGCGCCGGGCGGCGCCGATCAGAATCAGCGGTCGGCGGCCCGCGTGACGGACTCCGTTCTCGAGCATGTCGACGCTTCCGAGATCCCGGAGCGCCTCTTCATCTTCGCCCACTACTTTGATCCGCACGCGCCCTACACCGCTCCGCCCCCTTACGACACGATGTACGACCCGAAGGGGTGGAGTGACATTCCCCCGATCGCCACGGTCAAGCGCCATCCGAGTCTCTCGGATGAAGAGCGGCGGTCGTACGCGCGTCGGCTCGAGCTCCAGTACGCGGCGGAGATCTCGTACACCGACGAGCACGTGGGTCGGCTTCTCGATGAACTCGACGCGCGCGGCATTCTCGACAACGCGCTCGTCGTGCTGACGAGCGACCACGGAGAGTGCATGTGGGAACACGGGGAGGAGTTCGACCACGGCCGCACGGTCTATCAGGCGACGATGCACACGCTCTGCGTGATGCGGCTGCCCGGGATGGAGATGGGCGGGACACGCGTCGATGGCGTTGTCGCGAGCATCGACGTGCTGCCGACCGTGCTCGGTTTCCTCGGGTTCGACACTCCGGACGGCGTTGACGGGGAGGCCATCGTGCTCGATGGCGCTGCCTTCGAGGAGCCACTCTCGCCCCGCGTCAGATTCGGCGAGGCGACGAAGCCGGGCACTGATGTTGAGACCGACCCGAAATGGTACAATCTGAATAAGGCGAGGTGCGTCCGCGACGGGGGCCACAAGTTCGTCGAGACGCCATACCTCTGGACGACGGAACTCTATGACCTCGAGGCGGACCCTGGCGAGATCGACGATCTTCTCTCGGCAGTGAGCAGCGGCATGGCCGGCGGGGTGACCGCCGGCGCACGGAGGCTGTCGAGGAGCGAACTCGAGGCCTTGCACGACAGGCTCGGCCGTGAACTCGACAGATGGACGACGTCGGCTCGCCCGCTGTCCTCACACTTCGATTCGACCCAGATGGACGAGACCGTCGAGCGGCTAAGAAGTCTCGGATACCTCCAATAGCAGCAGCGTCGTCACTGGCAACAGCGCGTTCGGAACGGCTGGTACGCGGTCGGCGACAGAGGGCAGGAGCGGAGCGTATGAGCATCACCGAACATACAAGCGGGGCCAGCCTCAGGGAGCGGTACGCGGCCTTCCTTGATGAATGCCCCGACTACACACGGACGCTGTCTCTCGACACGGTCCGGGCGACAGAGTTCTCGCGGCTTGACCGTCTTGGGCACGTCTACCTTGACTACACCGGCGGTGGGCTCTACGCCGAGTCGCAGATCCGCGATCAGATGTCGTTCCTGTTGGAGACCGTACTCGGCAATCCCCACTCGTCGAACCCGACGTCGTCGATGAGCGACGGACTCGTGGAGCGGTGCCGCTCGAGGATCCTCCGGTTCTTCAATGCGCCCGAGGACGAGTACGTTGCAATCTTCACCGGCAACGCGAGCCAGGCGCTCAAGCTCGTCGGAGAGGCGTACCCGTTCTCTCCGGAGAGCCATCTTCTGTTGACCTTCGATAACCACAACTCCGCGAACGGTCTGCGTGAGTTCGCTCGCGCTGCCGGCACGCCGACCTGCTACCTTCCGATCGTCCCACCCGATCTGAGGATCGACGAGGATTCGATCACCTCCTGCATGTGCCAGCGGCGGGACGAACAGAACAAGCTCTTCGTCTATCCGTCCCAGTCGAATTTCTCGGGTGTGCAGCACCCGCTCGAATGGATCGAACTCGCGCACTCTCGCGGATGGGACGTCGTGCTCGACGCCGCCGCGTTCGTCCCGACGAACCGTCTGGACATCGCCCGCTGGCGTCCGGAGTTCGTGCCTGTCTCGTTCTACAAGATGTTCGGCTACCCGACAGGCATCGGCGCGCTCATCGCGAGGCGTGACGCGCTCGAGAAGCTCCGCAGACCATGGTTTGCAGGTGGCACGATCACGGTGGCCTCGGTCCAGGCGGACCAGCACTTCCTCCACATCGGTCCCGCGGGATTCGAGGACGGTACACTCAACTACGCCTGCCTCCCGGCGGTGGAGCGGGGGCTCGACTTCCTCGATTCCGTCGGGATGGAGACGATTCACGACCGCGTGACATGTCTGACCGGCTGGCTCCTGAACCGCATGACGGCGCTCGAACACGGCAACGGCGCACCGCTCGTGCGGATTTACGGACCCGCGAACAACGAGCGACGAGGCGGCACCATCGCCTTCAACGTATACGACCGGGAGGGACACGCGGTCGATCATCTCGAGGTCGAACGCCGCGCGAATAGCTGGAACATCTCGCTTCGGACCGGGTGCTTCTGCAATCCCGGAGCGGGGGAGATGGCGTTGGGGCTGACGAAGGATGAAATCGTCACGTGCTTCACACAAGCGGACTCGCGTATGACGTTCAACGAGTTCCGTCAGTGCATCGACGAGAAGAGCACCGGTGCGGTTCGCATCTCGCTCGGGGTTGCGTCCAACTTCGCCGACGCAGCGGCCCTTATCCAGTTCCTGAGAAGCTTCAGGGAGGCGTAGTGCCTCCCTGAAGGATAGTTGCGGTCTCTGTCCGTGCAGCCTACTTCACAAGACTCACCTTCGCCGTCTCGACCTCACCGTCCGCCTCGAGCATCAGGAAGTAGACGCCGCTTCCGAGCGTCCGTCCGTCCGCGCCGTGGCCGTCCCACGAGACCGTGTGGCTTCCCGCGATGCGTCGCGATTCAACGAGCGTCCGCACTGCGCGGCCGGCCAGGTCGTGCACCGTGAGCCTGACGGATGCCTGGCGCGTGAGCGTGAACTGCACCGTCGTCGTCGGGTTGAACGGGTTGGGGCTCCCGGCAAGCTCCGAGATCAGCTTTCTGTAGGCCGGCTCTTCGACGCTCGTCACTTCGTCGAGGTCGATCGAGTGCATCGAGCGGCCGTGCGTCCCCGCGACGAGTGTTCGAGTCGGCTGATGGATTTTGATGTCATAGACAGGCACTGGCGGCAGACCGGAGCCGAGGATCTCCCAACTCTGACCAGTGTCGCGCGAGAAGTAGCTGCCGAGGTCGGTGCCGACGTAGAGGAACGACGGCAGTTCCGGGTCGACCGCGATGACGGTGACCGGCGCGTTCGGGAGTCCGTTGTCGATGGCTGTCCACGTCGTTCCGGTGTCGTCGGTCCGATAGACGCGTGCGATCTGCTCGTCCCAGCGCATGCCGGAGAACGTGACATAGGCGATCGAGCTGTCAGTCGGGTCGACCGCGACGCGCGTGACCCAGCGGTTCGGGAGCGCATTCGAGATCTTCGTCCAGTTCGTCCCGCCGTTCTCTGTTACCCAGACGTTCGAATCGTCCGTCCCGGCGTAGACGACGTTCGAGTTGGACGGGGCAACGGCTATCGTCGTGACGGTCCCGTAGCTGGCGCCGGGAGAGGCGTCGGTGAGGTCGCCGCTGATCGGGTTCCACGAGTCCGCCCCGTCGGTCGTGCGGTAGACGCGGTACGTGCCGAGATAGAGGGTCTCGTGGTCATTCGGATCCATGACGACGGGCATCGACCAGTTCGTGCGCTCATCGTTGACCCCCGAGAGACCCCAGTACCAGTTGTATCCGAAGTCGGTCGACTTGTAGAGATTGCCGTACTGGTACTCCGCATAGATGACGTCCGGGTCCGTCGGGTCGACGACCGTGTAGAAACCGTCGCCGCCGAAGATAGCCTCCCAGTCGTCGACGCCGCCCGTGGCCGTCCGGAGCGTCCCGTTGTCCTGCGTTCCGCCATAGAGTCTCGACGGATTCTGGTAGTCGATCTCGATCGCGTAGAACTGGTTGGTCGGCTGGTCGTAGAGCTTCGACCATGTGTTCCCCGCGCTATCGGAGAAGTAGAGCCCCCCGTCGTTGCCTTCATATACATGGGACGGGTTCGAAGGGTCGAAGACCATCGCGTGGTGGTCGACGTGGTTCGACGAGCCGACCTCGCTCCAACTCGCGCCCCCGTTCGTCGAACGGTAGAGAGGTACTCCCATGACGAAGACGCGGTCCGGGTTCGTCGGATCAACGCGGATCTGGCCGAAATACCACCCGAACGAGCTCGTGAGACTCGAGAGCGCCCCGTCGCTCGTCTGCGTCCAGCTGGCCCCATAGTTCGTGCTCTTGTAGACACCCATGAAGTAGCCCGGGTCGTCGACATACACCGCGTACACGACGTTCGGGCTC
>CAZNHF010000172.1:0-5332 GCA_964572375.1 uncultured bacterium | reverse complement strand
ATCTCGCGTCGGGCGAGCATACGGTGGAGTTCGTCTATGAGCCGCCCTCGGTCAGAGCGGGGCTCACGGTCACTCTCATCGGGCTCGCTGCGGCGATCGTCTTGATTGGACTCCCTACGCGCCGGAAGAGAGAGACGCAAGGAGCCGCTGCATGAAGGTGATGGTCGTCGTTCCGACCTACAATGAGCGCGAGAACCTGTCCAACCTCGTGCCGAAACTCCTCGCTCATGGCGAGCACATCAACCTGCTCGTCGTGGACGACGGTTCGCCGGATGGCACGGGTGAGTACGCCGACGAGCTCGCCGCAGGCAATCCGAGGATCCACGTCCTCCACCGTCCCTCCAAGATGGGGCTGGGCTCTGCGTACGTTCAGGGCTTCAAACGCTCGCTCGAGACGGACGTCGATCGGATCGTCCAGATGGACGCCGACTTCTCGCACGATCCTGCGGTCATCCCGGACCTACTTGCTGAATCGGAGACGCACGATGTCGTCCTGGGCTCGAGGTATATCACGGGCGCGAACGTCGTGAACTGGCCGCTCCAGCGGCTCTTCCTGAGCTACTTCGCGAACGTGTATACGCATCTCATCACGGGACTGCCACTGCGGGACTCCACAGGGGGCTTCAAGTGTTTCCGCCGAGAGGTGCTTGAGTCGATTGACCTCGACTCCATCCGTTCGGACGGCTACTCGTTCCAGATCGAGGTGAATTTCAGGTGCTGGAGGAGAGGCTTCTCGGTCCACGAGATTCCGATCGTGTTCGTCGATCGCCACTCCGGCACGTCCAAAATGTCGCGACGAATCGTCTGGGAGGCGATGTGGCTGGTGTGGCGCCTGAGGGCCGAGCGCATCCTGAGAAGGAACTAGCAGGGGGCAGGGCGGAACTCGACCTATCGATCATCATCGTCGGGTATAACAGTGCGGAACCTCTCAGAGAGTGTCTCCGGTCACTCGCGGAGTGTCCGGACAGCGTTTCGCGCGAGGTCCTGCTCGTTGACAACGCGTCCGCCGACGGCACCGTCGAGCTGGTCCGTCGGGAATTCCCGATGGTCGAGATCCACGAGAACGCTGCGAACGTAGGCCTTTCTCGTGCGGTCAACCGCGGCATCCGCGCCTCGCGGGGCCGCTATATTCTCGTGCTTAATCCGGATATCGAGGTGCGGGCGGGAGCGCTCGACGCACTCGTGGGATTCATGGACGCGACGCCCGAGGCCGGCCTGGCGGGTGCCAGACTGATGAACACCGACGGCTCGCTGCAGCTGTCCTGCCGGAGCTTCTACACCTTCTGGACGCTGCTCCTGCGGCGGACGATCCTCGGGAAGCTGTTCCGGAGCAGCCGAGCGATACGGAACCACCTGATGCTCGACTACGACCACCAATCGTCGCGCAGGGTGGACTGGATCCTCGGCGCATGTATGATGGTCAGGCGTTCGGCCATGGCGGACGTGGGAGCGATGGACGAGCGTTTCTTCCTCTACTTCGAGGACGTCGACTGGTGCTACCGGATGTGGCGGGGCGGTTGGAGTGTCTGGTATGTGACAGACTCGGTCATGGACCACAGGCACGCGCGCGAGAGTGCCCGTTCGGGACTGAACAAGCTCCTCATCGCGCATCTCATCTCGCTCCTGCACTTCTATGAGAAGTGGGGAGGGGTCATCTACCGCATGAAGAAGCACCGTCGGATACTGCTGACGACGCTCAATCTCGTGGCAGACCTGGTCGCCATCAACGGCGGTTTCGTTCTGGCCTACGCACTCAGATCGAGCCTGAGGGGCCTGCTCACAAAGCCCCTGTTCGGGCTCGGCGTCTATGACACGTTCATCATATTCGCGAACATCGTGTTCGTGCTCGTGTTCGCGTTCTTTGGTCTGTACAGCGGCCGTCGGAAGCGAGAGACGGGCACGGACGTCGCGTTGAAGGTCACGAGAGCCGCGGTTGTTGCCGGCGTGGTCCTCATGGCCAGCACCTTTCTGACCTCGACGACAGTCTACTCGCGGCTTCTCGTCGGCGCGTTCTGTGTACTCGTGGTAGTTCTCGATGTGGCATTGCGGGGATCCCTTCGCTGGATGCAGCTCCAGGCTCGCGCCGGCCGTTTCGACCTCACCCGGGTCGCCGTCGTAGGAACCGGAGCTACAGCGCTGCTCCTGGCCGAGCGCATCGCCGCCGCTCCCGAACTGGGATACGATCTCGCGGGTCTGGTCTCGGAGCGCCCGCAGCGCGCAGGAAGCGCCGAGGGAGACCTTGCGGTGCCCGTCATCGGGCATCTCGAGGAGCTTCCCGCTCTTATCGAACGGCAGCGCATCGAGGAGGTCATATTCGCGGAGCCCGAGCTTTCGAGCACCGAGATCGCGGATTTCCTGCTCCGCGCGCGCCGCAGCACGGTGGACGTCAAGATGGTCTCCGACCTGACGAGTCTGCTGACGCAGCGGGCACGTGTGGAGGAATTCCTCGACGTTCCGATCGTGGCGTTCGAGCGAGAGGCACTTCTGGGGACGCAGGCCGCGGTCAAACGAAGCATGGATGTTGTCGGAGCGGGCCTGCTCCTGGTGATCGCGAGCCCGGTGCTCGCGGTCGCTGCGCTTGTCACCGGGCTGGGACGACGGCGTCTCTTCGAACGACAGCGGCGCGTTGGTCTCGCCGAGCGCACATTCGAGAAGTGGACTCTCGCGGCCGAGGACTCACCGCGAGCGCTCCGGCGCTTCGTGGAGCGTCACGGCCTGTCGCGCGTACCGGAGCTGTTCAACGTGTTCTCCGGAGACATGAGCCTCGTCGGACCGACACCACTCGCCCCCGGACACGCGGTCGACTGCAGCCCACGCGAACGCGTCCGGTTCGACGCTCGCCCGGGCATCACAGGACTCGCACGAGTGGCATCGGCGGCGCACGCCGTCCGCGACGGAGGACGGGCGCTGGACTCCTACTACGTTCAGAACTGGTCGCTCGGCGGCGACCTTCGAATCATCGTGCGCTGGTGGCTGCTCTGCGTCGCCGGCCGCTGCGCGCCGCGCCACGAACGGTCGAGCGAATGAGGGGAGGAACGGGGATGCACAGAGGGACTATTGCACTTATGGCGCTCGTCTTGTGTGCCGCGTGCGCTGCGCAGGCGGCCGAGTGGGAAAGCGTGAGCCTCCCTGGCGGCGTCAAGGTGTGGGACATGGACTCCGAGGGGAGCATGCTCTGGTTCTCCACGCAGGGACTCGGGTTGGTGGGGTACAATGACGGGACGTGGGTCACGCACTCGCAGAGCGACGGCGGCATCCGCAGCGACAATTGGAATTACGGACTTCTCGTCACGGCGGACGGTGAGAAGTGGGTCACGCGCGACGGGAACTCGACGCTCGACCGATTGAGGGATAACGGGACGTTCTCCTACAAAGACGACGATGTCTGGAGCTACTACAGTTATCCGGCCGACCTTGCGAACAATCGTGTATTCTCATCCGCCGAGGATTCCGAGGGACGCTTGTGGTTCGGGATGCGAGATGAGAACCTGAGCCGGACAGGGGTTCTCGAGCTGTTCATCGACAACTCGGACACGACCGCGACCGACGACGAGTGGTTCCACTACGATAACGTCTGGACGCCAGACTCAACAAGCTTTGGCGGGGACGATGTACGCGCACTGATGGTCGACGACCAGGATCGGCTCTGGATCGGATACTACGGTTCCGGGATCGATCTGTGGGACTACGGAAATCCTCGCGTGTTCGCCGATGACACGTGGACCCACTTCGCCGAGGAGGATGGACTCCCCGAGGACGACGTCCACACGTTCTGGGCCGCGAGCGACGGCACGATCTGGGCCGGGACGCTCGGGGGGCTGGCGGTCTTCGACGAGGGGAGCGGAACGTGGACGGTCATTGAGGGGCTCCCGGGCAGCCAGGCACGCGCCATCGCCGAGGATGCGCAGGGGCACATCTGGGTGGGAACGAACGAGGGCATAGCGATGCTCTACGCGAACCGCGACGTGGCTTTCACCTACACGACCGACGACGGCCTCGCTGACGAGCAGGTCGACCATCTGGCGATCGACGCGAACTCGGGAGACGTCTGGGCCGTGACGAAGAACACCGTGGCCGATGCGACCACGCTGAATCTCTTCCGCTCCGGCATCATCGAGGGGACCGGTGCTCTCTTCGTCTACCCGAATCCATGGCGCGAGGGAGTCTCCGAGGAACGGATCCAGATCTACGGTGCCCCGGAGGGTTCGCTCGTAGAGGTCTACGACCTCACCGGCGAAAAGGTCGCCGAGCTTCCTTCATCCGAACCCTACATTTGGGATTCGCTCGACGAATCGCTGAACGAGGTTCCAAGCGGTGTCTACCTCATCCGCGTGGAGCTGCCTGGAGGCAGGGCCGAGGTACTCAAGCTCGCGATCGTGAGATAGGGGCTTCAATGCCCGACGCGCGATCGAAGCGCATGCGCCGTGAGCGAAAACACAAGGATGACCCATGAGCGACGAGGCGGCGAAGACACGAACACTCATCGTTGGCGCCGGTGCGGCCGGCAGCATGGTCGCCCAGGAGATGCGCCTTCGACCCGAACAGGGATACGCGGTCGTCGGGTTTCTCGACGACGACGAGGGGAAGACGGGGAAGGAGGTCGCGGGACACCCGGTGCTTGGCAGGGTCTCAGATCTCGTGCGGATCGTCAGCGAGGAGCGCATCGATCAGATCGTAATCGCCATCCCTTCTGCATCCGGTTCCTCCATTCGAGGTGCGGTCGAACTCTGCGAGGAAACCGGCACTCCCGCGAAGATCGTGCCAGGCGTCTGGGAGATCATCCTCGGCGACGTCACGATCAGCCAGCTCAGACAGGTCCTCCCGGAGGACCTCCTGGGCCGCGAGACCGTCGTTCTCAACAGCGACGAGATGACGGGCTATCTCAGTGACCGCGTCGTACTCATCACGGGGGCCGGTGGATCGATCGGGTCCGAACTCGCGCGTCAGGTCGCGTCGTTCGGCCCCGCGAAGCTGCTTCTCATGGGACGCGGCGAGAACAGCATCTACGAGATCGATCAGGAGATCGGCCAGGATTATCCGGACGTCGAACGCACGCTCGTCATCGGCAGCATCTCCGATCCTATGGCGGTCGAGGTGCTGTTCAGGGATCACCGCCCGGAGATCGTCCTCCACGCCGCGGCGCACAAACACGTGCACCTTATGGAGGCGTATCCTGACGAAGCCGTGAAGAACAACATCATGGGGACGCGCATCCTCATCGACGCGGCCGTGCGCTACGGCGCAGACCGGGTCGTGATGCTCTCCACCGACAAGGCTGTCCGACCGAGGGGCGTCATGGGGGCCTCGAAGCGCGTCGCGGAGTCGATCATGA
>CAZNHF010000171.1:0-5358 GCA_964572375.1 uncultured bacterium | reverse complement strand
GCCCTCCTGCAGTACTGTGTCGCCTGTACCGATGCCGGCGACGACTCCGCGCACGACGGCGGCCACGATCGCCCTCTTCGGGAGGCGGGCGTCCTTCAGTGCCCTACCGACCCACTTGCTGCCTCCAGACACGTGGACTTCCAGCAGTTCCCCCGGTACGCCCTGCAACAGAGTTATCGCCAGGATGCTGGCGCCTCTGACGAAACGGAGGATGGCGTTCATGGTCGCATAGTACGGACTGACGGCCCGGTCGAGCAGTCCGGCCTCATTGATGATCGAGACATACTCCGGCTTGGAGATGATCGCAACCCCGAGGGCAGCCCCCAGCTTCTGAGCAAGGAGGCAGGCGATGATGTTGTTCTCGTCGTTGCCGGTCGAGGCCACGATGGCGGTGTCGGGCGTGATGCCGATCTCATTGAGAACCGCGGGGTCCAGCGCGCTGCCGGAGATCACCATGCTCTTCTCCAGCAGGGCGGAACACTCATGGGCTCGCTCGCTGCTCTTCTCGATCACGACGACCTGCTTGCCGGTCCGTTCCAGGCGACGGGCGAGCCGCCATCCTACGTCACCTCCGCCGGCGATAACGACCTTGTGAACCGCGGTCTTATGCGGTCGGACGACGTTGAGGAAGGCTCGCACATCTGCCGGTTGCCCGACGCAGTAGATCGTATCTTTGGCCTCAAACGTCGTGTCTCCGTGCGGCATCAGCAACTTTTCCGCGCGCATGACCGCAATCAGGCGCACGTTGCCGAGAATCTCCGGGTGCGGGAAGTCTCTGAGAGGTCCTGCGAGCAAAGGGCTTCCGGGAGGCACATCCGTGCCTACGGCCTGGATGCGGCCCCCCGCCATGTGGACGATCTCCTTGGCGCCGCCCAGATTGAGGACGGACAGAACCTCGCGGGCGCACTCGTCGTGCTCGTTGACGACCAGGTCGATCCCGAGGGCGGAGAGATTGTCCACGTGTCGCTTGACGGTCAACTCGTCGTTCGATACGCGGGCCGCCGTGTACCGTGCGCCGGCCGCGTGCGCAAATGCGGCGGCCAGTATGTTGACCTCATCCCGATTCGTTACGGTCGCGACGAGCTCGGCCGTCGCCACGCCCGCTTCCTCAAGGGTCCCAGGACTGATGCCGCTGCCAAGGACGGTCTGAACGTCCAGCTCGGAAGCTATCTCTTCAAGGGGCCGCGGGCGATGGTCGACCACGACGACGTCGTGTTTCTCGTCGCACAACCTGGATGCCAGCCTGTGCCCGGCAACTCCCGCTCCTATGATGACAACTCTCATTGCTCGCCCTTGTGAGTGATGTGTTCCACAGCCGCAGACAGGCTCCACGCGCTCCTTGCCCTGAGCGGTCGGCTATCCATGGAACCACGCCACATGTGTCACAATACCGCCACATACTCACACACCGGGGGACGGAGCTCAAGTCATAGTCGTGGAACAGCCTGGATGAGGGGAATGGGGGCTGTGAGCCAGGTCTGAGCTGCAAGCGGCGCCGTTCGAACGAACAGCCCGAGCCTCTCGGCCCAGGCCCAGCGAATTGACGAAGCCCCCGGGGCTTCCTCCCGAAACCACATGACCGCTGATGAATCCAAACAAGAGTTACAGTACGTGTATTGCCATGGAGGAACCATGCTCAAGCGAATCGTGACTCTTATCATCATGTCCGGCGTGCTGCTTACATTCGCAGTCGCGTGTGGAGATCAGGAGACCGGAATGAACAGCAAGGACTATCGAGAACTCACGCCGGAGGAGGAGGCAGTGATCGTCCACAAGGGGACGGAGCGGCCTTTCACCGGGGAGTACACCAACCAGTTCGAGACGGGAACGTATCACTGCAAGCGTTGTGACGCGCCTCTGTATCGGTCGAGTGACAAGTTCGCGTCATCATGTGGATGGCCGAGCTTCGACGACGAGATCGAGGGCGCTGTCCGCCACGAGACGGACGCGGACGGGATGAGGACGGAGATTCTATGCGTCAACTGCGGCGCTCATCTGGGGCACGTGTTCGCAGGTGAACAGCTGACGGACAAGAACCTCAGACACTGCGTGAACTCCATCTCGATGGTGTTCGTGCCTGCGGAGGCGCCGGTCGAGACGGCTCTCGCGCACTTCGCCGGTGGGTGCTTCTGGGGTGTAGAGCATCAGTTCGCAGGTAAGGAGGGCGTGGTCTCTGCGGTCTCCGGGTACATGGGCGGCTCCAAGGCCGACCCGACGTATCAGGAGGTTCTGGGGGGCAGGACCGGACACCTGGAAGCCGTCGAGGTCGAGTACGATCCGAAGACGGTCACCTACGAAGAACTCGCACGCTTCTTCTTCGAGATCCACGATCCGACGCAGGACAACGGGCAGGGTCCCGACATCGGCGGGCAGTATCTGTCCGCGGTCTTCTACGGCAGCAACGAGGAGAAGGAGACGGCCGAGCGGCTGATCGGCATCCTCGAGGACAAGGGCTACGACATCGCGACGATGGTCAAGCCGGCAGGCGAGTTCTGGAAGGCGGAGGATTACCACCAGGACTACTACGAGCGCAAGGGACGCCAGCCTTACTGCCACGTCTACACGAAGAGGTTCTAGCGCCGGCCCCAGCCCGCTCAGTCCTAGTGCGGCCCACTCCCATCGGGCGTCCCACCGTGGCAGACAGCGCACACATGCAGCGTCCCCGCGGAACCCTGGAGCGCGATGTTCTGGCGGTTGTCCCGCTCCTCCCGGGAGGGGAGGATGGCGTGCGGGCTGCCATGACAGACCGCACAGTAGAGCCCGTGATGACCCTGGTTGCCGTTGGAGTTGCGGTAGAGGGTCGCCGAGTCCTCCTCGTAGCCGTTCCCGTGACAGGTGCCGCAGCGCGGTTCCTCGAGCCACGGCTCCCTGCCCTGGGCAACGGAGTTCGCGACTTGGGATACACCTCCGTGACAATCCTGACAGACCATCCCGTGCTCTTCTGACATCACGTCTCTGAGACACTCGGTGTTGGGACCGGGGTGACACTGGTAGCAGTCGTTCGTCTCCTCCGCGTGCTTCCCGTGCATTGCCAGCGACAGACTCGGGAGTTCGGGGTTGCCCGGGAGCCCCAGCGCGTTGCTGCCGTGGCAGTCGGCGCAGAGGACCGGTCGGCTGCCCATGAGATCGGTGTCGTGCTCGTCGTCGTGGACGCGCAGGATCGCCTGCTCGACCGTCTCGCGCCCGCGCGGCACGTGGCAGTTCGAGCAGTTCATCTCACCGCTGACCGGGACGACGATCGTGGTGGTTGCGATGATTCCGCCTCCGAAGGATGCGTCGAGGCGGGCAAGCTGGTATGGCTGTTCCGTCACGAGGTCGCTGTCGTCGTACGGTGTCACGGGGACGCCGGTGACCTCGAAGTGGTCGTCAACCCAGCTCATCGTGCCCGTAAGGCCGTTTCCGGTGAGGCCGATGTCGTCGGCGGGGCTCACGCCGAAGAGCGCCGCGACGTAGGACCAGAAGTCCGTCTTCCCGACCGAGTACGTGTTGTCGAGGAGCGTGTATGTGACCGAGTAGCCGGAGTGTACGACCCGGGGGTCTTCGCCCCGCTGGATGAGAACGGCCCAGATGTTGTTGTGGGGCGGGAGCACGGCGAGGTCGGCGAAGTTCCTGTTGGCACAGTGCATCCCGGCGTCGTTCCACCCCACGAGCACGTAGTCGCCGAGATTCGAGAGGTCGGGCCCGGCAGGGGAGGTGGAGCATCCGAAGCCGAGGAACAGCATGGCGAAGATCGAACCCGCAACGACGCCAGCGATGACCAGCGTCTGCGCCACCCACCGCGTCTTCATAGCGTTCCTCCAGTCAAGAAGCGAGTGCACAATGCACAACCCGAACGCTACTACCATCGCCCGTCTGCGTCAATCGTGACCTCGAATCAGTGCTGATTCATTGACGGCTGTGCGTACCACCGCTACCATGCGGTTACACAGGAACATGTCTGAACTCACGAGGCGGGCGCACCAACCTCATCAGGCTTCCGGGCCATCGGCAGGCGGTCCGGTACGAATGCGACCTGGACGGCAGGGAGTCCTGGACGAGGGGGCTCTGCCGGCAGGCGATCCAGTGTGAAGGTGACGTTATGAGACGAGTTGCAGTGATAGGAGCGGGCGCCGCAGGCGTGATGGCGGCCATATTCGCGGCCAGCCGGGGCGCGGAGACCGTCCTTCTCGAGCGAACGCCCGACGGCGGCCGCAAGATCGCCATGAGCGGTGGTGGGCGGTGCAACATCCTTCCGTCACTGCTCGACGAGCGAAGGTACGTCACGGACTCGTCGCCCAACACGCTTCGCAAGATGGTCCGGTCGTGGCCCCTGCAAGAGCAGGTGGCGTTCTTCCAGAACGATCTGGGCATCGCGCTCGTGGAGGAAGAGGGGGAGAAGCTCTTCCCTGTGAGCGCCCGGGCAGGCGATGTCCGGGATGCGCTCATCTCGTGGGCCGTGAAGAGCGGCGTGAGCGTCCGGACCGGCGCTGATGTGACGGGACTCGTCCCTGGCGACGATGCGTGGCGCGTCGAACTTGCCGGGCAGGATCCCATGTCGGCGCACGCAGTGGTTGTGGCGACCGGCGGGCTCTCTCTGCCGGAGACCGGGAGTGACGGGCTCGGGCTCAAGATCGTGAGAGGACTGGGGCTCGAGATCAGTCAGACGTACCCGGCTCTTACGCCCGTCACAGCGAAACCCGCTCCATTCGCGAAGCTGTCCGGCATCTCTCTGCCTGCGACTGTCACAGCAGTGTCACAGGCGCGGCGCGCCGAGGCCAACGGCGGGTTCCTATTCACACATCGCGGATACAGCGGGCCGGCGGTGCTCGACGTGTCCCACGTGATCACGCGGTCTCTGGTGGCAAGGAATGACCGAGCGAGTCTGCGCGTCTGCTGGATGGGACTGCCCGACGCCCACTGGGAGGACCTTCTCCGACCGCGCGGAGCCCGCACGGTCGTCGCGGCGCTCCGCACCGAGCTTCCCGAGAGGCTGGCCATCGCCCTCGCTGAGTGGTCACAGGTCGAGGCGACGCGGTCGCTCTCGGAGCTGCGTCGCGAGGAGCGTCTCCGTCTTCTGGAGACGCTGACCCGCTGCGAGCTGCCCTGGACGGGTGACGGAGGCTACGGTGTGGCCGAGGTGACCGGTGGCGGCGTGCGGCTCTCCGAGATCGATCCCCGCACGATGGAGAGCCGAAGGCACCCGGGGCTCTTCCTCTGCGGGGAGATGCTCGACGCCTTTGGACCGATAGGCGGCTACAATTTCCTCTGGGCTTGGGCAACAGGCCGCGCGGCCGGTCTTGGCGCTGCGCCACTGAAGGGGAAGACCTCATGAGACCTCGCACACAAACATACGACGGGCGCCTCCCAGCGAGACGCCCG
>CAZNHF010000170.1:0-5419 GCA_964572375.1 uncultured bacterium | reverse complement strand
GTCGCGCAACCTAACAGGCGTTTGCAGCCGCCGGGCTTGCCTGTCACGGCGGACTGCTAGCGCGGCGCCGCCGCAGCTCTCACCCGCTGTGCCGATCGCCTGCGAGGCAGCGCAGCGCCGCCCACGCCAGCCGCCGCAACAACCCAACAACCCGATGACAAACCGGCGCTGGCATGTTACGGTACCGAAAGGACGCAGCCAGAGTTGACCATCGCGAAACACCCTTCCTCCAGAAAGGACGGACACAATGGGAGACAGGGGCGGGAAGAAGGACAAGGCAAAGAGCCAGAAGCAGTCGAAGAGCAAGCACGACAAGCAGGCAAAGGACAAGTTGGGCAAGGCGCAGTCGCAGAAACCTCATTAGCAGTGTTCGTGGAACAGGGGTCTTGCTGAAGCCCGGGCGGTAGACGGATTCAGCATGACCAACGCA
This sequence comes from uncultured bacterium, assembly GCA_964572375.1. GTDB lineage: Bacteria > Joyebacterota > Joyebacteria > Joyebacterales > Joyebacteraceae > JAPEKQ01. The sequence continues at coordinate 4,989 of CAZNHF010000170.1, read as the reverse complement.
GCCGTGCGGCGCGCGGCGCAGGCCGTGCACACGAGGACCGCGGGAACCCACGAACCACCGTTCCCGCTCATACCGGACACATCCCCCCGAAAGATCATCAGGCGCGCGTAGCGCGCCTGTTTCACCACGTCGTGCGGCGGTCGTGACGCGGAGCGCGCCGCGCACGCCGCTGTTGCGCGTAGCGACCCGTGACGCTCACGCACACGCCCGAAACAGCGGCGCAACGCGGCAGCCAATTGCGCATCTTAACTAGATGTGGTAAACTGTGCAGTTGTCGTATGTTGCGAGATGTCAAGGACGCGTCACGATTGGAGACTTGGATGACACGCATTCCGAGAAGCGCTCTCTCAGGGGATCGCGGCCGCACGGCTGCGTTGGTCGTTCTGGCTGTGGCCCTGCTCTGTGCGACGGCCGCTGTAACCTTCGCGGCCCCGATGTATGGAGACGTCGTCACGATCCAGCAGCCCGATGGGACCACGGTGGACGTCCGGGTGTGGGGTGATGAGTATTTCGCTCACGGTGAGACCATCGACGGATACACGGTGACACGCGATCTCGATACCGGGTTCCTCAGCTACGCCATCCTCTCAACTGATGGCAACAGCCTCGTGTCGACGGGCGTGGCCGCCGGAGAGGCTCCCCCTGCCGGACTCGAGATGCACATCAGGCTGGCAAGCGATGTCGCAGCAGAGCTCGCGCGACGCTCACGGGATGACTTCGAGAGCCGCCAGCTCGCAACGATGAGCACACAGCCACGCGCCGGGCGCTCCGGCACGACGACCGGTGAGGTCGTGGGCATCACGCTCATCATCGACTTCTCGGACGACGTGGCGACCGTCCCGGCTGTCAACTTCGACGACTACTGCAACAAGCCTGGATACATCGGCTACGGCAACAACGGCTCCGTACGCGACTACTTCTACGATGTCTCGGAAGGCAATCTCGAATACACCAACTACGTGCCGACAGCATACTTCCGCGCCCCGAACACAAAGGCCTACTACTGCGACCCGTCGGTCTCATACGGCGCGCGCGCTCAGGAGCTCATAGGCGATGCGCTCGACGCGCTCGACGCCTCCGGCTTTGACTTCAGCCAGTACGACGCCAACGGCGACGGGATCGTCGACGCGGTCAACTGCTTCTACGCGGGAAACACGTGGAACAACTGGGCGGAGGGTCTGTGGCCGCACGCCGGATGGTTGGAGTGGTGGGCCGACGGCGTCCACACCCAGCGCTACCAGATCTCGAATGCAGGAAGCCAGCTCCGCCTCGGGACGTTCTGTCACGAGAACGGGCACATGCTCATGGGGTGGCCCGACCTGTACGACTACGACGGCGACTCCGCGGGAGTCGGAGCGTTCTGTTTGATGTGCGGGGGCGCTTCCGGAACCAACCCGAACGAGCCGTGCGCCTACTTCAAGATGGACGCCGGCTGGGCGGACGTGCAGGAACTCTGGGACCCGGCAACGGACCTCCCGGTCTCCGTCGACGGCAACGTGATGTACCGCTTCCAGCGCGAGGGCCATCCGAACGAGTTCTACCTCGTCGAGAACCGCCAGGCGACCGGCCGGGACGCGGGCCTGCCCGACAACGGCCTCGCCATCTGGCACGTCGACACCGAGGGAAGCAACAACAACCAGCAGCAGACGCCGGACCTGCACTACCTCGTCACGCTCGTGCAGGCTGACGGCGACTGGGACCTCGAGAACAACCGGAACCAGGGTGATGGATCGGACCTCTACGCGGCGCCCTACTACACAGACTGCACTCCGACGTCGTACCCGACGACGGCATGGTGGGACCGGACAGACTCGCAGGCTTCGTTCTTCGACGTCAGCGCATCCGGCTCGCTGATGACGTTTGACTTCATGCTCGTCGCCTTCGGTCTCGAGACAGAGGCTCCCGCTCTCGCCGCGGAGATCGACCTCGCATCATCGATCATCTATCCGATGACGCTTCGCAACTACGGGACCGTCACTGACGATGTCGCGCTCAGCATCGCACAGGATGAACTCCCACCGGGGATCGCGCAGAGTGACTGGAACGCGCACTACAGTGTGAATGGCGGCTCCTGGACCGCCTTCGCCAACAACATCACGATGGCTGCGGGGGAGACCATTCCGATCGATGTCCGCATGACCGATACCATCGGCACGACGACCGGCATGGCGCTCACGACGCTCACGGCACAGAGTCTCAACGACGGGACCGTCATCGAACGCACGTCGTTCGGCACGTTCGTCGGACTTCCGTCGATCCTCATCGTCGACGACGACGGCGGTACCTCGTACGAGGAGTACCTCGAGACCGCACTGGCCGACACGGGCTACGCGGGCAGGGTGTGGGACACGTCCACGCTCGGCCGACCGACGCCGGAACTCCTCGCCTCGCACTGGGCCGTCCTCTGGACGACAGCCGACGGCGACGCGACCGGCATCGGGACGGAGGACGAGCAGAATCTCATGGACTATCTTGACGCGGGCGGGAACCTGTTCATGTCGAGCATGGCGTACCTCTCGAGCCGCGGGGCAGCGAACGATTTCATCACGGACTATCTCCACATCGACTCGTGGACGCCGGACTGCAGCTGTTTCGTCATCGTCGGGGTCGGAGGCGACCCGGTCTCGTCTGACATGTCACTCGGCCTTCTGACCGGACCGTTCCCGCCAAGCCTGAGTGATGCGCTCGTGACATCGACTTCGGCCGTGCCGATCTTCATGTCGTCGGATCTCGAACGCGGTCTGCGCGTCGAGGAGAACGGCCACAAGATCGTCTTCCTGTCGTTCCCGTTCGAGTCCATCAAGGTGGAGGGCACCTACCCGGGCAACCAACGAACGCTTGCGGCGCGCGTCCTGAGCTGGTTTGATGAGTCGACCGGAGTTGACGATGGCGAGATCATCAATCGTCTCGCGATCGCTCAGAATCACCCGAATCCGTTCAATCCGGTCACGAACATCGCCTTCACGGTCCCGGCCGACGCGGAGCGCGCAACGCTCAGGATCTACGACCTCTCCGGCAGGCTCGTCGCGACACTCGTCGACGAACCGCTCGCGGTCGGAACGCATTCCGTCGTCTGGAATGGGACGGACCAGGACGGCACGCGGCTCGCGTCCGGAGTCTACTTCGCCAGGCTCAACGCCGGCAGCGGCACGGCCGTCACGAAGATGACACTCCTGAAGTAGCGAGCCCGGGCGACCGGGCCAGATGCCCGGGAAACCGGATTCTGATAGATTCGAGCAGGAGCACGGCACAGACGGGAGGGAACGGATGACGCGCCGCAAGTTGAGGCTCTCGGCGGCCTGCCTCATCATCGCACTCGCCCCCTTCATCACCACGTGCGCACTCACATCCAGCTCTACGAGCACCGTTTACGGCTATGTCCGCGATGCGCAGACTCAGGCGCTGGTGGCAGGCGCCATCGTCGAGTGTGAATCCGAGTGGATGACGACCGGAACCGACGGGTTCTACCAGCTCGAAGGTATCTCTGAGGGTTGGCGGTCGGTACACGCGGAGGCGAGCGGGTACGGCGACTACTCCGACGCCGTCGATATCTCCGGCGACACGAGATACGACATCCCGATGGACGTCGCGGTCGGCGTGTCGCACGTCTACGGCGTCGTCGTTCGACCGGGACAGGGACCGATCGAGGGCGCGCTCGTCGACATTGACGGAAGAACGAGGACCACGGACGCCGACGGCGAGTACGAGTACTGGAACGTCCCGAGAAACGCCGAGACGATGACGGTCACGCTGGACGGGTACCGCTCGTACACCACGCCGCTCTATCTCAACGAGGATGAGGAAGAGGTCGACGTCACACTCCTTCTTCTTGCCTCGGTGACGTTCGAGGCCACATCGGATGCCACCGTGCGTTTCGACATCCCCGGAACGAACCTCGGCTGGACCACGACACTCGATCTGTTCAACAACCCCTCGTGGCACTTCCGGTTCCTGATCCACTTCGATGTCAGCGCGCTCCCGGCAACGGCGGTCGCTGAGGCCTGCACACTCCGTCTGACGAACACGTGGGAGGGGAGCGGCGAGGAAACCGTCCCGACGGTGGTGGCGCGCGCCGCAACCGCCTGGGAGGAACTCGAGGTGACCTGGGCCAACGCCCCTCAGTTCACCGGACCGACGTACGCGACCGCCTCCTTCGAACCTCCGGTCTACGACATCGACGTCACCGGGCACGTGAACGACTGGCTGAGCGGGTACGCGAGCAACTACGGGCTCATTGTCGACACCGACGAGGATCCCACCGCAACGCGGTTCTCGTTCGCGTCGCGCGAGCACGAGGAGGAGGCCTGGCGACCCAGGCTCGTTCTGCACTACGCCTGGTAGCTCTTCTGCGCGGCCGCTGCGGCGCACGCTTGACTTCGGACGTCTGAACGGCTAAACCTGCTTTGGACCCGGCGCGGACTCACGGCCGATGACGCGCCGGGTCTCTCATGTCAGCCATCGCCCCGATAGAAGAACACGAACCGGACTCACCAACAGGACGGATCACATGCAGGAGCACGATTTCTACAGGATGACGGTGGAGGAGACGTTCTCCGCGCTGGGAACCAGTGCGAAGGGGCTCTCCCATGAGGAGGCGGACAAGCGCCGCAGCGAGCACGGACCCAACGAGCTGACCGGCAAGTTCCACGTATCCCGCCTGCTGACGCTACTCAGCCAGTTCAAGGACGTCCTCGTCATAGTCCTTCTGGTTGCCGCGGCCATATCCTTCGTCATCGGGAGCTACCGCGACGGCACCGTCATGCTGATCATCGTCGCCGTGAACGCAGTGATCGGTTTCGTTCAGGAGTACAAGGCCGGGAAGATCGTCGAGAGCCTGCAGAACCTCATCCGCTCACCCGCGCGCGTGCTCGTTGCGGGCGAGCTGACCGAGGAGTCACAGAGCAAGCTCGTGCCCGGGGATATCGTGCAGATCGAGGAAGGGGACAAGATCCCCGCCGACATCCGCATCATCGAGTCGTTCAACCTCCG
>CAZNHF010000169.1:0-5422 GCA_964572375.1 uncultured bacterium | reverse complement strand
TGGCAGACGCCGTGTTCTGGCGACCACCGCCGTGTTCTGGCGACCACCGCCGTGTTCTGGCGACCACCGCCGTACCTCGGTACCCATCGCCGCGTTTCGGCGATGTGCGCCGTTTCGGCGTAACCGGACGGATTGACACCGGCGAAGGCCTCATCTAGACTCGGACACTATGCACATTGTGTTCATACACAGAGGCGTCTACCCCGAAAGAATAGGTGGAACCTACAGTTACATCTATGAACTGGGGCGGCGGCTCGCAGCCCGAGGCCATACGATCTGCATGATCGCGAGTACCCGCGAGGACCGGGCCCCTGAGCCGTATGAACACGAAGGGATGTTCATCCACAAGTACGCGTTCCGGCGCGTCAACCCCGTGATGAGCACCCTCCAGCATCTGAAGAATTCGGAGCGGCTCCTCCAACAGATCGCTGCCGCCGAACCGGTCGACATCCTGACCATCCACGAGGCTCAGCTCGGCTACCGCGCCGCGCGCTCCGTGCTCGGTCGTTCCGTCTGTCAGCTGCCGACGTTCCACGCTCCCGTGTTCCTGGAATTCCGCTTCGGCGTGCAGTGGGAACTCGAGAAGGAACGCTCGCTACTGAAGCGTGCGGCTTTGAGGCTCACATCGCCGCCGATGGAACACTGGCAGCGCAAGTACGAGTTCGGGGTTCTCGAAGAGGCGCACGCGATCAACGTGCTCTCCGAGTACAGCAAAGGACATATTGCGAACGAATTTCCGACGATCGATCTTGACCGCGTCCACATCATCCCGGGTGGCGTCGACACCGAGAGGTTCCGGCCGGCGGCCGACCGCGCGGCGGTCCGACAGCGGCTCGGCCTCGACGCGGAAACGATCGAACTTCTGACCGTGCGAAAGCTGGCGCCGCGGATGGGGCTCGAGAACCTCATCAAGGCGCTGCCGCGCATCAGTGCGACGGCGGCCGAGCGGCGAAAGCGGGTCCATCTGACGATCTGCGGGGACGGAGCGCTCATGCCCGTGCTCGCCGACCTCGCGGCCGGGCTCGGTGTGGCGGATGCAGTCACGCTCGCCGGTCGCGTGACCGACGACGACCTGGTCGGTCACTACCAGGCTGCGGATCTCTTCGTTCTTCCGACCGCCGCGATGGAGGGCTTCGGGATCTCGACCGTCGAGGCGCTTTCGGTGAACCTCCCGGTCGTCGGGACACCGGCGGGAGCGACTCCGGAGATCCTCCGCGCCATCGACCCCGCTCTTCTCACACGCGACACAAGCGCGGACGCCATCGCCGACGCCACGATCGCGTGGCTCGCGAGGCGCGATGATGAGTCGGGGACCGACCGGTATCGGAGCGAGGCGCTCACGAAGTACTCGTGGGATCACGTGACCGATCTCATGGAGGCGTACTACGAGGAGCAGCTCGGCTCATTCCGTGGGAGGCCGTCGTGAACACGGTGACAGGCACGAGCGGGGAGAGCGGCGTGAGCAGAGATGCCGTCGCGAACAAGCCGGGCTGTCGCGCAACTCTGCGAGCGGTCGGTGACGTCGCGTTGATCGCCCACTCGGCGGAGGCGCTCGTTTCGGGCAGGAGCGCGTCGTGGGGTGAGACGGCGTCACTGCTTGCTGCTGCCGATGTTACGTTCGCAAACTTCGAGATGGCGCTTCCGCGGGGAGGCTCGGAGCGGACGGCTCCCGACGTGAGTCCCGATCTCATCGGAGTTGCCGCGGCGCTCGGCCCGTTTCTCGATGCCGGGGTCGATGTTGTAGCGCTCGCGACGAACCACATCATGGATTGGGGCGCGCAGGGTCTGGCCGATACGCTCGGGATGTTCCGCGAACGCGGAGTGGCGACGGTAGGCGCAGGGATGACGATCGAGGAGGCGGTGCGGCCGGTCATCATCGAACGCGCTGGTCTCAAAGTAGGATTCGCCGCCTTCACTCCGGAGCAGCGGTGGACCGCCGGACCCCGGACCCCGGGTGCTGCACCGCTGAAGCTCGAACTCGTGGAGCGCGCGCTCGCCGGGATGGCGGGCGCGGACGTGCGCGTCATATCGCTTCACTGGGGCCTGGAGATGTCCTCGTACCCGACCCCCGAAGACCGCGAACTCGCGCGGCGCATCGCGGCGGCCGGCGCGGACATCATCCTCGGACACCATCCGCACGTCATCCAGGGTGTTGAGCGTTTCGGACGGACTCGCGTCGCTTACAGCATGGGGAACTTCATCTTCGACATCAATGCCGGTCGCATCGAGCATGGGTTTGACCCGGAGGACCTCAGGTCGGCATACATGGTGGAGGCCGAACTCGCCACGGACGGTGTGGCGGAGTTCAGAACGATTCCCGTCTGGTTGGATGATGACGGGATCGGCGCCGTCGCATCGGGCGAGCGCGGGAAGCGTGTCGAGTCGCGCGTGCGCGCCTGTTCGGAGGACATTGAGCGCGGCTCGTCGGCAGTATGGGAACACGCTGGAGGGATGCTGGTCAGGCATAAGCTCAGGTGTATGCGGGCCTCGCTCCGGGACGGCGGCGTCGGTTTCGCGCTGGGCCAGCTCAAGCGTGTGCGGATGAGGCACTTCAAATTGCTCTGGGGATACGTCGTGGGACGGCTCCGGAGAAGCTGACGGAGCGGCGCAGGTGATTGCTGCGGCTCATACTCGGGGCCGGGGCGCCGGCGACACTGACGAGGTGAGGCAAGAGTGAAGTTCGCGGAGAAGAGCTGGTATCATAGAAGCCCGGTCGCGGTGCAGAATCTCGTCGTGTCGTCCTACGGCATGGCGGGTCGCTTCGTGCGGAACGGCTCCGAATTCCGCAAGATCCTCGACGAGCTTGCGGAGAGCGAGCGGTACACGGCCGAGCAGTTCCAGGCACTCCAGGATGAGAAGCTTCGCCACCTCATCGAGCACTGCTACGAGTACGTTCCATTCTATCGGGAGGCGATGCTCGCGCGCGGACTCGCGCCCGTCGACATCAGTACGACCGCCGACCTCGCCAAGCTGCCGTATGTGACGAAGGAGGACGTGCGGACCAGGATGAACGATTTTCTGAGCACGGCGCTCGAGCGCGGACGTCTCTATCCCTCGACGTCCAGCGGGACGACGGGGACGCCTCTGGAACTCGTCAGGGATCAATACTCGGTGAGTTTCGAGCAGGCGTCGCTCTGGCGACACTGGCGGATCGCCGGTGTGCCGCTCTGGGGCAGGCGCGCAACGCTCAGAGGACATCCGGTCGTTCCGCAGCGTCAGACGCGGCCTCCGTACTGGCGCGTGAACCACGCGGAGAATCAGCTCATCATGTCCGGGTTCCACCTGTCGGACGAGCGTGCCCGTGACTTCGCAAACGCGATACGCGCGTTCGGCGCCATGGCGCTCGAGGCCATCCCTTCTCCGGCGTACTTCCTTGCTCGTGCAATGCTCGAGCAGAATATCCGGCTTGAGCTCCGCTGCGTCATCACCGGCTCGGAGCCGCTCTATCCGGAGCACAGACCGGTCATCGAGGAAGCGTTCGGCTGCCGTGTGTTCGACTTCTACGGTCAATCGGAGCGCGTCTGCTTCGGGATGGAGTGCGAGCGTCACACGGGTCTTCATCTCGCGCCCGAGTATGGCATCGTTGAGTATCTCGAGCCCGAGTGGGACCACGACGAGGGGCTCGTGGAGATCGTCGGTACCGGGCTGAACAACTACAAGATGCCTCTCGTCCGGTATCGGACCGAAGACTATATCAGCACCCATCCGGACCCGTGTCCGTGCGGCCGCGCGATGCCGCTTCTCCCGCCGCTTGACACGCGGGCAGGCGGCATTCTCCGAACGCCCGACGGTCGGAACATCGCGTACTCGCTGGTCAACTACGCGTTCATGGGGACGAAGAACTTTCGCAAGTCGCAGATCATCCAGGACGATCTCGATCGTATCCGCGTGAAGATCGTTCCGGCCGACGAGTACACGGAGCAGGACGGCAAGCACCTTGTCGAGAAGCTGTCGTCGTATCTCGGTGAGGACGTCAAGATCACGCTTGAGATTGTCGATGATATCGAGCGTACCCGGAGCGGCAAGTACCACTGGATCGTTTCGAACCTCGACCCACTCCGATAGGGGGATTCGTGGCAGCGACGCGTGGCAGTGACAGGGCGGCGGCGAACGGCAGCGCGAGCGTCGCATCCGTGGCGCACGGGGCGAGCGTCGCGCCCGTTGCGGCGAGGCGGCTCCGCGTCGCCATGCTCGGCCCTGCTGTCAAGGTCCGGGGTGGCGTGTCGGCCGTCGTTGCGTCGCTTCTCACGGCGTTCGAAGATGAGACGTGCGACGTTCACTACATCGCCACACACCTCGACGGACCGAAGGCGCTCAAGGCGGCTGCCGCGTTCATCGGGACGCTCCGGCTCCTCGCGTTCCTCGTCTTCGGCCGCTGCGACGCCGTCCACGTGCACATGGCGTCGTTCGCGAGCTTCGCAAGGAAGTCTGCACTGCTCGGAATCGCTCGTCTCTTCCGGCGACCGACGGTCGTCCACGTGCACGGCGCCGGTTTCGACTACTTCTTCGAAGGGTCACCCCCCGCGGGCAAGCGTGTCATCACCCACACGCTCGAAAGCGCCGACCTCGTGATCGCCCTTTCGGACGAATGGAAGCGGCGCTTGTCCGAAATCGCGCCGGCCGCGACGATTCGCGTCCTCATGAATCCCGTCGTGTGCGCGGAGTTCGCCGGCGTTGCCGGTGCGCGCCCCCCGGTTCCCGAGGGTGGAGGGACCATGCTCTTTCTCGGCGCGTTCGGCGGACGCAAGGGCGTGTTCGATCTCATCGAGGCCGGTGTCGCTGTAGCGAAGGAGCGGCCGGGCGTTGTTTTCGAGCTCGGTGGCGACCAGGCCGTCGACGAACTCCGTACGCTCATCGAGGAGCGCGGACTCACGGACAACGTTCGCGTTCTCGGTTGGGTGAGAGGGGAAGAGAAGCTCGCCGCTTTCCGGAGAGCGCACGTCTTCGTGTTACCGTCGTACCACGAGGGTCTTCCGATCGCGGTCCTCGAGGCGCTGGCCGCAGGGCTCCCGCTCGTGACAACGCCCGTGGGGGGGATTCCCGAGGTCATCAAGGACGGGATCAACGGAGTCCTCATCGAGCCCGGGGACGTAGACGCGTTGTCCGCAGGCATTCTCCGCCTGCTCGGAGACGACGAACTCCGGGGCCGCATGAGCGCGGTTAACTCCGAGCTGGCGCGGAGCGACCACGACGCAGCCGTCGTCGCGCACGAGCTCTGTCTCTGGTATCATGAGATCGTGACGAGACGGTCCGACCGGTCGTAGCGTCCGCCCGAGCGGCGTCAGATTCGGTTGAACGCCACTTCGACATCTTCTGCAGAGAAGACTCAAAACAAGACATCCGGGAACGGAGGGTCCATGCGGCTGTTCAGAACACTCGTGCAGCTTGTGTTCCTCGCGGGCGTAGTGACGCTGATGGCGCG
>CAZNHF010000168.1:0-5451 GCA_964572375.1 uncultured bacterium | reverse complement strand
CAGTATCAGGGATATCGCCGCGAGAATGGTGTATCGATTCAACACAAGCCTCCTCAGTCATCGGAGGCGAGCCACAATGGGGGGATGTCGACTACTGTCCCAACACTACTCCTGAAGGTCGGTTCCGTCAAGTATCTGTTGAACCGTGCCGCCGGAGAGAAGCCCTGCGGTGAGCCCGCGGGGCTTCTCTCCGCACGTCCAACAGCAGTCTCCGGGCCACCGGGCGCGTCCACACATCCGCAGGGTCGGTGGCGGGACGGTCCTACTGGAGTGCGACGACCACGCCGTGCGTGACCTTCGCCTCGATGTAGCTGTCCTCATCATAGCCGGGCGCGTCGATGTTCTCGTAGTTGAAGTAGTTGAGCGTTATGGCCGTCTGGCCCGCCGGCACGCCGCTGAGGTCGCCCGACGTGAACGTGTGACTCCCGTCATTGGCGGTTACCACGTAGACGCCATTCTGAATATCGCCGCTCGCCGGGATGATGGCCAGGCTGACGTCACCGGGACCCTCCGAGCCTTCCCACGTTACGGTGAATCCGGAGCGTGATACGACATCCTGGTTGACCGGGTCGACGATGTAGGGCGTCGACTCCGGGAAGTTGACCGAGACCGTCAGGTCCGGGGCATCGCTGCCACCATCGATGTGGAACGTGTAGGTCTCGCCCTCGGTGAGGAACGTGCTGACCGGCCACTGCACGTACCTGTAGGTGGTCTCCATCGCGCTCCACGCGAGCGGGTAGGTCTCACCGTTCTCACACCAGACGCTGTCGACCATGATCGGGCGGGCCGGGCTGCATGGCGCGACTGTGCTGTCGAACCAGGCCATCAGGAAGTCGGTCATGATGACCATGGAATCACGGGATGCGAACTCCACGTATGTCATGCCTCGCGCCACCTTGAGCGCCGCGAATACACCGTCGGCCTGGGGGCCCCCGCTCGTTGTGTCGATCAGCGCGGCGAAATCGGAGAGGTGGTCTACCTCGGCCGACGCCTCGTTGTCGCCCTCGTCGACCGTCGTCGTCAGAGCCGTCCACCCGCGGCCGTCATCCGTGTAGATGACGACGTCGCCTTCGTCGGCGCCGCCGAGGTCGCCCGGGTCGTACTCGATGGTGACCGTCGCGGGCACGACGAACGTCGTGCCGGACGGACCTATCGACACGCAGTCCGAACAGAAGCCCTTGCCCTGCGGCGGTGCGGTGGGGGAGTTGTTCTCCTCCATCGTGAAGTCGACCGTGTCGGCGAGCGCGCCGGCGGGGACGTTGAGCCGTGCCTGGCCATCGAGTTCGACCTCGCCGCCAGCGGGACCGATGGAGCTCCCGGCAGGATCGTTGTCATCGTCGTCCGGGCCGGATCCGCCGCTCGACGAGCAGCCGACGGCCAGTGCGAGGGATATGGAAGTGACGATGAGCAGAAGCAGTAGACGCTTCATGACGCTCTCCTTCGTCTGGGGTGCGCAACAAGGCTCCGACGCCTTCCCGGCGCCGAGCTTTGAGCGGACCGGCCTGCACTCCTGAGCAATTGAGTCCGTTCGCACGACGGCGGTGGCATTATAGCGACACTCGCGGGCGCGGGTCAACGCTCGCGCTTGACTCGCTCCAGCATGGCGGGCATAGTAGGATGCTGTGGCGTCGAAGGCCTCGTGAGCGGCCGATGTCGCGAGAGATCACCGGGCGACCTGTCGCCGGACGCTGATCCGCCGGAAGCCCGGAGCCGAGTGAACGGAGCGTGCGTGGAGAGGATACTGGAGACTTTCGCCTGCTACGTCAGGCCTGAACTCCGCGACATGGAGGGGCAGGAGCGTGCCGTCTGCATCGGCGATGTGTTCGGCGTCGCCTATTCGACCCCGTTTCTCATCCTCGCGCTCTTCTGGATCGCGAGGAGGACCGACCTCTCGATCGCCGTCGACCACTGGCCGTTCCTCGCTATCGCATTCGTGCTCATGTACCTCTCACGACGGCTCTCGTTCTTCGCCGTCACCGAGATCCGCCAGGGTACGTTCGCGGACTACAGCGGTAGCGTCGAGGGCATGTGCGTCTGGGCGGCGGCTCTCGTTCTTGGTCCCACCGCGCTCTGGCTGGCGCTCCCGTTCCCGCTGGTCGGGCTCGTGTCAGGCGTCTCCTCCGCGCAGACACCGACCGGATTCTGGACGAGGCTGCGCGGATTCACGCTCGAGGTGGCGGCGCAGCTGACGGCCAGCATCGTCGCTCTCTCGCTCTACCGCTGGCTCGGCGGTTCTATCCCGATCGCCGGTCTCGTCGCATCGGTCGGTTTCCTGGCGGTCGTCTGCACGGCCGTCCGCTCGCTCGTCTGGGGGTTGATCACACTCCCGTTTCTCTCTTTCTTCGCATTCTCGAGGACGCTCGGGCTCTCGCGCGACGATCGCGGGATGCTCTGGCGCTTCAGCATTCAGTCGACCGTGTGGCCCCTTCTCATCGACCCGTTCGCGGTCCTTGCGGCCGGTCTCTTCGTCGTTGGCGGTTACTGGGCCTTCGGATTCTTCATGCTCGGTACGCTCCTCGCGAGCGCCGTCGCTCACAGGATGAGCGAAGCCATCCAGACGAACGTCCAGCGTTCCCGCGAACTTGAGCGGCTCGAGCGGTTGGCGCGGGCCATCCTGGATGCGCCTCCGGACGCGTCGACGCTTGCGGACGTTCTCAGGCGCCACGCGAGCGACATGCTGATGTACGGCAAGCTCGAGATTCGTCTCTTTCCGGACGACGTTGTGCTGAGCGAGCCGCCGACCATGGAGAGCCTCCCGCACGGGATATGGGAGTGGCTCAAGCAGTACCCGGAGTCGTTCATCATCCGTCCGGGCGAATCCCTTCCGTGGGACAGAAGCGCCGTGGCGCAGCTCAACCTCGTTCTGGCACCGATCGTGAACCGTGAGACCGGCGACCCGCTTGGCGGCATCGCGTTCGGCCGCCGTTGGGATCGGGGCAATGTGTCCGAACTCCTTCCCGCGGTACAGGCGCTTTCGGCCCAGATCGCCTCGGCGCTCCATGGCGCAAGCATCTACCGAGACACGGTGGACGTGGAGCGCTTCAAGAAGGAGCTGGCGCTCGCCGAGGAGATACAGAACAGTCTCCTGCCCGACCGGGCTCCGGAGATCCCGGGCTGGCAGGCGTCCGCCTGGCTCGAGTCCGCGCGCGAGGCCTCAGGCGATTTCTTCGACATCATGGAGCTATCCGACGGCAGGTACGGTCTGGCTGTCGCCGACGTTTCCGGGAAGGGCGTCTCCTCTGCGCTCTACATGGCGCTCGTCAGGACGCTCCTGAGGACGTATGCGTCGGAGTATGGTCTGGAGCCGGGGCGCGTGATGTCGGCGGTCAATGCGAGGATGCTCAGCGACTCACGGAGCGGACTTTTCGCCACGCTGTTCTATGGCGTTCTCGATCCCGGCACCGGAACGATGACGTACGCGAACGCCGGGCACAACCCCGGGTACATCGTCAGCAGCGACCACGTCGACGAACTCGGCGCCACAGGCATCCCGGTCGGCATGCTGCCCGGCGAGTCCTGGACCACCGCCGAGACCACGATCGATCCGGGGCGTGCGCTCGTTCTGTACACGGACGGCGTCACGGATGCGGAGAACCGCGGTGGGGACTACTTCGGGCAGGAGCGCCTGGCCGACGCGGCGCGCAACCGGCTCGCGGGGTCGGCGAGGGGACTCCGCGCCGGCATCATGGACGACGTGCGCGCGTTCGTTGACGGCGCTCCCCAGGAGGACGACATGACGTTTCTGATCATGCTGAGGGATAAGGATGGCAGTGGCCGACTCGATGGAGATGGAGCGACGGACTAGCGGAGGACGATGAGCTTCGTTCTGGCCCGGGACCCGGCTGCGGTGACCTCACAGAAGTAGACGCCGCTCGAGACGATTTCGGCCAGCTCGTCGCGTGCGTCCCACCTGACGTTCTTCACGACATCCTCAACCCCGCGTCCCGACATCGTGCGAACGAGCCGACCTGCCGCGTCGTAGATTCGGATCGTGTAGTCCCACGACTCACCACGCGTCCCGGAGACCGGGGCCGCTATCCGCAGCGTCGCAGACTCCCGGATCGGATTCGGGAATACCCACAGATGAGCGTTCGTGTCCGTCCCGGCAACACACGTGATGGCCGCCGAACGGGAGCTCTCGACCCCCCAGAGGTCGATGGCCGATACCGTGTATTCGTAGACAACGCCGCCTGCGGCGTCAGCGTCGACGTATGCGTCCTCCGAGACCGGAACCTCCGCGATCATCTCGAAGAAGAGGTCGCTCTCCGCACGGCGGTACACCCGGTGAGCCACGACCGCGGGTTCCGGCGACTGCGGCAGAGAAATTCTGAGACCGGCGTCCGTGACGACCACGTCGGGAACCTCAGGGGTCGCGGGTGGCAGTCCATCGCCGGCGTCGATGATCGAGAACGTGTCATCTGGAGTCTCTGTCCGGAGTCCGACCTCGTCCTCGGAGGCGACGCAGAAGTGGTAGATGCTCTCCATGTCGAGTCCTGACAGCATGACCTCATGTTCGACGCTGAGTGCCGGGTCGTAGACGCTCGCCGAGTAGTCGGACGAAAGCCCGTACTGCACTTCGGAGGTCGCCGGTCTGTCCGTCGTCCATCGGATCATGGCCGTGCTGGCGCTGAGTCCGCGCACCGCGAGCTCGGTGATCGCAGGCGGGATCGGAAGTTCCACCGGTCTCGTCTCGAACGATGCCACCGCGGTGGCTGTCTGCTGCCCGTAGACGTCCGTCGCGGCGACGCGGTAGACGTAGGAAGCGCCCGGCGCGAGTCCCGCAAGATCGATCCCGTGGTAGACGACGGGGTCCGGTTCCTCAGGAGTAGAGAGCGCGAGCGAGTCGCCCATCCCGTACTCGACGAGGCACCGCGAGGGATTCGATGTCTGGAACTCCACCCGGGCGGTCGTCATCTCGATATCGGTCACTGTGACCCAGAGCACTGTGAGCTCCGGAGGAAGTGTCGTACCCGTACGGTCGCCGGAGCTGGTCGCGTAGCCCCAGTCATCGATGCTCCAGGCCCTGATGTGGTAGAGCTCGTTCGGGAGGAGTCCGCCGATGGGCACGGAGTGTTCCGTCACGAGGGCCGGCGCGAGCGGAGTGACCATCCCGTACGAGTCATCCTCGCCGTATTCGACGCGAGAGTCGGACGGGCGGTTCGTGGTCCAGTTGATCGTCAGTACCGAGACACCCGGCACGATCACGAGGCCGGAGATCTCGAGAGGGGAGAGCCACGTATTGAACGTCGCATCGTCGGAAACCGCCTCGAGTCCGTACTCGGTCTCCGATATGACCCGGTAGTGGTATGTCGTGTTCTCCGAAAGCCCCGCAATCTCCACGGCGTGGCTTGTCATGTAGGCGTCGTCCGACGCCACGAGCCCGTACTCGGCCGTCAGGCCGTACTCCACGCGCGAGGAGGCAGGGAGGTTCGACATCCAGCCGATGACCGC
>CAZNHF010000167.1:0-5492 GCA_964572375.1 uncultured bacterium | reverse complement strand
GGGAGAGAATGGTGAGGTTCTCCTCGGAGTGTGCCGAGCCTGTCGGAAGAGTGATTTCCCCGGTGACGCTCCGCGTCGGGATCGCCGCAGCGTCCGGATCCGAGTCGGAGGGACCGGCGGTCGTCGAACACGAGACGCACGCGAACGCCGCGAGTATCGCCAGGCACGTTGTGGCAAGCTTCCAAACATTCGCTGTGTGCATCGATCCCCCTCCTCCGACCGGTTGTGACCATGCGACGGGGCTTCCGGGTATAGAGTGTTGCAAGGGGCGTACCAGCGAATGTACGGAAAGGGCCCTACAGACAGGCATCTCAGGCGGGCTCGTCGGATCGTCCGGAAACCGGGAGACATTGCGGACCGGCCACGTTGCGCCCTGCACGACCTTGACAGCCGGAGCAATAGAGGAGAGCCGGCCCCCGCGGGGACCGGCTCTCTCGTGATCTGCTCTCTGTTCGCCGTCCGCGCGCCGTGCCCGCGGGTGTCGGCGGTTCCTCAGAAAGGCGTTAGCGAAGCACTACCAGCTTGCCGTGGCGGGTCTCCCCGGCGGCGGTCAGACGCATGAAGTAGAGACCGTTGCCGACGCGGCTGCCGGAATTGTCGCGACCGTCCCACGTCAGGTCGACCTGACCGGGACCGGCCTCGCCGGAGACCAGCGTCCGCACGAGACGACCGTCAACACTGTAGACGGACAGCTCGGCATCTCCGCGTGCCGGCATCGCGAACGAAATCTTCGCGCTGCCGCCGAACGGATTCGGGCTCGCCGCATAGAGCGCGAGGCGGCCGACGGTCTCGCCGACACCCGTGCTCTCAACGATGAACGAGCCGGTCTCCATCAGCTGACTCCGCTCCGTCCCGTCGTCCGCGTAGGCTCTCCAGTAGTACGTCCCGTCCGAAAGCGCTGCGCCCACGGTCCACGAGGTCGTTCCGGAACCCTCGGTCACGCCCGACGTCGACGTGACGAGGCTCGTGCAGAGTTCGTCGTCGTAGACGCGGAAGCCGTAGGTCAGAACGTCGCCGGGATCGATGTCGCTCGAGTTGTCGACCGTCAGCAGGGGTGTCGACACCGCGACCGTCCCGCCGTCAGGCGGGTCATTGAGAACCGGCACGGTCGGCTTCGTGTTGCCGGTCGGCGGACCACTGATGGTCACATCATCGACGTACCATCCGTCATCGGTGATGTACGAGTCCGACACCAGACGGAAGCGGAGCTTGAAGCCGGCGGTTCCTACGAAGTCGTTGAGCGAAAGCTCAATGTTCTGGAACCCGTAGCTGTTGCCGTGGTACTTCGGACCGACCTGGTTCCACGTGGTGCCGTTGTCGTCCGAAGCCTCGACGTAGCAGAAGTCGTAGTCTTCCTCCGTGCTCACGCGGTGCCAGAACGACAGGTCCGCGGCGGTCGCCGCAGAAAAGTCGATCGGCGTGGCCAGCTCGATCCACGAATCGACGTAGTTGCCATAGCTGCCGCTGGGACTGTCGGTGTACGAATTGGACGGCGAGTGCGACGACGTGGTCGTCAGACCCCAGCTCCCGTCACTCTCGACCCAGTTGCCCGTGCCGCCTTCCATGTCGTCGAAGAACAGGACCGTCGGCTCACCGACCATCCAGGAGAGCTGCTCCTCCATGTAGAGGCCGTCGCCCTCGATAACGAGCGTCATGATGAGACCGTGTCCATCCGGCGTGCCGGCGTCGACCGAGAACGAGAACTCGTCGAAGGTGTTCTGCCCGGCCGACCCCGCCAGGATCGTCCCGAGCGTCGTCTGCGCATCGTGAAGATCGACGTACGGATCGTCACACAGAACCGTCACCTGAACATTGGCCGCGTCGGCCACGATGCCCTGGTTCTCGATGTTGACGGTCATGGTCAGCGTCTCACCCGCGTCGGGCTCCTGATCGCCGTTGCCACCCGTGAAGTGGGTCGACTCGAGCGCCAGATAAGCGCCGGCGATCCGGCTCATGTACTGCTGCCCCCAGAGGTTCTCGGCAGTCAGTCCCGCGATCTCGCTCTGCTGCGGCCAGAATCCGCTGCCCCCTACCTCGACGCAGACCGACCAGACACCCGCCACACCGTACAGCCAATCACACGTCGTTCCTGAGGCTGAGTAGTTGAGGACCTCCCAGCACGAACCAACCTCGTAGCCATTGTAGGCCGCGATGGTGTTGGCGATGTCGTGAAAGATCGTGTTGTCGGGCTCCGGCGGGAAGGTCGCCACGCCGTATCCGTACGGCACGAGTACGGCGCCAACGACCGAATGGAACGAGATGTTCGTCACAAGATCGTGCGCGAGAACGAAGTCTCTGTAGCCGGCGATCTCCGGTTCGGAGAAGGCGTACGAACCGCAGTAGAGGTCGTTACACGGATCAAACGAGATGCCGTTCGTTCCCCACTCGTAGTCATAGTTCCGGTTCGGATCGGTGCCGTAGCACGTGCTGCCGGCGTGGTCCGTCCGATTCTTTCGCCACATCCCGCCGCCATCGGGGTCGGTCGACTCGTTGTAGGCGTAGCCGTCCGGGTTGACGCACGGGATGAACCAGATCTCGCGGTTGTCGACGAGGAACGTCGCCTCGGGATCGGTCCCATAGTTTGAAGTCAACCAGTCCATGAAGTTGAAGACGGCGTTGATCCCGATCGGCTCACGCGCGTGGTGTAGCGCATCAAAGAGGACCTCGGGTTCGAGCTCGTCAACCTCGGGATTGTCCGAGATTTTGAAGGCCCAGACCGTCCGCCCCTCCTGCGTCGTCGCTATGCTGAACGGCTCACTGACGATGTTCGGGTGCGAGGTATGGAGCGCGTCAATGAATACCTCGACCTCATCGAACGTGTAGAAATCCCCGTATCCGCGGGAGGTGTTCCGCGAGGCGTAGAAGGCCGACATGTCGTCGATCTCAACGATGACATCGAACCCGAGCGAGCGGAGTTCGTCGATCTGCTCGAAGTCGGTCACGATCTGGACACCGACCCCCGGCTTCGATTTCATGACATCAAGCCCCTCGATGCTCGCGAAGCGCTCGCGCTCCGAAGCGCTCTTCAGCTCGACTCGCGCCTGGACGTACGGTCCATCGGGACCGGCCGCCATCGCGGGCAGTGCGGCCAGCACCAGAGCCGCAGCAAGACACATGGACAGAACACGCATCATGTTCCTCATCTCCTTGTGGTGGAGTGAACTCGCGCGTTTCATTCGGTTTGCTCTAATTTACGATTATAACACAGATTACAGCGCAAAGCAATGAGTCGACAGTCAGCGGACGCCCGGCGGACACGCACTATGCGTGGCACCGGCGGCGACAGCCTGTGGCACAGCCTCCGCCGATGTCATCGGCGAAGAACATCGATCGTGAGAGTCCCTCCCGCTGTGTAGGGACTTCTCGGCACCCAGCGCTCGACCGCGGCGGCGATGGGCCTCACGGACAGGAGCGCTCCGACGAACGCCGGGCCGACCGCCTGGAGTCTGCGGGTCAGCGGGCTCAGGAGCGTAAGATGAGGGATGATCTCGTCCGCGATGCGCTCGCGGTAGCGTGTTGATGCTTCGAGCGGCGCCGTGGCCGCAGCGCCGGCACCCGCGATGACCTCGGCGGCGATCCTCCCGCTTTGGATCGCGTACGCGATCCCCTCCCCGGTGACCGGGTCGGCGAGACCCGCGGCATCACCGACGGCGAGCACCCGCCCGTGCGAATGGTCGTCCGGACGCGACGCCCGCGGGACGAATCCCGCGAACGGCCCCTCGCGCCGCCAGGACGAAAGCCCGACCACATCCACGAGCCGTTCAACGTCTCGAAGATAGTCAGGACCTGGCGGCTCGACGCCGCAGACGCCGACGTTGAGATGGTCTCTCTTCGGGAAGACCCACCCGTACCCTCGGCGTCTCGACATCGCGTCGAGGATGATGCCATCCGCACGTCCGCCGAGCGTCGCTCCTTTGTCCGGATAGAGCCGCACGTATGCCGCGCCGCCGAGCACAAGCGGCCGCAAGCCGATGCGGGCTCGAAGCCCTCCCTTCGCCCCATCCGCCAGCACGACATATGGCGCCGACAACCGTTCCCCCGCGCTGACGACCTCCACGCCGTCCGACATCGCCGTGATGTCGGAGACGCTCCGACCGAGTTCCACGAGCGCGCCCGCCTGCCGCGCCCGCTCGGCGAGGAATGGGTCAAGATCGCGGCGCGTCGTCGTCGCCACGACCGTGCGCGTCGAGCTCCACGTTCCGCGGACGCTTCTGGTGATGCGCATCTCGACGGTATCGACGCGGCGATGGATCACCGGATCTATCGAATCGCCGAGAAGACCCAGCGCGCGGGACGTCAACCCCGCAGCGCACGGCTTCGTGCGGGGGAATCGCGCCCGCTCAAAGACGCGAACGCGGAGGCCGCCGGCCGCGGCTGCCTCCGCGCACGCACTCCCCGCCGGTCCGGCGCCTATGACTATGAGGTCGCAGTACTCGGACACGGTACCTCTTCCTCGGGCGGCGTCGCCATCCGCCCAGAATGAGTTGCCATCGAGCGGGTACACTACTCCAGGACGAGTTCTCCGAACGTGTTGGGGTTGTAGTCGATCGGGATCTGCCAGTCCTCGACGGCCTGGATACGCTGCTGCTTGCGACGGAAGTTGACACGCCACACATCGGCATCGCCGGCGGCCGCGCCGAACTCCGAAAGCGGGATCGCAGCCTCGACGACCCACCGGTCCTCACCGGTGCGCGCCGCCACGTCGTACTCGCCGTCCCACGTCAGGTCGGTCGTGTAGATCATCGCCTCGTTGAACTCGATCCGCTGATCGAAGACCGCCCCAAGCGAGTTGAAGTAGATCTGGTAGACGACCATCTCGTCCGCGACCGGCTGAAGAAAGAGACCGACGCAGTCATCGCGGTAGACGGCGCTGTCGCGCTCCTCGTTCGCGGCCACGATCTCGTCGACCAGCGGCTCATGGCAGACGGCTGACACATAGAGATACCGGTCATCGAAGCCGAACCGGAATTCCGTCTCGCCATCGATATCCGAGCCCTCGTAGGCGGGGTAGAGGTGCGTCACGGCCGCCGCGCTCGTCCAGCAAGGCTCCGCCAGTGCGCCATCGATCGTCGGTGCCGCGTCAAACCTGGCCGCACCCGCCGTGCGGACGACGCGCAGGGGGATGTCCGTCACGAACTCCATTCCGTTCGACATCGGATAGGTCAGCGCAAGCGAGGGCGCAGGATACACGCTCTCCGGGGGCAGGACACTGAACGCGTACTCGCCCACGTCGCCGGGCTTCACGATGACGGGTGCCGTCAGAGGATCGATCTCCCACCCCGGCGGCGCATCCCACCTGATCGCGTCATCGATCGCGACCGCCGCCTGGTTTTCGACGGTGACAACGACGTCGATCGCCTCCTCCGTGGCGCCGGAGACCCTCACCGGGCTAATGGAGACGTAGTCGGACTCGATCGCGACGATCTCATGATCGTCATCGACCGTGTGGAAGTCCATCGGGTAGATGTTCCCGGCGTCGATGACCGCCAGGT